>NZ_JBHXMF010000057.1:37457-60603 GCF_042721055.1 Streptomyces sp. NPDC058470
GGGATCTATGTGGTGGGGCAACCGATCGAACCGTCGGGGCGCCCCTCTACGTAGCAGCGGGAAAACCGGCCGCCTCAGTTGCCGCTCAGTACCTGCCTCAGCCGCCGAACTCCTGCAGGCCCTTCAGCGCCTGGTCGAGCAGCGCCTGACGGCCGTCGAGCTCCTTCTGGAGCTTGTCGGCCCTCGCGGTGTTGCCCGTGGAGCGCGCCGTCTCGATCTGGCCCTGGAGCTTGTCCACGGCGGCCTGGAGCTGACCGGTGAGACCCTCGGCACGCGCGCGTGCCTCCGGGTTCGTCCGGCGCCACTCGGTCTCCTCGGACTCCTGGAGCGCCCGCTCCACCGCGTGCATCCGGCCCTCGACCTTCGGGCGGGAATCGCGCGGCACGTGGCCGATGGCCTCCCAGCGCTCGTTGAGGGAACGGAAGGCGGCGCGGGCCGTCTTCAGGTCCTGCACCGGGACGAGCTTCTCGGCCTCCGCGGCCAGCTCCTCCTTGAGCGTCAGGTTCTCCGTCTGCTCGGCGTCACGCTCGGCGAAGACCGAGCTGCGGGCAGCGAAGAAGACGTCCTGGGCGCCGCGGAAGCGGTTCCACAGATCGTCCTCGTGCTCGCGCTGCGCACGGCCCGCGGCCTTCCAGTCCGTCATCAGATCGCGGTAACGCGCCGCCGTCGGACCCCAGTCCGTCGAACTGGACAGCCCCTCGGCCTCGGCGACCAGCTTCTCCTTGGCCTTGCGGGCGTCCTCGCGCTGCGCGTCCAGCGACGCGAAGTGCGCCTTGCGACGCTTGGAGAACGCCGAGCGTGCGTGCGAGAAGCGGTGCCACAGCTCGTCGTCCGACTTCCGGTCGAGCCGCGGCAGCCCCTTCCAGGTGTCCACCAGGGCACGCAAGCGCTCACCGGCCGCCCGCCACTGGTCGCTCTGCGCCAGCTCCTCGGCCTCGACGACCAGCGCCTCCTTGGCGTGCCGCGCCTCGTCGGACTGCTTGGCCCGCTGGGCCTTGCGCTCCTCGCGGCGCGCGTCGACCGTCTCGACGAGCTTGTCCAGCCGCTCCCGCAGCGCTGCCAGGTCGCCGACCGCGTGGTGCGCGTCCACCTGCTCGCGCAGGTGGGCGACGGCGGTCTGAGCGTCCTTCGCCGACAGGTCGGTGGTCTTCACTCGCTTTTCGAGGAGGCCGATCTCGACAACCAGGCCTTCGTACTTGCGCTCGAAGTAGGCCAGCGCCTCATCAGGAGAGCCGGCCTGCCAGGAGCCGACGACCTGCTCGCCGTCGGCCGTACGCACGTACACGGTCCCCGTCTCGTCGACGCGGCCCCACGGGTCGCTGCTCACAGCGCCTCCTCCACATGATGCCTGCGAGAGGCGTCAGCGCCCCCGGGCATCGTCCACAGTTTCGTAACGGCCAACATAGGCGACCGGCAGGGCGGCTGTCCGCATCCCGCGCGACCGAAATTTCGCAGCTGGCGGTCAGGATTTCGTCACGGTCATCTTGTTGATCACGACGGTCGCGTTGGGCGCTCCGTCGCCCGCGCCGGTGCTCTCGCCGGCCCCTGCGATCTTCGCCAGGACCTCCATCCCGGACTTGGAAATGGTTCCGAACGGTGTGTAGTCGGCCGGGAGCGGACTGTCCTGGTAGACGAGGAAGAACTGGCTGCCTCCCGTGTTGCGGCCCTGGCCCGTCGAAGCGTCGTAGGTGTTGGCCATGGCTACCGTGCCCGCCGGATACACATTGTCCTTGAGGCTTGCGTCCTTCAGGTTCTCGTCCGGGATCGTGTAGCCCGGGGTGCCGGAACCGGCGCCCGTCGGGTCACCGCACTGCAGCACGTAGATGCCGTTCGTGGTGAGCCGGTGGCACTTCGTGTGGTCGAAGTAGCCCTTGGCCGCGAGGAAGCTGAACGAGTTGACGGTGTGCGGTGCCGCGGCCGTCTTCAGTGCGACGTCTATCTCGCCGCAGGTCGTCGCCATCTTCATCGTGTAGTCCGCGGACTTGTCGATGGTGATCGCGGGTTCCTTCTTCCAGGTCTCCGTCTTCACCGCGCCCGCGGCGGCCTTCTCGCACGGATCCGGCGCCGCGCTCGGCGCCGAGGCGCTCGGGGTCGCCTCCGCGGCCGCGGAGGACGCCTTGTTGTCGTTCTTGAAGACCCCGGTCGCATACGACACGACGCTGCCGATCACGATGACGCCGAGGACCGAGGCGATGATCGCGTTGCGTGCGTGTGTCTTGCGCCGGGCGGCTGTACGCCGCTGCTGCTGTCGCAAGAACTTCTCCCGGGCGAGCTGACGCCGCCGCTGCTCCTGGGTGACCACCGGGTTTTCTCCTCATGCGTCTCGTACGTCAAGTGGGACGCGTGCGTCTTGTGAGCCGACCGCCTGCGTGTGCCCCGTACCGTATATGGGTTCGCTGAGGATTCGGCAGCGCCGGTAGGCTCTGATCCACAGCCGCCCGCCCCGTACGACGCCGTATGACCTCGTACGCCACAAACGAAGGACGATCGTGCTCATTGCCGGGTTCCCCGCAGGGGCCTGGGGGACCAACTGTTATCTGGTCGCCCCCGGCGCGGGTGAGGAGTGCGTCATCATCGACCCCGGCCATCAGGCCACCCAGGGAGTCGAGGACGCGCTCAGGAAGCATCGGCTCAAGCCCGTCGCGGTCATCCTCACGCATGGCCACATCGACCATGTCGCCTCGGTCGTCCCGGTGTGCGGAGCCCATGACGTACCGGCCTGGATCCACCCCGAGGACCGGTACATGATGAGCGACCCGGAGAAGGCGCTCGGCCGTTCCATCGGGATGCCGCTGATGGGCGAACTGACCGTGGGAGAGCCGGACGACGTCCGCGAACTGACCGACGGCGCACGGCTGTCGCTGGCCGGCCTGGAGCTGTCCGTGGCGCACGCCCCCGGTCATACGAAGGGGTCGGTGACCTTCCTGATGCCCGAGAACGCGGACATTCCTTCCGTTTTCTTCTCCGGGGATCTGCTCTTCGCCGGCTCCATCGGACGCACCGACCTGCCGGGCGGTTCCCACCCCGAGATCCTCGACTCGCTGGCCCGCGTGTGCCTGCCGCTCGACGACTCGACCGTGGTGCTGTCCGGCCACGGCCCCCAGACCACCATCGGCCAGGAGCGCGCCGCCAACCCGTATATGCGGGAGGTGGCCTCCGGCCTCGGGAGCACGGACGCTCCCCGACGAGGAATGTGACGAGAACCTTCGTGAGCACCTTCAAGGCCCCCAAGGGCACGTACGACCTGGTTCCGCCGGAGAGCGCGAAGTACCTCGCGGTCCGCGAGGCGATCGCCGCCCCGCTCAGGAACTCCGGCTACGGCTACATCGAAACGCCCGGTTTCGAGAACGTCGAGCTGTTCGCGCGCGGGGTCGGTGAGTCCACCGACATCGTGACCAAAGAGATGTACGCCTTCGAGACCAAGGGCGGCGACAGGCTGGCGCTGCGCCCCGAGGGCACCGCGTCCGTGCTGCGCGCCGCGTTGGAGGCCAACCTGCACAAGGTGGGCAATCTCCCCGTCAAGCTCTGGTACTCGGGCTCCTACTACCGCTACGAGCGCCCCCAGAAGGGCCGCTACAGGCACTTCTCACAGGTCGGCGCCGAGGCGATCGGCGCCGAGGACCCCGCGCTCGACGCCGAGTTGATCATCCTGGCCGACCAGGCGTACCGCTCGCTGGGACTGCGCGACTTCCGCATCCTGCTGAACTCCCTCGGCGACAAGGAGTGCCGTCCCGTCTACCGGGCCGCCCTCCAGGACTTCCTGCGCGGGCTGAACCTGGACGAGGAGACGCTCCGCCGCGCCGAGATCAACCCGCTGCGGGTCCTCGACGACAAACGCGACGACGTCCAGAAGCAGTTGGCCGGCGCACCGTTGCTGCGTGACTACCTGTGCGACGCCTGCAAGGCGTACCACGAGGAGGTGCGCGAGCTGATCACGGCCGCGGGTGTCTCCTTCGAGGACGACCCGAGACTCGTGCGCGGGCTCGACTACTACACCCGGACGACCTTCGAGTTCGTCCACGACGGTCTGGGCTCCCAGTCAGCGGTGGGCGGCGGCGGCCGCTACGACGGCCTCTCCGAGATGATCGGCGGGCCCGCGCTGCCCTCCGTCGGCTGGGCACTGGGCGTCGACCGTACGGTTCTCGCGCTGGAGGCCGAGGGCGTTTCGCTCGAACTCCCGTCGTCCACGAGCGTGTTCGCGGTTCCGCTGGGGGAGGAGGCACGCCGGGTGCTCTTCGGTGTGGTCACCGAGCTGCGCAGGGTGGGGGTCGCGGCGGACTTCTCCTACGGGGCGAAGGGGCTCAAGGGTGCGATGAAGAACGCGAACCGGTCGGGCGCCCGGTACGCGATCGTCGCCGGCGAGCGGGATCTCGCCGAGGGCGTCGTGCAGCTCAAGGACATGGAGTCCGGTGAGCAGGTCGCGGTGGCGGTCGAGGGGATCGTGGCAGAGGTCGCAGGGCGGTTGGGCTGAGCGGCCCCGTTCGTGGAGGCCTGCGGGCGCGTGTTTCCTTATGCCCATCGAACGGTGGGCACGCGTGCGCGTGCGGCACAATGTCCGTGCCCGCAGGCCCCTTCGAAGCTACGGAAACGGCGTGATGAGCAAGACGACAGTCAAGGACGTCTCCACCGACCACGATGACAGCACCGTCGCCTCTCCGAGGACGGTCGGCGGCAGTCGTGCGCTCGCCCTGCTGCTGCTGATCACCGGTGCGGCCGGTCTGCTGGCCTCCTGGGTCATCACGATCGACAAGTTCAAGCTGCTGGAGAACCCGGACTTCGTGCCCGGGTGCAGCCTGAACCCGGTCGTTTCCTGCGGCAACATCATGAAGAGCGACCAGGCCGAGGCGTTCGGGTTCCCCAACCCGATGCTCGGCCTGGTGACGTACGCCATCGTGATCGGCGTCGGCATGAGCCTGCTGGCCCGCACCACCTTCCCGCGCTGGTACTGGCTGACCTTCAACTTCGGCACCCTCTTCGGCGTCGGATTCTGCACCTGGCTGCAGTTCCAGTCGCTGTACCGCATCAACTCGCTGTGCCTGTGGTGCTGCCTGGCGTGGGCCGCCACGATCATCATGTTCTGGTACGTCACCTCGTCCAACATCCGCAACGGCTTCCTGCCCGCACCGAACTGGCTGAAGAGCTTCTTCGGCGAGTTCACCTGGGTCCTGCCGGTGCTGCACATCGGGATCATCGGCATGCTGATCCTGACGCGCTGGTGGGACTTCTGGACCAGCTGACAGCAGCCCATCCCGGGTGGGAGGGCGTTGTCAGTGGCGTGACATAGGGTTTTGTCCGTGGAGCCCGACCTATTCACCGCCGCAGCGGAAGAACGCCAGGAGAAGGACCCGTCCAGCAGTCCCCTGGCGGTCCGGATGCGCCCGCGCGTCCTCGACGAGGTCGTGGGGCAGCAGCATCTGCTCAAGCCGGGTTCCCCCCTGCGCAGACTGGTCGGCGACAGCGGCTCAGGCCCGGCCGGCCCCTCCTCGGTGATCCTCTGGGGCCCGCCCGGCACCGGCAAGACGACCTTGGCGTACGTCGTCTCCAAGGCCACGAACAAGCGCTTCGTCGAGCTCTCGGCGATCACCGCCGGCGTCAAGGAAGTCCGCGCCGTCATCGAGAGCGCGCGCCGTGCCACCGGCGGCTTCGGCAAGGAGACCGTCCTCTTCCTCGACGAGATCCACCGCTTCAGCAAGGCCCAGCAGGACTCTCTCCTGCCGGCGGTCGAGAACCGCTGGGTGACGCTGATCGCCGCGACCACCGAGAACCCGTACTTCTCGATCATCTCGCCCCTGCTCTCCCGCTCCCTCCTCCTCACCCTCGAACCGCTCAGCGACGACGACCTGCGCGGCCTCCTCAAGCGTGCGCTCTCCGACGAGCGCGGCCTCAAGGACGCCGTCGCTCTCCCGGAGGACGCCGAGGAACACCTGCTGCGGATCGCCGGCGGCGACGCCCGCCGCGCGCTCACCGCCCTTGAGGCCGCCGCCGGGGCCGCGCTCGACAAGGGCGAGCCGGAGATCACCCTCCAGACCCTGGAGGAGACCGTCGACCGGGCCGCCGTGAAGTACGACCGCGACGGCGACCAGCACTACGACGTGGCGAGCGCTCTCATCAAGTCCATCCGCGGCTCCGATGTGGACGCCGCCCTGCACTACCTGGCCCGGATGATCGAGGCCGGTGAGGACCCCCGCTTCATCGCCCGCCGCCTGATGATCTCCGCCAGCGAGGACATCGGCCTGGCCGATCCGAACGCGCTGCCCATAGCCGTCGCGGCCGCCCAGGCCGTCGCCATGATCGGCTTCCCCGAGGCCGCGCTCACCCTCAGCCACGCCACCATCGCCCTCGCCCTGGCCCCGAAGTCCAATGCCGCGACCCTGGCGATCGGCGCCGCCATGGAGGACGTACGCAAGGGGCACGCGGGCCCTGTACCGATGCATCTGCGCGACGGGCACTACAAGGGCGCCGCCAAGCTCGGCCACGCACAGGGGTACGTGTACCCGCACGACCTGCCCGAAGGCATCGCCTCCCAGCAGTACGCCCCGGAGGAGCTCAAGGACCGGGAGTACTACACCCCGACCCGCCACGGCGCCGAGGCCCGCTACGCGGACGCGGTGGAATGGACCAGGAAGCACCTCGGTCGAGGGCGGTCCTGACCACCCTGTAGAATCCTCGAAGCGCTGCGTCCCGTGTCCGGCTCCGGTCGGCACCACCAGAACGGGACATCCAGCCGGAGCCCCCGCCTCCAAGGGGGGATTCCAGGAGCGTCGCGCACCGTCGAAGGTGTCGCGGGCAGCCCACCACCCTCCCGGTATCGGGAAACGGTCGGTGGGCCACTCGCGTGCTGCACGTATGTGCCCAGTCCAGGGAGCGGCTGCCCAGCAGGTCCGTAAGGGCCCCAAGGGTTTCCCAGGCTGCGGATGCGACCTCCCTTAACTCTGGTGAGCCGAAACCCGAAAAGAGAGACAGAGAGTGGCGAATCAGCCCCGCCCCAAGGTCAAGAAGTCGCGTGCCCTCGGCATCGCGCTGACCCCGAAGGCCGTCAAGTACTTCGAGGCCCGCCCCTACCCGCCGGGCGAGCACGGCCGTGGCCGTAAGCAGAACTCGGACTACAAGGTCCGTCTGCTCGAGAAGCAGCGTCTGCGCGCGCAGTACGACGTGTCCGAGCGTCAGCTCGTTCGCGCCTACGAGCGTGCCGCCAAGACGCAGGGCAAGACCGGTGAGGCCCTGGTCATCGAGCTGGAGCGTCGTCTCGACGCCCTGGTTCTGCGTTCGGGCATCGCCCGCACGATCTACCAGGCCCGCCAGATGGTCGTCCACGGCCACATCGAGGTCAACGGTGGCAAGGTCGACAAGCCGTCCTTCCGCGTCAAGCCCGACGACGTCGTGATGGTCCGCGAGCGCAGCCGCAGCAAGACGCTGTTCGAGGTCTCCCGTGCCGGTGGGTTCGCCCCCGACGGCGAGACCCCGCGCTACCTCCAGGTGAACCTCGGCGCCCTGGCGTTCCGCCTGGACCGCGAGCCGAACCGCAAGGAGATCCCGGTGATCTGCGACGAGCAGCTCGTCGTCGAGTACTACGCCCGCTGATCATTCTCCGGCGGACGTAGCACCACCTGCGTGTCAGCCCGTCGTCTCCCCGCCCTTCGAGGTGGGCGAGACGGCGGGCTTCCGCACGTTCGGGGGCAGCGCGCGCGGCGCCGGCACCGCACCGAGGGGCCGGACCCCGGCCCGCCCCAGCGCCCGAGACACCGCCGCCTCCTGCCCGAGGCGCGCCCCTTCCCGTACGCACTCCTCGTACCGCACGTCACCCAGCCGCTGCCGGGCACTCGCCTCGCACCGCTCGTGCGGCGCGTTGTAGTACGCCGAGCCGAACAGCGGCAGCCCCACCGACGGCCACATACGGGAAGCGGCCCCCTGTAGCAGGGCGGCCTCCGCCGGATCGCCCTCCTCCGCGGTGACCAGCGCGAGCAGCTCGATGGCGAGGACCGTGCCGAGCAGGTCGTTGAAGGCATGACCGATGCCGATGCTCTCCTCCAGGAGACGCCGGGCCCGCGCCTGATCGCCCCCGGCCAGGGCCCCGTACGCCAGGACGTACAAGGCGTACGCCAGCGCCCAGCGCTCCCCGTGGTCCACGCACACCTGGCGGACGTCCTCGCACAGATTCACCGCGTCCGGCAGATCTCCCTGGAACGCCAGGGCCATCGCCAACTCGACCTGGCCCATCAGGACATTGCTGTTGAGCTCGCCGATCGCGTGGTAGCGGTCAAGGGCCGAGCGCAGCAGGGTTTCGGCGCGCGGCATGTCGTCCGTGAGCAGGGCCAGGCAGCCGGTGCGGTGCTCGGCATAGGCCACAGCGGTGGCGTTGCCGGTGCGGTCCGCCTCCGCACGGCACTCCTGCAACGCGGTCAGCGCGGGGATCATGTCGCCCTGCAGAACGGCCACATAGCCCAGCACCCACAGCGCCTTGAGCCGTGACTGGTCACGATCACTGTCGAGTTCGACGCCGCGTTGCAGCCAGTGCCGCCCCTCCGACAGCCGGCCGCAGCCGACCCAGTAGAACCAGAGGGTGCCCGCGAGGTACTGGCCCAGATGTGCCTCGCCCGGCTCGGTCAGACAGTGCTCCAGCGCGCGGCGCAGATTCGGCAGCTCCGCCTCGACGCGCGTGGCGACCTCGCCCTGACGCGGCGAGAACCAGTCCAGCTCACACCAGGTGGCCAGGCCCATGTACCAGTCGCGGTGGCGGCGGCGCAGCCGTGGGGCGTCGCCCGTCGCCTCCAGCCAGTGCGCACCGTACGCGCCGACCGTGTCCAGCATCCGGTAGCGCACGCCCGCCGCCGTCTCCTCGCGGGACAGCACGGACTGTGCGAGCAACGCGCCCAGGACATCGAGGACATCGTCGCTGTGCAGACCGTCGCCGCCGCACACGTATTCGGCGGCCTCCAGGTCGAACCGCCCCGCGAACACGGACAGGCGCGACCACAGCAGCCGCTCCTCGGGCGTGCACAGCTCATGGCTCCAGCCGATCGTCGTACGCAGCGTCTGATGCCGAGGGAGCGCGTCGCGGCCGCCGCCTGTCAGCAGGCGGAAACGGTCCTCCAGACGGGACAGCAGCTGCGCGGGAGACAGGGCGCTCAGCCGCCCCGCCGCCAGCTCGACGGCGAGCGGGATCCCGTCGAGGCGCCGACACAGCTCCCGGACGTCGGACCGGTTGCCGTCGTCCAGCGCGAACCCGGGCACCCGGGCCGCCGCCCGGTCCTCGAACAGCACCGCCGCCTCGGCCTCGGCCAGCGGCGCCAGCGGGAACAGCCGCTCGCCCTCCAGGTCCAGGGGCCGCCGCCCCACCGCGAGCACCCGCAGCCCCGGCGCGCACCGCAGCAGTTCGCCCATCAGAGAGGCACACACGTCCACCAGATGTTCGAACCCGTCCAGAACCAGCAGGAGTTGGCGCTCAGCGAGAGCATCGAGAAGGACCTGACGCGGCGGCCTCGACGTGTGATCCGTCAGACCGAGAGCCTCGACGACGGCGTGCTCGACGAGGTCCGGCGCGCGCACCGCGGACAGCTCCACGCGCCAAGCCCCGTCGCGTACGTCCGTCTGTGCCGCGGCCCGCGCCGCGAACCGTGACTTGCCGACACCCCCCATGCCCGTCACCGTGACGAGGCGGGACGTCTCCAGCGCCTCGGCGAGGTGGGCGAGTTCGGCCGAGCGGCCCACGAACGCGTTGAGTTCCAGGGGCATATTGCCGAGCGGCGAACGGTCGGAGCGCTGAGAGCCTTGCATGGGACACGGAGCGTACTGACCCGTGTGCGGTCCGTACAACCGCTTCCCGTAACCCTGGTGCCGGGAGGCGGTAATGCGGTACGGAGCGACGGCCCCGGCGCGATAGGCTCGGGAAACTGTAATTTTGGTTTCCGATGTTCCATGCACGTACAGGGAGCGGGTGCACACAGTGTCCGGTGGAGAGGTGGCCGGGATCCTGGTGGCCGTCTTCTGGGCGATCCTGGTCTCCTTTCTCGCCGTCGCGCTGGCGAGGCTGGCCCAGACGCTCAGGGCGACCACCAAGCTCGTGGCGGACGTGACCGAGCAGGCCGTCCCGCTGCTCGCCGACGCCTCCTCGGCGGTGCGCTCCGCGCAGACCCAGATCGACCGCGTCGACGCCATCGCCTCCGACGTCCAGGAGGTCACGTCGAACGCGTCGGCGCTGTCCACCACGGTCGCCTCCACCTTCGGCGGCCCCCTGGTCAAGGTCGCGGCGTTCGGCTACGGCGTGCGCCGGGCCATCGGAGGCCGTCGCGAGAACGAGCCCCCCAAGGCGTCCCGCCGTACCGTGATCATGGGCCGTACCGTCCCGTCGGCGCGACGGGGAAAGCGGAAGAAGGACTGACGCAGCGATGTTCCGCCGTACGTTCTGGTTCACCGCGGGCGCAGCCGCCGGTGTGTGGGCCACCACCAAAGTCAACCGCAAGCTCAGGCAGCTGACCCCCGAGAGCCTCGCGGCGCAGGCCGCGAACAAGGCGATCGACGCGGGCCACCGGCTCAAGGACTTCGCGCTCGACGTCCGCGACGGCATGCTCCAGCGGGAGGCCGAACTCGACGAGGTGCTCGGTCTGAACGCGTCCGTCGACCGCGAACTGCCGGGCCCCCGCCGCCGCGCCGCGATCGAGAACCGCAACAGCCCGGACTACAGCAAGAACCCGACGTACGTCGAGAGGTCGACGTACACGTACAACCGGAATGAGGACCACTGATGGAGTCGGCCGAGATTCGCCGCCGCTGGTTGAGCTTCTACGAGGAGCGCGGTCACACCGTCGTCCCCTCGGCGTCGCTCATCGCGGACGACCCGACTCTGCTCCTGGTCCCCGCGGGCATGGTCCCCTTCAAGCCGTACTTCCTCGGTGAGGTCAAGCCGCCGTGGCCGCGCGCCACCAGCGTGCAGAAGTGCGTGCGCACGCCCGACATCGAAGAGGTCGGCAAGACCACCCGGCACGGCACCTTCTTCCAGATGTGCGGCAACTTCTCCTTCGGCGACTACTTCAAGGAAGGCGCCATCGCCTACGCCTGGGAGCTGCTCACCTCGCCCCAGGACAAGGGTGGTTACGGGCTCGACCCGGAGCGCCTGTGGATCACGGTCTACCTCGACGACGACGAGGCCGAGCAGATCTGGCGCGAGAAGATCGGCGTCCCCGCCGAGCGCATCCAGCGCCTCGGCAAGAAGGACAACTACTGGTCCATGGGCGTCCCCGGACCCTGTGGCCCGTGCTCCGAGATCAACTACGACCGCGGTCCGGAGTTCGGCATCGAGGGCGGCCCGGCCGTCAACGACGAGCGGTACGTGGAGATCTGGAACCTGGTCTTCATGCAGTACGAGCGCGGCGAGGGCACCTCGAAGGAGGACTTCGAGATCCTCGGCGACCTGCCCAGCAAGAACATCGACACCGGCCTGGGCCTTGAGCGACTCGCCATGATTCTGCAGGACGTGCAGAACCTGTACGAGATCGACACCTCCATGGCCGTCATCAGGAAGGCCACCGAGCTGACGGGCGTCGAGTACGGCGCCGGTCACGACTCCGACGTCTCCCTGCGCGTGGTCACCGACCACATGCGTACGTCCGTGATGCTCATCGGCGACGGGGTCTCGCCCGGCAACGAAGGCCGTGGCTATGTGCTGCGCCGCATCATGCGCCGCGCCATCCGCAACATGCGACTGCTCGGAGCCACCGGCCCGGTCGTGCAGGACCTCGTCGACGTCGTGATCGAGATGATGGGCCGGCAGTACCCGGAGCTGGTCTCCGACCGCAGGCGCATCGAGACCGTGGCCCTCGCCGAGGAGGCCGCCTTCGTCAAGACGCTGCGGGCCGGCACGAACATCCTCGACACCGCCGTCTCGGAGACCAAGGCCGCCGGCGGCAAGGTGCTCGCCGGCGACAAGGCCTTCCTGCTCCACGACACCTGGGGCTTTCCGATCGACCTCACCCTCGAAATGGCCGCCGAACAGGGCCTTTCGGTGGACGAGGACGGCTTCCGCCGCCTGATGAAGGAGCAGCGGGACAAGGCCAAGGCCGACGCCCGGTCCAAGAAGACCGGCCACGCCGACCTCGGTGCCTACCGCCAGATCGCCGACGCCGCCGGTGAGACCGACTTCATCGGATACGACCGGACCGAGGGCGAGTCGACGATCGTCGGCATCCTGGTCGACGGGGCCTCGTCCCCCGCCGCCACCGAGGGCGACGAGGTCGAGATCGTCCTCGACCGCACCCCGTTCTACGCCGAGGGCGGCGGCCAGATCGGCGACACCGGTCGCATCAGGCTCGACACCGGTGCCGTCGTCGAGGTCCGCGACTGCCAGAAGCCGGTCCCGGGCGTGTACGTCCACAAGGGCGTCGTCCAGGTCGGCGAGGTCACCGTCGGTGCCAAGGCCCAGGCCTCCATCGACGCCCGCCGCCGCAAGGCCATCGCCCGCGCCCACTCGGCCACGCACCTCACCCACCAGGCCCTGCGCGACGCCCTCGGCCCGACGGCCGCCCAGGCCGGTTCCGAGAACCAGCCCGGCCGGTTCCGCTTCGACTTCGGCTCCCCGGCCGCCGTACCGCACACGGTGATGGCCGATGTCGAGCAGCAGATCAACGAGGTGCTCGCCCGCGACCTGGACGTGCACGCCGAGGTCCTGAGCCTCGACGAGGCCAAGAAGCAGGGGGCCATCGCCGAGTTCGGCGAGAAGTACGGCGAGCGCGTCCGCGTCGTCACCATCGGCGACTTCTCCAAGGAACTCTGCGGCGGCACGCACGTCCACAACACCGCCCAGCTCGGCCTGGTCAAGCTGCTCGGCGAGTCGTCCATCGGCTCCGGCGTACGCCGCATCGAGGCCCTGGTCGGCGTGGACGCGTACAACTTCCTCGCCCGCGAGCACACAGTCGTCGCCCAGCTGCAGGAACTGGTCAAGGGCCGTTCCGAGGAGCTTCCGGAGAAGATCTCCGCCATGCTCGGCAAGCTGAAGGACGCCGAGAAGGAGATCGAGAAGTTCCGCGCGGAGAAGGTCCTCCAGGCCGCCGGCGGTCTCGTCGACTCCGCCAAGGACGTACGCGGTGTCGCTCTTGTCACCGGCCAGGTCCCGGACGGCACCAGCGCCGACGACCTGCGCAAGCTGGTCCTCGATGTGCGCGGCCGTATCCAGGGCGGACGGGCCGCCGTGGTCGCCCTGTTCGCCACGGCGAACGGCAAGCCGCTCACGGTGATCGCCACCAACGAGGCCGCCCGCGAGCGCGGTCTCAAGGCCGGCGACCTGGTCCGTACGGCCGCCAAGACCCTCGGCGGCGGCGGTGGCGGCAAGCCGGACGTCGCCCAGGGCGGCGGCCAGAACCCGGCCGCCATCGGCGACGCCATCGACGCGGTCGAGCGGCTCGTCGCCGAGACGGCCAAGTAGGGTCCCCGGACATGCGCAGAGGACGTCGTCTCGCGATCGACGTCGGGGATGCCCGTATCGGGGTCGCCTCGTGCGACCCCGACGGGATCCTCGCGACCCCGGTCGAGACGGTCCCGGGGCGCGACGTCCCCGCGGCGCACCGCCGGTTGAAGCAACTCGTCGAGGAGTACGAACCGATCGAGGTGATCGTCGGCCTCCCTCGCTCCCTCAAGGGCGGCGAGGGTCCGGCCGCGGTCAAGGTCCGTGCCTTCGTCCAGGACCTCGCCCGGGGCATCGCTCCCGTTCCGGTCCGGCTCGTGGACGAGCGCATGACCACGGTGACGGCAAGTCAGGGCCTGCGAGCCTCGGGCGTGAAGTCCAAGAAGGGCAGGTCCGTCATCGATCAGGCAGCGGCCGTGATCATCCTTCAGCAGGCCTTGGAGTCCGAACGGGTGTCGGGTAGATCTCCGGGCGAGGGCGTCGAAGTGGTTGTCTGATCGCGATACGGTAACGTTCCGCGCGATGCGGCTCTGTTCGAACAGCCGCCGCACAGCAGAAGAGACGGAACGGAGGCGGTGCCGCAAGCACCGCGTGCCCGCCGCCTCGCGGCTCTAGGGGATCAATGACTGAGTATGGCCGGGGCCCAGGCTCCGAACCGTGGCATCCGGAGGACCCGTTGTTCGGGGACAACGGATGGGGAGGACAGGCCGACGACGGCCAGTCCCCCTACGGCGGCCAGCCGCAGCAGTATCCGCAGCAGCCGCAACAGCAACAGCACCAGCAGTACGGCGAGTGGGCCGCCGGTCAGCAGGGTGGCTACGGTCAGGACCAGCAGCAGTACCAGGGCCAGGGGCAGTTCCCTGCCCAGAGCCAGCAGCCCTATGTCGATCAGGGGCAGCAGCAGTACACGGACCAGAGCCAGCAGCAGTACGGCGGCCAGGGTCAGCAGCCGTACGGCGGTCAAGGGCAGCAGCCCTACGCGGACCAGGGTCAGCAACAGCAGTACGTGAATCAGGGTCAGCAACAGCAGTACGGCGGCCAGGGCCAGCAGTACGACAACAGCGGCTGGGGCAACGGGGCGCATCAGCAGGTCCCCTACGCCGCCGACCCGGCCGACCCCTACGGGGGCCAGCCCGTCGCGTACGGCGGTGAGCAGCCCGACCAGTACGGGACCCCCGACGCCTACCCGCCCCCCGAGCCGCCGGCCCGCCGTCGCGCCGAACCCGAGCCGAAGACCGACTGGGATCCCGGACCCGACCAGGGTGAGCACGCCTTCTTCGCCGGGGGCGGCGACGATGACGACGATGCGGACGACGACGATCCCAAGGGCCGCGGCGGACGCGGTGACAAGAAGGGCAGAGGCGGCGGCAAAGGCAAGAAACGCCGCAGCGGGTGTGCCTGTCTGGTGGTTGTCCTGGTCTTCGGAGGCGGGATCGGCGGAGTCGGGTATTTCGGGTACCAGTTCTACCAAAATCGTTTCGGCGCGGCGCCCGACTATGCCGGGGACGGCACGAGCGAAAGCGTGAACGTCACCATTCCCAAGGGTTCCGGCGGTTATGCGATCGGGCAGGCATTGAAGAATGCCGGTGTGGTCAAGAGCGTCGACGCTTTTGTGGCCGCGCAGTCGCAGAATCCCAAGGGTAATTCCATTCAGGCGGGCGTCTACACGCTCAAGAAGGAAATGTCAGGGGAAAGCGTCGTCGCGTTGATGCTCAGCCCTGCCAGCCGCAACAACCTGATCATTGCCGAGGGTAAGCGCAATTCTGAGATCTACACGATGATCGATGCCCGTCTTGAGGTCAAGAAGGGCACGACCGCGGGGGTCGCGCAGAAGGACTGGAAGAGCCTCGGTCTCCCTGACTGGGCGAACACCGACAAGGACATCAAGGACCCGCTGGAAGGATTCCTCTATCCCTCCAGCTATCCCGTTTCCAAGGGTATGGAGCCCAAGGAAGTCCTGGAGCAGATGGTCGACCTGGCCAAGGAGAAGTACGCCGACTACGGCCTTGAATCCAAGGCCGCGGGCCTGAAGTTGAAGAATCCGCTGGAGCTCCTCACCGTGGCGAGTCTCGTCCAGGCCGAGGGGAAGACGCATGAGGACTTCCGCAAGATGTCCGAGGTCATCTACAACCGTCTGAAGCCCACTAATACGGAGACCAACCAGCTGCTGCAGTTCGACTCGACCTTCAACTATTTGAAGGGGCAGAGTAAGATCAACATCAGTGAGTCCGAAATCAACAGCAACCAGGACCCGTACAACACGTACACGCAGAAGGGCCTCCCGCCCGGGCCCATTGACAACCCTGGTGACGACGCGTTGAAGGCCGCGCTGAATCCGACGGACGACGGCTGGATCTACTTCGTGGCGACCGACGGTCAGAACAAGACGGAGTTCGCCAAGACATACGCCGAATTCAAGGATCTCAAGGACAAGTTCAATGACAGCTCGGGCAGCTGACGCCCGCCGGGCCGCCGTACTCGGTTCCCCGATCGCCCACTCCCTCTCCCCGGTGCTGCACCGTGCCGCCTACGCGGAACTCGGCCTCGGCGACTGGTCGTACGACCGCTTCGAGGTCGACGAGGAGGCGCTGCCGGGGTTCATCGGGAAACTCGGGCCGGAGTGGGCGGGGCTGTCGCTGACCATGCCGCTGAAGAGGGCCGTGATGCCGCTGCTCGATGAGGTCAGTGAGACGGCGGGCTCGGTGGAGGCGGTCAACACGGTCGTGTTCACCGAGGACGGCCGTCGCGTCGGCGACAACACCGACATACCCGGGATGGTCGCCGCCCTGCGCGAGCGGGGCATCGAGCAGGTCGACTCCGCCGCGATCCTCGGCGCCGGCGCCACCGCCTCGTCGGCGCTCGCCGCGCTGGCCCGGATCTGCACGGGCGAGGTCGTCGCGTACGTCCGTAGTGCGGAGCGTGCCGCCGAGATGAGGCAGTGGGGCGAGCGGCTCGACGTGGAGGTGCGGACGGAGGACTGGGCGGACGCCGGTCAGGCGCTGCGCGCGCCGCTCGTGATCGCCACGACCCCGGCGGGCACGACGGACGCGCTGGCCGCGGCTACTCCCGAACAGCCCGCGACCCTCTTCGACGTGCTGTACGACCCATGGCCGACCCAGCTCGCGGCGCGCTGGTCGGCGTACGGAGGCGCTGTCGTGAGCGGGCTCGATCTGCTGGTGCACCAGGCGGTGCTCCAGGTCGAGCAGATGACCGGGCGTTCCCCCGCGCCGCTCGACGCCATGCGGAAGGCCGGCGAGCACGCTCTCGCCGGGCACTGACCCGTCGCCGTCCGTCCGTCTGATGGACCTGTGACCGGTTCTCATACGTGGACGTGGGAGGATCGGGGTGGCGGGCCTGGGCCGCGCACCCGGTCGCGCCGTCGCGGTACGCGAGGACGCGCGTACGCAGCAGCAGTACCAGGGCGCGAGCATGAGGAGCACCGTTGAGCAGGTTGCGCTGGCTGACCGCGGGGGAATCCCACGGTCCCGCACTTGTCGCGACGCTGGAGGGACTTCCCGCCGGCGTGCCGATCACCACGGACATGGTGGCGGACCATCTGGCCCGGCGGCGGCTCGGCTACGGGCGCGGTGCCCGGATGAAGTTCGAGCGCGACGAGATCACCTTCCTGGGCGGCGTACGCCACGGGCTCACCCTCGGTTCGCCGGT
The DNA here is from genome assembly GCF_042721055.1 of Streptomyces sp. NPDC058470. Classification (NCBI taxonomy): domain Bacteria; kingdom Bacillati; phylum Actinomycetota; class Actinomycetes; order Kitasatosporales; family Streptomycetaceae; genus Streptomyces; species Streptomyces sp. NPDC058470. The sequence continues at coordinate 54,517 of NZ_JBHXMF010000057.1, forward strand.
GGCCATCATGGTCGGCAACACCGAGTGGCCCAAGTGGGAACAGGTCATGTCGGCCGACCCCATCGATCCGGAGATCCTCGCCGATGTCGCCCGCAACGCCCCGCTGACCCGGCCCCGGCCCGGTCACGCGGACCTCGCGGGCATGCAGAAGTACGGCTTCGACGAGGCGCGGCCGATCCTGGAGCGGGCGAGCGCGCGGGAGACGGCGGCGCGGGTGGCACTGGGTGCGGTGGCCCGTTCGTACCTGAAGGAGACGGCCGGGATCGAGATCGTCTCGCACGTCGTCGAGCTGGCGGCGGCGAAGGCCCCGTACGGCGTCTACCCCAAGCCCTCCGATGTGGAGAAGCTCGACGCCGATCCGGTGCGCTGCCTGGACAGCGATGCGTCGAAGGCGATGGTCGCGGAGATCGACCAGGCCCACAAGGACGGCGACACGCTCGGTGGCGTGGTCGAGGTGCTGGCGTACGGCGTGCCGGTGGGTCTCGGCTCGCACGTGCACTGGGACCGGCGGCTGGACGCCCGGCTCGCGGCCGCGCTCATGGGTATCCAGGCGATCAAGGGTGTCGAGGTCGGCGATGGTTTCGAGCTTGCTCGGGTACCGGGGTCGCAGGCGCACGACGAGATCGTCCACACCGAGGACGGCATCCGGCGCACCTCCGGTCACTCCGGCGGCACCGAGGGCGGTCTGACCACCGGTGAGCTGCTGCGCGTCCGTGCGGCGATGAAGCCGATCGCGACCGTGCCGCGCGCGCTGGCGACCATCGACGTGGCCACCGGCGAGGCGGCCAAGGCGCACCACCAGCGCTCGGACGTGTGCGCGGTTCCGGCCGCCGGGATCGTCGCGGAGGCGATGGTGGCGCTGGTTCTGGCGGACGCCGTGGCGGAGAAGTTCGGTGGGGACAGCGTCCCGGAGACGCGCCGCAACGTGCGGTCCTACCTCGAGAACCTGGTCGTACGGTGACCGGTCCGCGGATCGTCCTCGTCGGCCCGATGGGCGTGGGCAAGTCCACGGTGGGCGCGCTGGTCGCCGAGCGGCTCGGCTGTGTCTACCGGGACACCGACGACGACATCGTGGGAGAGCAGGGCCGCACCATCGCCGACATCTTCGTCGACGACGGTGAGCCGGTCTTCCGTGCGATCGAGAAGCAGGCCGTGAAGCGGGCGCTGGCCGAGCACGACGGTGTCCTGGCGCTCGGAGGCGGCGCGATCCTGGACGAGGAGACACGCGCTCTGCTCGCCGGGCACCAGGTCGTGTACCTCTCGATGGACGTCGAGGAGGCGGTCAGGCGCACCGGTCTCAACACGGCGAGGCCGCTGCTGGCCGTCAACCCGCGCCGGCAGTGGCGCGAGCTGATGGACGCGCGCCGCGACCTGTACACCGAAGTCGCCCGGGCGGTCGTGGCAACCGACGACCGCACCCCCGAAGAGGTCACCCAAGCGGTCCTCGACGCACTGGAGTTGAAGGAAGCATGAGCGAGGCAGTGACCCGTATCCAGGTCGGCGGAACCGCGGGCACCGAGCCCTACGAGGTGCTGGTCGGCCGTCAACTCCTCGGTGAGCTGGGCGGGTTGATCGGCGACAAGGCCCAGCGTGTCGCGATCATCCACCCCGAGTCGCTCGCCGACACCGGTGAGGCCCTCCGTGCCGACCTGGCCGAGCAGGGGTACGAGGCCATCGCCATCCAGGTGCCGAACGCCGAGGAGGCCAAGACCGTCGAGGTCGCCGCCTACTGCTGGAAGGCGCTCGGGCAGTCCGGCTTCACCCGCACCGACGTCATCGTGGGCGTCGGCGGCGGGGCCACCACCGACCTGGCCGGGTTCGTGGCGGCGACCTGGCTGCGTGGCGTGCGCTGGATCGTGGTCCCGACCACCGTGCTGGCCATGGTGGACGCGGCGGTCGGCGGCAAGACCGGCATCAACACCGCCGAGGGCAAGAACCTCGTCGGCGCCTTTCACCCGCCGGCCGGTGTGCTGTGCGACCTGGCCGCGCTGGACTCACTGCCGGTCAACGACTTCGTGTCCGGGCTCGCGGAGGTCATCAAGGCCGGTTTCATCGCCGACCCGGTGATCCTGGAGCTCATCGAGGAGGACCCCGAGGCGGCCCGTACGCCGGCCGGTCCGCACACGGCCGAGCTGATCGAGCGGTCCATCAAGGTCAAGGCGGAGGTTGTCTCCGGCGACCTCAAGGAGTCCGGGCTGCGCGAGATCCTCAACTACGGGCACACCCTCGCGCACGCGATCGAGAAGAACGAGCGCTACAAGTGGCGGCACGGTGCGGCCGTCTCCGTCGGTATGCACTTCGCCGCCGAACTCGGTCGTCTCGCGGGCCGGTTGGACGACGCGACCGCCGACCGCCACCGTACGATCCTGGAGTCCGTCGGCCTCCCGCTGAGCTACCGCTACGACCAGTGGCCCAAGCTCCTGGAGAACATGAAGCTCGACAAGAAGTCCCGCGGCAACCTGCTTCGCTTCATCGTCCTGGACGGCCTCGCCAAGCCGACCGTCCTGGAGGGACCCGATCCGGCCGTCCTCCTCGCCGCGTACGGCGAAGTGGGGGAGTAGGCGCGGATCCACGGCTCACGGCGACGTGGCTCAAGAGGGCTCACGGCGACGTGACTTAAGAACGTAACGTCCAACGGGCCCGCACTTGGCCCGATTTGCCCCCGTCCGACGGGCACTTCGTACCCTCCCCGGCCGTTCACACAACGGCGGCCGGGGAAGGTACCGTTCGGTAGCGAGTGGGCCTCGGGCCTCGCTCGCCAGCGCCAGTTGCCTGCCGCGAGGGAGCCGAAGGGACGCGTCGGTGTCGAGAGCGTGAGCGCGCGGAGGCCCGAAGGGCTGAGCGTGATCGCGCCCGGGACACTGATGGAGGCGTCCCGGAGGCGAACGAGCCAAAGAATCACGAGACGGAGTGGCACCGGATGCAGCACGCAGTGGGGGGTCCGCTGCCGCCGCCCCACCAGCCGGGGCAGGGACCGGCCGCCGGCTGGTCGCCGGCCGGACCGCAGCCCGGACACCCGGGTCCGGTACCCCCGCCACCGCCGGCCCCCGGTTTCACCGGCCCGCCACCGGGACACATGGCGCCGCACTCGCACGCACCGCAGCACATGCCCCCGCAGCACGCCTCCGCGCCGCCCAAGCCGGACACCACCGGCCATGTGCAGCTGCCCCCGGGCGGACCCGTCGCCATGCCTAGCGCGCCGCCCGCCGCGGGCCATGCCGACCCCACGGCCACCACGCTCGCGGTGCTGCTGATCGGCCCCGCGGGCGCCGGGAAGACCAGCGTCGCCAAGTACTGGGCCGATCACCGCCGGGTCCCCACCGCCCACATCAGCCTCGACGACGTACGCGAATGGGTGCGCTCGGGTTTCGCCGACCCGCAGTCGGGGTGGAACGACCATTCGGAGGCGCAGTACCGCCTGGCCCGCCGCACCTGCGGATTCGCCGCACGGAACTTCCTGGCCAACGGCATCTCCTGCATCCTCGACGACGCCGTCTTCCCGGACCGTCCGGTCGTCGGCCTCGGCGGCTGGAAGCGGCACGTCGGGCCGGGCCTGCTGCCCGTCGTCCTGCTCCCGGGCCTGGAGATAGTCCTGGAGCGCAACGCCGAGCGCTCCGGAAACCGCCGCCTCACCGACGAGGAAGTCGCCCGCATCCACGGCCGGATGGCCGGCTGGTACGGCTCGGGGCTCCCCATCATCGACAACTCGCAGCTCGACGTACCGACCACGGCCCGCGTCCTGGACGACGTCCTCGCACGGTCGATCGCCAGCCCGCCTCAGTGGTAATCCGGGCGGGCTCGCGGTCGATCGCCGGCCTGCCCCAGTGGTAGTCCCGGCGGGCCCGCCGCCCGTCCAGCCCCGTTGAACCGGCGCCATCCGGCCACCGCTCGTACGCTCGGTTTATGTCAGAGGTGTACGCGGCCCGCCGAGAGCGGCTCCGGGAGCGCTGTACGGCGGGCGGCAGCGCTACGGCGCTCGTCACCCGCCCGGCCAATGTGAGGTATCTCGCCGGTGCGGCCCCGCGCGGCGCCGTCCTGCTGCTCGGCAGGGGTGAGGACGTGCTGCTCTTCGGTGGTCCGCCGGGCGGCGGGGCCGAGGAGGGCCGCCCGGACCAGGCGCTGCGTGTGCAGGTGCTGCCGGGCCCCGGCGGTGACCCGGCCGTCGCCGCGGCCGATGTGGCTCTCGCTCAGGGCGCCGAGTCCCTCGCGGTGGAGGAGCACCACCTGACCGTGACCCGGCACCGTGCGCTCGGCTCGGTGGCGCCGCGGCTGCGCCTCGCCGACCTGGGCGGTGCGGTGGAGCAACTGCGAGTGATCAAGGACGAGGAGGAGATCTCCTGTCTGCGGATCGGCGCCGAGATCGCCGACCAGGCGCTGGGGGAACTCCTCGAATCGATCCTCGTGGGCCGGACCGAGCGTCATCTCGCGCTTGAGCTGGAGCGCCGCCTCGTCGATCACGGCGCCGACGGCCCGGCCTTCGCGACCTCGGTCGGGACAGGGCCGAACTCCGGGCGCCGTGGCCACCGGCCCACCGACCGGCGGGTCGAGGAGGGAGATTTCCTCTCCGTCTGCCTCGGTGCGAGCTACCGCGGCTACCGCTGTGAGATCGGCCGTACGTTCGTGATCGGGACCTCGCCCGCCGACTGGCAGATCGAGCTGTACGACCTCGTCTTCGCCGCCCAGCGCGCCGGACGCGAGGCGCTGACACCTGGCGCCGCCTACCGGGACGTGGACCGCGCGGCCCGCCAGGTACTCGACTCCGCGGGGTACACGGAAGGTCTTCCTCCGCTGACCGGGCACGGTGTGGGGCTCGAAATCGACGAGGACCCGCAGCTGGCCCCCGCGGCCATGGGTAAACTGGACGCTTGCGTGCCGGTCACCGTCGAACCGGGGGTCCACCTCCCGGGACGGGGCGGTGTCCGGATCGATGACACGCTCGTCGTACGCCCCGAGGCGGACGGCGGACCCGAGCTACTCACCATTACGACCAAGGAACTGCTCGCGCTCTAGCCTTCGAGCTGCGCGCGTGCACCGGGGTCGTCCACGTCAGTCCAGGAGATTCCGCAACCGTGGCTTCCACGAACGACCTCAAGAACGGCCTGGTACTCAAGCTCGACGGAGGCCAGCTCTGGTCCGTCGTCGAGTTCCAGCACGTCAAGCCCGGCAAGGGCCCGGCCTTCGTGCGCACCAAGCTGAAGAACGTGCTCTCCGGCAAGGTCGTCGACAAGACGTTCAACGCCGGCGTCAAGGTCGAGACGGCCACGATCGACAAGCGTGACATGCAGTTCTCGTACATGGACGGCGAGTACTTCGTCTTCATGGACATGGACACGTACGACCAGCTGATGGTCGACCGCAAGTCCGTCGGCGATGCCGCCAACTTCCTGATCGAGGGCTTCACGGCCACCGTCGCGCAGCACGAGGGCTCGGTGCTCTTCGTCGAGCTGCCGGCTGCCGTCGAGCTCGTCATCCAGGAGACCGAGCCCGGCGTCCAGGGCGACCGCTCCACCGGCGGCACCAAGCCCGCCACCCTGGAGACCGGCCACCAGATCAACGTCCCGCTCTTCATCACCACCGGTGAGAAGATCAAGGTCGACACCCGTACGAGCGACTACCTCGGCCGGGTGAACAGCTAACCGTGGCTGCCCGCAACACGGCCCGCAAGCGCGCCTTCCAGATCCTCTTCGAGGGCGACCAGCGCGACGCGGACGTTCAGACGGTCCTCGCGGACTGGATCCGGCACTCCCGGACCGACACCCGGCAGCCGCCGGTGAGCGAGTACACGATGCAGTTGGTCGAGGGCTACGCCACCAAGGCGAGGCGGATCGACGACCTCATCGCGCAGTACTCCGTCGGCTGGACGCTCGACAGGATGCCGGTCGTCGACCGCAACATCCTGCGCCTCGGTGCCTACGAGCTGATCTGGGTCGACGAGACCCCGGACGCCGTGGTGCTCGACGAGGCGGTGCAGCTGGCGAAGGAGTTCTCCACGGACGATTCACCCGCGTTCGTGAACGGTCTCCTCGGCCGGCTCAAGGACCTGAAGCCGTCACTCCGCCGGGACGAGTCCTGAGGCGAGTCTCAGGC
>NZ_JBHXMF010000058.1:0-58196 GCF_042721055.1 Streptomyces sp. NPDC058470
GTCTGGGGGCGGCAGCCCCCAGGAGCAAGGGACGGGTAGGGGCGGAGGGGGCGAAAAAACCACCACGACCTCAGACCAGCGCCTCCTCGGCCGCCCGTGCCCGCACCCCCCGCAACGTCGCCGCGGCCAGCCCCGCCGCCCCCAGCAGCAGGACCGCTCCCGTGATCGCCGCCGCCTGCATGCCGCTGGTGAACGCGTCCCGGGCGGCGGTCGCCAGGGTCTGGCCCGTGTCGCCCGGCAGGTGCCGGGCCACTGCCAGCGCGCCGCCCAGGGTCTCGTGGGCCGCGGCCGGTGCGTCGGAGGGGATCTCGTTGCGGTAGACCGCCGTGCCGATGGAGCCGAGGACCGCCATGCCCAGCGCGCCGCCGAATTCCGTGCCGGTCTCCAGGAGGGCGGAGGCGGCGCCCGCGTTGCCGACGGGGACGGTGCCGAGGGCGAGGTCCATCATCTGGGACATCACGGTGACGATCCCGGACGCGAGGACGCCGGCGCCGGCGAGCACCAGCCACATCGAGTCGGCCCCGGCGAGGGCCAGCAGACCGTAACCGCACGCGGCGACGACGAAGCCCGCGGTGACGACGTAGGCACGGTTGACGCCCTTCTGCACGAGTTGGGTGGAGACCGGTGCCGCGACGCCGATGAGGACGGAGGGGAGCAGGGCCCAGAGCGCGGCTTCCAGCGCGCTCTTGTCGAGTACCGACTGGATGTACTGGGTCGTGAAGTACGCCGATCCCATCACCCCGAACGCCGAGACGAGGTTGAGGACGACAGCGGGTGTGAATCCGTGCCCGCGGAACAGGGCCGGGGAGATCAGCGGGGACTTCGCGGTGCGCTGGCGCTGGACGAAGAGGTAGGCGAAGAACAGGCCGACGGTGATCGAGAGGACGTACGCGGTGTGCCAGCCCTCGGCCGTGAGCTCCTTCAGACCGTAGATCACGGGCAGCACGGCGGCCATCGACAGCGGGACGCTGAGGAGGTCGAAGCGGCCCGGCTGCGGGTTCCTGGACTCGGGCAGCAGGATCGGGCCGAGGACCAGCAGCAGCACCATCGCGGGCAGGTTGACGAGGAAGACCGAGCCCCACCAGAAGTACTCGACGAGGACGCCGCTCATCACCGAGCCGAGCGCGATACCGCCGGTCATGACGCCGGACCACAGGCCGACCGCCTTCGCCCGCTGGCCGGGGTGCGTGAACATCGTGCGGACCAGCGCCATCGTGGACGGCATCAGCGTCGCGCCGCCGATACCGAGGACCGCGCGGGCCGCGATCAGGGTCTCGGCACTGTTCGCGTACGCGGCCACGAGCGAGGCCGTGCCGAAGGCGGCGGCGCCGAACAGGAGCAGTTTGCGGCTGCCGATGCGGTCACCGAGCGAGCCCATCGTCATCAGCAGGCCGGCGAGCACGAACGCGTAAATGTCGAAGATCCACAGTTGCTGGGTGCCGCTCGGCTCCAGGTCCGCGCTGATCGAGGGGATCGCGAAGTAGAGGACCGAGACGTCCATCGAGACCAGGAGCAGCGGAAGCATCAGCACGCCGAGGGCGGTCCATTCGCGGCGCCCGGCAAAGGAAGGGGGCGCGTTGGTCGTGCACTTCAGGTTCGTCATGGCAGGGACTGTACGAGCGTCTTAAACGCTTGTCTAGTACGGGTGTGTAAGACGTAAGTATGGGACGGATGTATGGATCGGGGTAGGCTGGCCCGCATGGGACACCGTGAGGATCTGCTCGAAGGCGCCAAGCGCTGCCTGCTGGAGAAGGGGTTCGTGCGGACGACCGCGCGCGACATCGTGAAGGAGTCGGGGACGAACCTCGCCTCGATCGGCTACCACTACGGATCGAAGGACAAGCTCCTCGCGGAGGCGTATGTCTCCCTGGTGGAGGGGCTGTCCGGCGCCTTCGACCCCGGCGAGGGCGTCAGCAGCGGTGCCGCGTCGGGCTCCCTCGAACGGTTTCAGGAGGTCTGGTCGAACATCATCAGCACCATGCGTGAGCCCCACTCGATGTGGCGGCTGAGTATGGAGATCGTCGCCATGGGCGACCAACTGCCCGAAGTCCGCGACCACTTGGCGCGTGCCCAGCGTGAGGGGTCACGGGGGTTCGTCCCGCTGTTCCTGGGCGGCCGGGAGGAGGACGTCAGCGAGGAGGAGGTCGACACGGTCGGGCAGTTCTATACGACCCTGATGATGGGGCTCATCGCGCAGTGGACCTTCGACCCCGAGACGGCCACCGATGCCGAGCGGCTCACCACGGGGCTGCGCCGGGTCATCGAGGCGTCGGCGAAGTCCGCGGGACGGCAGGACTAGCAGGACCAGGGCGGAACTTCAGCCGGTGACCGCGTCCAGGTCCCGCCACGCGGCCTCGGTCAGGTCCGTGGCGGCCCACCGCGCGGCGGAAGCGACCTCCGCGGGGGAGCGGAAGCCCGCCACCACACCAGCCACGACGGGGTCGCGGAGCGGGAAGCGGACGGCGGCGTGCGGGAGGACCGTGCCGTGGCGGGTGCAGACCTCGGCAAGCTGCCGGGCGCGGCGCAGCATCGCCTCCGGGGCGGGGCCGTAGTCGAAGAAGGCGTCGTCGGGCGGGCTCGGGCGGCTGAGCAGCCCGGAGTTGAACGGCGCCGCGGCGACCACCGAGACCCCGCGCTCCGCACACGCGTCCAGCAGCGGGCGGGCGGTGCGGTCGACCAGCGTCCACCGGCCGGCCACCATCACGGCGTCCACGTCCGCCTCGGCGACGACCCGCAGCAGCGGGGCGACCGCGTTCATGCCGACGCCGACCGCGCCGATGACGCCCTGGTCGCGCAGGTCGGCCAGGGCGGGCAGCGCTTGGCCGAGCGCGGCGTCCAGGTGGTCGTCGGGGTCATGGACGTACACGATGTCCACCCGGTCGAGGCCGAGCCGGGTCAGGCTGCTCTCCAGGCTGCGCAGTACGCCGTCGCGTGAGTAGTCGGGGCGGCGGATCAGGGTGTCCGGTACGGCGAAGCCCCCGGCGAGGTCGGAACCGGTGGGCGCCGGGTGGGGTTCCAGGAGGCGGCCGACCTTGGTGGAGACGGAGAACTCCGCGCGCGGCCGGCGGGCGAGAGCCGCGCCGAGCCGTCGTTCGGAGAGTCCGAGGCCGTAGTGCGGGGCGGTGTCGTAGTAGCGCAGGCCGGCGTCCCAGGCGGCGTCGACCGTGGCCAGTGCCTGGTTCTCGTCGAGGGGGGTGTAGAGGTTGCCGAGGGGGGCGGCGCCGAAACCCAGTGGGCTGACGCGGACACGCGTACGACCGAGTCGGCGGGCGCCCGTCATACGGTGGTCCCGGCCGGGGGTTCGCCGGCGGCAGCGCTCTCGATTCCGTACCAGCGTGCGGCCGTCGTGCCGAAGACCGACTCCCGCTCGGCGGCGCTCAGTTGGTCCGTGAGTGTCTCGGCGACGGACAGGACGTCGTCGTAGCCGGCCGCGAGCAGGCAGACCGGCCAGTCCGAGCCGTACATGAGGTGGTGGGGGCCGATGGTGGAGAGCAGGACGTCCGCGTAGGGGCGCAGGTCGTCGGCGGGAGCGGGGCCGGTACGGGTGACCAGGCCCGACAGTTTCACGGCGACGTTCGGGCAGTCGGCCAGCTCGGTCAGCAGAGCGGTCCACGGCTCCAGGGTGTCCGTGCCGACGACCGGGTTGCCGGCGTGGTCCAGGACGAAGCGGATGTCGGGCAGTTCGCGTACGGTCCGGACGGCCGCGGCGAGTTGGTCCGGGCGTACCAGCAGGTCGTACACCAGGCCCGCGGCGCCGACCGCCGCGATGCCGCGACGGACCTCGGGACGCGCCGCCCAGTCCGGGTCGGCCTCGTCCTGGATGCCGTGCCGGACGCCGACGAGCGCGGAGCCGCCGGGCCCCTCGCGCAGTTCCGCGAGACGGTCGGCGATACCCGGGTCGGTGAGGCTCGTCCAGCCGACGACCGCCCGGATGTGCGGGTCCTGCGCTGCCAGGGCGAGGAGTTCCGGTGTCTCCTCCGGTACGGCGATGGTCTGTACGACGACCGTGGCGTCGACGGCGTTCCGGTCGAGAGCGGGGCGCAGGTCCGCGGCGGTGAAGGACCGGCGCAGGGTGGGCAGGTCCCGGGTCCAGGGCTGGTCGCGTACCGCGAGGTCCCACAGGTGGTGATGGGCGTCGATGCGCACCGTTCGGTTCCTTGGGTCGGTGGACGGACGGATGGTCTGACGGTCGGAGGGCCGGAGGGTGCACTCGGTCGAGGCATCGGTCGAGGCGTTAGTCGAGGTGGAAGATCTCCTCGGCCGGGGCCCACAACTGCCCCTCGGCCGCGCTGTCCAGCGGCTGTTGGCACGGGTCGGTCCGCGTCCACCACTCGCGGGTGACCGGGTCGGCGGCGATCGGCGCGGTGTCGGCGGCGTAGTCGGTTCCCGTGTACTCGAGGTAGCTGAACAGCAGGCCGTCGCGCAGGAAGATGGAGTAGTTGCCGATGTTGGCCGCCTTGAGGGCCGCGAGTACGCCGGGCCACGCGGCGGCGTGCAGGGCGCGGTACTCGGACTCCTTCTCGGGCCGCAGGCGGACCACGGCGGCGAAGCGCTGCACGGCGATCAGTTCTCCTTCCGCGGCCGGAGCCGCAGTCCGTCCATTCCGCCGTCCACGGCCAGCGAGGCGCCCGTGGTGGAGCCGGCTGCCGGGGAGGCCAAGTAGGCCACGGCGGCGGCGACTTCGTCGGCGCTGACCAGGCGGCCGTGCGGCTGTCTGGCCGCGAGTGCCGCGTGTTCGGCCTCGGGGTCCTCCGCCCGGTCCAGCAGCCGGTTGACCCAGGGTGTGTCGGCGGTGCCGGGGTTGACGGCGTTGACCCGGATGCCTTCCGGCAGCAGGTCGGCGGCCATCGCCCGGGTCAGTGAGAGCACCGCGCCCTTGCTCGCCGTGTACAGGGCCCGCTGGGGCAGGCCGGCGGTCGCCGCGATCGAGCTGATGTTGACGATCGACGCGTGGTCGGACGCGCGCAGGGCGGGCAGCGCGGCCCGGGTGACCCGCACAAGACCGAGGACGTTGATGTCCAGCACACGGTGCCACTCGTCGTCGGTGTTGTCCTCGATGCCGCCCTGCGCGCCGATCCCGGCGTTGTTGACCAGCACGTCAAGACCGCCGAGGGCCGCGACGGCCGCCGCGACGGCGGCCACGACCGACGCGTCGTCGCCGATGTCGGCCCGGACGTGAGCGTCGAAGCGGGGCTTCGCCTCGGTCAGGTCGAGTACGGCCACCCGCGCGCCCTCGGCGGCGAGCAGTCGGGCGGTGGCCAGGCCGATGCCGGAGGCACCGCCGGTGACCAGGGCACCGAGTCCTGCGAAAGCGCCCAGTCTCATCGTGACCTCTCGTGCTGTACGTGAAGAGGGATCCCCGTAAAGAAGGACCCCGTAAGGAAGGATCTGCTTCATCTGGCATCCAGGACCATAAGGATCTGATCCCTTGTTACGCAATAGTTCCAAAGAGATGCGGCAATTAGGACGTTACGTCCGCTTTGTTTAGGACGATTGAACGAACTTCTTCCTCGCTCTTCTCAACGCGTAACACCGATGTCATAGTTGCCCCCACCGATGAACCTGATTAATCCGACCGTGCTGGAGGGGGACAAGGCAGTGGGAGTTCCAACGCAGTTGCCTGGTGGCGGGAATGACGATTCGTCAGGCCGCTACCGGCCCGGTTACGAACTGGTCGCCGAGCAGCTGCTGAACTACATCGCCGAGCAGAACCTGCGCTCCGGGGACCGGCTGCCCACCGAACAGGGCCTGGCGCAGATCCTGGGCGCCACCCGAAACGTCACCCGCGAGGCGGTGAAGGTGCTGGCCGCCATCGGCCGGCTCAGCGTCCGCCGTGGCGCGGGAATCTTCGTCGCCGACTCGACCGGCGGGCTGGTGGACGACCAGCTCTCGCACTTCCGGCCGACGAGCATGGAAGACGTCCTGATGCTCCTGGACTACCGGACGGTGATCGAGTCGGAGACGGCGCGCCGCGCAGCCTCCCTCGCCACGCCGATCGAGGTCAGGACCATCCGGGAGTGCGCCGAGAAGTCGATGGTGGCGGGCAAGGCCGCCGACGGTTACGCCTTCGCCGAGGCCGACACCGCCTTCCATGACGCGGTGGGCGCCGCCGCGCACAACGTGTTCCTGAGGTCGAGCGTCGCCGGCGTACGGCGCCTTGCCTCACAGTCCGACGTCCTGCTGTTCCACGGCGACGCCCCAGGGTCGCTGGAAGTGGCGGCAGGACAGCACCTCGCCATAGCTGAGGCGGTCGCCGCGGGGGAGGCCGATCTCGCGGCGGAGCTGATGGTGGCGCACATCGCCACCACGCAGAGCCAGTTCGAAAGAAAGATCCGCGACCGGCTGTTCAACCTGGACAGCCGAGGCACCTCCGGTACGCCGGTGCAGCCGTCGAGGAGCACCGGTACCGCGGACGCACCGCGGTCGCCGGACGCGTCCGCGTCGTAAGGCCGCATCACGCCGTCACGGTTCGTGAACGGGGCGACCCGCTCTCGCGAGCCGCCAACGCCGGAGGGACCCGGAGGACGACCGGGTCTCCCCAGATGTCATCTCATTCAGGCGATTGGATTTCCGTGTCTGCACCGTCTGCACAGTCGGGGCAGCCTTCACCGGCTGCCCGCGCAAGAATATTTGTGCCGCTCCGAAGAGTGCTGGTAGCCGCCGTGTCCCTGGCCACGATCACGGCGCCGCTGGCCGCCGCGTCGGCCCAGGCAGCCCCTTCGAAGGGCCTGAACGTCTATGTCTCGCCGACCGGTAAGGACACCGGAACCGGCACCTCCGCGCACCCGTTCAAGACGCTGGAATTCGCTCGGGACTATGTTCGTGAGGCCAAGAAGAAGGTCAGCGGCGATGTCCATGTGCTGCTGAAGTCCGGCACCTACCAGCTGAGCCGCACCTTCAGCCTCACCGCCCAGGACTCGGGCAAGGACGGCTCCCGGGTGATCTACGAGGCCGCCCCCGGTGCCACGCCCGTGATCAGCGGAGGCAAGCAGATCAGCGGCTGGACCCCGGCCGACTCGACCGGCAAGGTCTACAAGGCCAAGGTGGGCGACCTCGACACCCGCCAGCTGTATGTGAACGGGGAGCTGGAGACCCGGGCGCGCAGCACGAAGGACCCCTCGGGCTTCAGCAAGACGTCCACCGGCTACACGTTCACCGACAGCGCCATCAGCGCCTACAAGCAGCCCAAGGACCTCGAGGTCGTCAACAGTTGGGGCTGGAAACTGCAGCGCTGCGGTGTGGAGTCGATCTCCGGCAACACGATGACGATGGAACAGCCCTGCTGGCACAACGCCAACCTGCAGCAGGGCCAGGAGATCCAGAACCCCACCTGGCTGGAGAACGCCCGCGAGCTGCTCGACACTCCGGGTGAGTGGTACCTCGACCAGAGCACGGACGAGATCTACTACATGCCCAAGGACGGCCAGAACCTGTCCAAGGCGACCGTCACGGTCCCGGTCGTACAGGACCTGGTCGACCTGAACGGCACCAGGGCCAAGCCCGTCGAGAACGTGTCCTTCGAGGGCATCACCTTCTCCTACTCCACCTGGCTCGCCCCGAGTTCCTCCGACGGCCTGATCGAGGGCCAGGCGGGCTTCCGGATGGTCGGTGACGACAACCCCGACTTCAACTCCACCCGCCTGGAGTGGCAGAAGACGCCCGGCGCCGTCAACGTGAGCTACGGCCACGACGTCAGCTTCGAGGGCAACACCTTCACCCACCTCGGCGCGGTCGGCCTGAACCTGAACACCGGCACCCAGGGCACCGACATCACCGGCAACGTCTTCCGCCAGATCGCCGCCACCGGCATCCAGATCGGCGGAGTCGAGGTGATCGACGCCCACCCCGACGACACCCGGGACATCACCAAGGACACCCTGGTGGACAACAACGTCGTCACCAAGGTCGCCGACCAGTACAACGGCTCCCTCGGCATCCTGGCCGGCTACACCGACCACACGGTGATCACCCACAACAAGGTCTACGACCTGCCCTACAGCGGTATCTCCGTGGGCTGGGGCTGGGGTCTGACCGACGCGGGCGGCGACACCAACTACCCGGACGACAACCTGGGCGTACCGGTCTGGGACACCCCGACGACCAGCCGGGACAACATCGTCACCGACAACGAGATCTACGACATCATGAAGTCGCAGGCCGACGGCGGTGCCATCTACACCCTCAGCTCGAACCCCGGCGGCACGGTGTCCGGCAACTACATCCACGGCGTCCCGACGCACGCCTACGGTGCCGTCTACCACGACGAGGGCAGCCGCTACTGGCAGAACACGGGCAACGCCTTCTGCGACGTGGCGTACCAGTGGCTCCTGTTGAACCACGGCATGGACATCAACGCCAACGGCAACTTCACCACCCAGCCGGCCTTCACCACGCAGTTCAACAGCACGAACAGCAACATCAGCGGCAATGTCACCGTCGACTCCTGCGCCCAGCTCCCGGCCTCGATCGTGAGCAACGCCGGTCTCCAGCCGGCCTACGAGCACCTCGACCCGGGCCCGGCCGTCACCGACACCAAGGCGCCCACCGCTCCCGGCGCCCCGGCCGCGACCACCGACTTCCCGACGGTGGCGGACCTCAGCTGGACGGCGTCCACCGACAACACGGGCGTCACCGGCTACTCGGTCTACCGCGACGGCAAGCTCGTCAGCGCCACCGGCAAGACCTCGGTGCGGCTCTCCGGCCTGACCGCAGGACAGGCCTACAGCTTCAAGATCACCGCCCGTGACGCGGCCGGCAACGAGTCCGCGAAAAGCACGGAACTGAAGGTCACCATGCCTTCCGGCAGCGACCTGGCGCTGAAGCAGCCGGTCACCGCCTCGTCGGACTCGGAGCAGAACTTCCCCGAGAAGGCCGTGGACGGCGACCTGTCCACCCGCTGGGCCCAGGGTCTCGGCCTGCCCGACCCGTCCTGGATCCAGGTGGACCTCGGCGCCCAGTACGACGTGAACGGCGCGATCACCACCTTCGAGAAGGCCAGCGGCTACAAGTACCGCGTCGAGGTCTCCTCGGACGAGGTCAACTGGAAGACGCTGGAGGACCACACCTCCGCGAACACCACGGCGTCGACCAACTACTCCCACACCGACGAGCCGGTCACCGGCCGCTTCGTGCGGCTGACCATCACCGGGACCAGCGGCAACGGCGGCAGCGTCTACGACTTCCAGGTCTACGGCACGCCCGCCACCAGCTCCGACCACACGGCCCCCGCGGCCCCCGGACAGCCCGACGTCACACCGGTGCTGCCCACCGTGGTGGACCTCAACTGGCCGGCCGCGACCGATGACACCGGCGTGACCAGCTACGTCGTCTACCAGGACGGCCAGCGGATCGCCGTCACCGGTGACACCGGCCTGCGGGTCTCCGGCCTGACCCCGGAGAAGGAGTACTCCTTCACCGTCGCGGCCCGTGACGCCGTACTCAACACCTCGGAGCCGAGCCAGGCGGCCGTCTTCACCACTCCGGCCGAGAACGACCTGGCGCTGAACAAGGCGGTCACCGCTTCGTCGGACTCGGAGCAGAACTTCCCCGCGAAGGCGGTGGACGGTGACCTGACCACCCGCTGGGCGCAGGGTCTCGGCCTGCCCGACCCGTCCTGGATCCAGGTGGACCTGGGCAAGGACACCAGCGTCTCCGGCGTGGTGACCACCTTCGAGTTGCGCAGTGGCTACAAGTACCGCCTGGAGTACTCGACCGACGGCACCACCTGGTCGACGCTCGACGACCACACCACCGAGAACACCGTCTCGGCGACCAACTACTCGCTCCCCGACCAGCCCGTCACCGCCCGCTACCTGCGGCTGACCGTCACCGGATCCAGCGGCAACGGCGGCTCCCTCTACGAGATCCAGGCGTACGGCGAGTTCTGACCGTACGAGCCCCCCTCCCCGGGACCGCACGTTCCCACAGAAAACGAAAGCCACGATGAAGATCACCCATGTCGAAGTACACCGGATCGACGTTCCGGCGGCCAGCCCTCCCTTCAAGTGGCGGGACGGACTGAGCGGAAGCGCTCCGGTGGGCGACGGCGCGGTCCTGCACATCGGCACCGACGAGGGAGCCGAGGGAGTGGCCGTGTTCCAGCGGCCAGGCGCCTTCGACACCCTGCGGAACCTGGTCGACATCGTCTTCCGTGACGAACTGGTCGGAGCCGACCCGTTCCAGCGGGAGTGGCTGTGGCACCGGGTGTGGGAGCTGGACCGTATCCACGAACTCCCGCTCCCCACCCTGGGCCTCATCGACACCGCTCTGTGGGACCTCGCCGGCCGGTACTACGGCCAGCCGGTCTGGCAACTGCTCGGCGGTTTCCGGGAGTCGATCCCGGCGTACGCCTCCACCTCGACGTTCTCCAGCATCGCGGAGTTCCTCGACGTGGCGGACCAGTGCCTGGAACTGGGTTACGTCGGCATCAAACTGCACGCCTGGGGCGACGCCCGCCGTGACGCCGAGCTGTGCCTGGCCCTGCGCGACCACGTCGGTCCCTCGATCCCCCTCATGTACGACGGGTCGGCCGGATTCGACCTGCCCGACGCGATCCGCCTGGGGCGGGCGCTCTCGGAAGCCGACTACCTCTGGTACGAGGAGCCGATGCGCGAGTTCAGCATCTCCGCGTACCAGGCACTGGCGGCGGCCGTGGACGTACCGCTGCTGGTGGCCGAGACCTCCGACGGAGCCCATATGAACTCCGCGGACTTCATCAAGGCCGGTGCCGCCACCTTCGGCGTACGGGCCGGTACCACCCTCCGGGGAGGTATCACCGGTGCCATGCGCACCGCACACCTCGCCGACGCCTACCGGCTGCGGGCCGAGGTGCACGGTTCGGACATCCCGAACCACCACCTGTGCATGGCCATCTCCAACACCACCTACTACGAGTCCCTGGTGACCGCGACGACCGTCGTCCGCGAGCGCCATGTGGACGATCAGGGCCTGGTGCACGCCCCCACGGGGCCCGGCATAGCCCTTCCGCTCGACTTCGGCTACGGCAGCGAACTGCTGCCCTTCGTCGAGCAGCCGCGCTGACCGGGAGGTGGCGGTCCGCAAGGCCGCCACCGCACCCGGCGCCCCCCATGAGGCGCGTTACCTGTCCCATGCAAGAAACCAGAAAGGCAAGACAATGAGGTCTTCCGGATCTCCGAGAGTCGGCTCTTCGACAGCCGCCGCTTCGGTAGTCGGTTCCACAGCCGGCCGTCGCCGCACCGTGCTGCGCACCGCCGCCGCCGTGCTCTCCCTGGCCACCGCGGCCGTCCTGACCGGCTGCGCGAGCGCCGACACGTCCACCGGGTCCACCCCTTCGTCGGCCGCGGCGTTCAAGCCGGCCACGCAGAAGGAGGGTTCGCAGATCACGGTGTGGGCCGACTCGACCCGACTGCCGTCGGTGGAGGCGTACCAGAAGGCGCACCCGGACGTGAAGATGGACATCGTCACGTACGACGGCGGCGCCGACGGCTCCACGTATCTCCAGTCGAAGGTGCAGCTCTTCGACCGGACCGGCAGCGGCTGGCCGGACGTGGTGTTCGGCTCACCCACCGACGTGACCTGGGCGTCCGAGCCCACGACCGCCGACGCACAGCCGTTCGCCGCGCCCCTGGACAGCGACCTCGTCCCGCAGAGCACGCTGGACGGCTTCGCCAAGGGCTCGCTCAGCCCCTGCCAGTTCAACGACCACACCTACTGCCTGCGCAACGACATCGCACAGGTCGTCCTCTGGTACAACAAGGACCTCATGGACAAGTGGGGTTACGATGTCCCCACCACCTGGGAGCAGTACGAGGCCCTCGGCAAGCAGGTCGCCAAGGATCACCCCGGCTACCTCGTCGGCTCGGTCGGCGACACCAACTCCCATGAGTCGTACTTCTGGTCCGGCCAGTGCCCGGCGTTCGAGCTGACGAAGCCGGACACCCTGCGCACCGACCTCCAGGACCCGAACTGCACCAAGATGGCGAGCCTGCTCGACGGCCTGATCGACGCCAAGGCCGTCACCACCAAGGGCTTCTTCAGCCAGGGCTTCGCCAAGGACAGCGGCAGCAAGGTCCTGATGGCGTACGGCCCGTCCTGGTACGGCCAGTACCTGTTCAAGACCGCCTTCGAGACCCCGGCCAAGCAGATCGCCGCGGCGCCCCCGCTGAAGTGGGACGGCGAGACCACGACCGCGACCGGCAACGTCGGCGGCGGCGTGTGGATGGTGTCCTCGCACAGCGCCAACCTCAAGGCGTCCACGGACCTGGTCACCTGGCTGACCACCTCCGACGAGAACCAGGCGTCCGCGCCCACCTATCCGGCCTACACCAAGGCCGCCGACGCCTGGCTGGCCAACCCGACCAACAGCGAGTACTTCGCCAACGACGTGAGCGTGCCCTTCAAGGAGGCCGCGAACGACGTGTGGACCGGCTGGTCGAACACCAAGTTCTCGGACGCCACCGCCTGGTCCAGCGTCGTCCTGCCGGCCCTGACCGCCGGCAAGAGCCTGACCTCGACCCTGGAGGCCTGGCAGACGGAGATCAGTAACGAGGCGAAGGCCCAGGGATACAAGGTGACCAACCAATGACCTTGCTGGAGACCGAGCGTGTAGCCGTCTCCCCCCTCCGCCGCGGCGCCAAGCCGCGGCGGAGGGGCCCCGGCCTCACGGGCTACTTCTTCGTCGCCGGCTACGCGATCCTGCTGCTCGCCTTCGGGGTCTTCCCGACCGGCTACTCGTTCTACCTGGCGCTCACCAACGACCAGGGCCAGTTCACCGGGCTCAACCAGTTCGTCAAGGTCGCCCAGGACTACCGCTTCGTGCCGGCCTTCACGCACATGCTGATCTACCTGGTGATGTGGCTGGTGGTTCTCGTCGTGCTGGTCGTGCTGGTCGCGGTGGTGCTGCGCAGCCGGGTGCGGCCGGGTACGTCGGCGCTCTTCCGCTTCCTCTACTACATCCCCGGCGCCCTCGCCGGGGTCGCCAGCGTCCTGGTCTGGCTGTTCATGCTCGACCCGGACGTCAGCCCGGTGTCCTGGCTGCTCAACAGCATGGGCATGCACACCTTCGCGGCCGTGCTCACGCCCGGCAACCTGCCGCTGATCCTCATGCTGATCGCCTTCTGGACCGGCGCCGGCGGCTGGATGGTCGTGATGTACGGGGCGCTCAACAACATCCCCGACGAGGTGCTGGAAGCCGCCCGGATGGACGGCGCGGGGCCCTGGCGCACCGCCTGGCACATTCAGATCCCGATGATCCGGCAGTGGATCGTCTACATGACCATCATGGCGTTCGCGACCGGCACCCAGCTGTTCGTCGAGCCCCAGCTGCTCCAGACCGCCAGCCTCGGCCGGGTGAGCCCCACCTGGTCGCCCAACCAGCTGGCCTACGTCTACGCCTTCCAGCAGGGCGACTTCAACGGCGCCGCCGCCATCTCCGTCTTCCTGCTGGCGCTGGGACTCCTGGCCGCCGGACTGCTGGTCGCCCGCTCGAACCTGTTCAAGTTGGATGAGAAATGACGCAACCCACTCTCACCTCGCCGACAGCGGCGGGGCGACGCCTTCAGCCCTCCCGGGTCGTGTCCTTCCTGATCGTGGGCGTCCTGCTGGCCCTGCTGCTGGTGTTCTTCGTGCTGCCGGTGATCTGGCTGCTGCTCGCGCCGTCCAAGACCGCGGGCCAGGTGGTGCAGGACAACCCGCTCTCCTTCGGGTCGTTCCAGCAGATCGGCGCCGCCTGGCAGCACCTGTTCTCCTTCCAGGACGGCGCGATGCTCACCTGGCTGCGCAACTCGGCGATCTACTCCGGGGGTTCGCTGATCCTGACGCTGGCCGTCAGCATCCCGGCCGGTTACGCGCTGGCCCTGACGAAGTTCCGGGGACGCAAGACACTGCTGACCGTCACCCTGGTCACGATGATCATGCCGCAGGCCACCCTGGTGCTGCCGGTCTTCCTGGAGCTCAACAAGTTCCATCTGATCGGCACCGTCTGGTCGGTGATCCTGCCCTTCTCCTTCTATCCGTTCGGCGTGTACCTGGTCTACATCTACTTCGGCAGCAGCCTGCCCAAGGACCTGCTGTCGGCCGCGCGGATCGACGGCTGCAACGAATGGCAGCTCTTCACCCGCATCGCGCTGCCGCTGGCCAAGCCGGTGGTCGGTCTGGTCGCGTTCTTCAGCTTCGTGGGCAACTGGAACAACTTCTTCCTGCCCTACCTCGTGCTGCCGAAGAGCGAGCAGTTCCCGATCCAGGTCGGCCTGAACCAACTGCTCACCTCCACCCCGTCGTTCAACCCGGTGGCCGGTGCGGGCCTGAACATCACCATCCCGGAACTGGCCCTGGCGATCGTGGTCGCGATCCTGCCCGTCCTGGTGCTCTTCCTCTTCTCGCAGCGCACGCTGGTCTCCGGGATGCTCGCCGGCGCGACCAAGGAATGAACCCGACGACACCTGGAGCAGCGTTGGCATCCGGACCCGGTCACATCACCTGGCCGCCGCCCGAGCTCGCCGTACCACCGGTCCAACTGCCGCCGACCGCGCCCGTCACCGGGGCCGACGACGTCCGCCGGTACGACGGGCTGAGCTACGCCACCAACTCCGGTTACCGGGCGCGGCTGTTGGACCTGTTCGTGCCCCCGGCGGCCGAACCCGCCGCCGTGGTGGTGTGGATTCACGGCGGCGCCTGGATGGAGGGGGACCGGCGTCACCCACCGCCGACCGTGAGCGCGGACCTCCTCTTCGGCTCCCTGCCGCGAGCCGGCCCGGCCGTCGCCACCATCGACGGCAGGAAGCCGGACGACACCGGGCTCGAAGGCGCCGAGGTGATCCCGGAGGGTGACACCACGGTGGCCCCGGTCGTGGACTCGTACGGGATCACCGACGCGGGGGCGCTGCTGCCCGCGGACCCCGTCATGACCGGATTCCGCCTGGAGTGAGCACTGCAGGTGTCGGTCCATCATGCGCTATCGGTGCCCTCGGAACACTGGTCCTGCCACTGCAAGTGCCAGTCGGCCCACCGGCCGATCACCGAACCAGCGCGCAATCTGACGTGGCTTTCTGCGACACCAAGGCTGATGGTTCATCAAGGACTCTCACGTGGATGCCGATCGCCCCGCTGTCTCTGCCCGGAACTGCCCCGGGGTAGTACCGAATTCCCGACTGAAGGCATGTGAGAGGGCGTACGGAGTGCCGTAGCCGACGCGGCGAGCGATGGTGGCCAGCGGGTCCAGGGTGTCGCGGAGCAAAGTGGCGGCCAGCGTCAGGCGCCACCAGGTGAGGTACGCCATCGGCGGGCGGCCGACGAGGGTGGTGAATCGGCGGGCCAGAGTGGCGCGGGACACGCCTGCCTCGGCGGCCAGCCGGTCGTTGGTCCAGAGGGCGGCCGGGTCCGAGTGCAGCGCCCGCAGGGCTGCGGCGGCCACTGGGTCGCCCAGTACGCCCGGCCAGCTGCCGCTCGTGCCCTGGGCCGCCCAGGAGCGGATCATGTAGACGAGGAGGAGGTCGAGCAGGCTGGGCACCGCGAGGCAGGCGCCGGGCCCCGATGTGCTCAACTCGTGGCCCAGCAGGTCAACGGCGGCGCGCAGTTCGGGGTGGGTGCCCACGCGGTTCGGCAGGTGGACGACTGTCGGCAGTTCCGCCATGAGCGGGTGTAGGCGACTGCGGTCGAGACGGTACTTCCCGCACAGCATCTGTACCTCGCCGGAGGTGGCTCGGGGCCGGCTCGGCCCCCGCCCGTCGAGCCATCGCTCGAACGGTACCGACTGTTCCACGGTCCTCGCGTCGGCTGGGGCGTCGGCGATCACATGCCCCGTGCCATGCGGCAGCAGCACCACGTCACCCGCGCCGAGGGAGACCGGAGAGCCACCATCGGGCAGCAGCCAGCAGCTGCCCTCCAGCACCACATGGAAGCCCGCACCGTCGTACGGGGCGAGCCGCGTGCACCAGCTCCCGCTCACCCGCACCCGGTTCGAGGAAGGACGCCCGATGCGTACCGCCGAGACCGCGTCGCTCACCACATCCATCGGACCAGATTACCCGTAGTGTCAATGGTGAGACAGATGCGTATCTGAATGAGCAGAACAGGCATTGGAAAGCTCATCTGTCGTACCTAGAGTCGAGGTCATGAAGAGCGAGAGCAGGCAGAGCATCGTGCTCGGCGATGTCGAGGTCATCCGAGTCGTCGAGTGGCAGGGGGCGTTCGCGCCCGCACGGGGCCTGGTTCCGGAGTCCGGCGCCGAGGTGTGGAAAGGCAACGAGGACTGGCTGACACCTGATCACTGGGAGTCGGACAGCGACAGGGCGGTGGTGGCGCTGCAGACCTGGGTGCTGCGCAGCGGCGGACGGACCGTCCTGGTCGACACCGGCGTCGGCAACGGGCGCGAGCGGCCCGGCTCGCCGCAGTTCCACCACTGGCAGGCTGATTTCCTGGGTGGGCTGGCGCAGGTCGGCGTCCGGCCGCAGGACGTCGACGTCGTCGTCAACACCCACGTCCACGGTGATCACGTCGGTGGGAACACCGTCGGTGTGGACGGAGGGTGGGAGCCGGCGTTCCCCAACGCCCAGTACCTCATCCCGGCCGCGGACGACTTCCACTTCGGCCCGGGCAACGCGTACGGGAACGGCCTCAGGGAGGACGACCGGCTGATCTACGAGGACAGCATCGCGCCCGTCCATCGGGCCGGGCAGGCTGTCCTGTGGGACGGCACCCACCGCATCGATGAACACCTCACTCTGGAGCCCGCGCCCGGTCACACGCCCGGCTCATCCGTACTGCGGCTCGCGTCCGGCGGCGACCGGGCGGTCTTTGTCGGCGATCTTCTGCACAGCCCGGTGCAGATCCTTGCACCCTCCTGCAACAGCTGCTTCTGTCTGGATGCGGATCAAGCAGCGGCCAGCCGCCATCGAGTTCTCGAACGAGCGGCCACCGAAAGGGAGTTGGTCGTCCCTGCACATTTCGGCGGGGCGGGCGCCGTGGAAGTCCGGCAAGAGGGCGGCGGGTTCACCCTCGGACGGTGGGCGGCCTACGGTACGGAGTAGGTCGGGTCAGCCGTAGCGACACCCGCCTCATCCTCGGCGCGAGGAGGGGAAGAGGGTGACCATCCGGAGCCGGTGCACACTGAACCTCGGAATTGCGCATCCATCGCGCAACTCACAGCACGGCGTCAGAGCCGCGCACCCTTCAACGCCATGTGCAGCAACAGCCGGTCCTCCCCGTCGTCCAAGTCGAGGCCGGTGAGCTGCTCGACCCGGGACAGGCGGTAGTACAGCGTCTGGCGGTGGATGCCCAACTCCGCTGCCGTGCGCCCGGCTTGGCCCGCGCAGTCGAGGAAGACCTCTGCCGTGCGGGCGAGTTCGCGGTGGACGGGTGCCAACAGCGTGCGTACGACGGGATCGTGGGCCGCGTCCGGAGGAAGGGACGTCAGGAGCCGGAAGGGTCCGATCGACGCCCACTCGGCGACCGGGCCGAGGCGGGGCTCGGCCAGTACGGCACGTGCGGCGGCCGACGCCTCCTGCCAGGCGGCTCCCAGCTCGGCCAGACCGGTGCGGGCTCCGGCGACACCGGCCGCCGCGTCCGCCGCGGCCTCCCGCACGAACCGCGAGGCCGCCGTCAGCGCCGGAGTCATCACCTCGGGCGACCGGAGCCGTACGAGCAGCGCCAGACTCTGCCCCGCAGCGCCCCACGGCACCGTGCACAGCGCGGTCGCCCCCGGCACCGTACGCACGGATGGGGCCTCGTCAGGGTCCGCGGAGGGCCAGGGGGCCACGCACACCACCGTGTGCAGGCCGTCGCCGCGTGTGCCAAGGGCCGTCCGCAGTTCGGCGACGGCCATGTCGCGCTGCCAGCCGCGCTCGGCGGTGAGGACGGCGCGGAGTTCGCGGGTGAGGTCGGCGCCGGCCTGTGCCTCGTCGGTGAGCAGGGCGCCGATGCGGGAGGCGACCTCCATGGCGGCGGTCAGCTGGTCCGCCGTCGGTCCCGGGTCGTCGTCGAGCAGCCAGACGTAGCCACGGACGACACCCCGATGGCGTACGGGAAGGCAGATCCGGCCCCGGTACACCCCCGCCTCCGGGGTGCGTGGAATGCGGACCGGGGCGGTGGCCCGGGTGATGCCGAAGCCCTCGAACCAGGTGCGCACTGCCGTGGTGGAGCGGCGCGTGAGGATCGAGCGGGCGCGCACGGGGTCGAGGGCGGAGGGATCGAGCTCGCCCTCGCTGTCGTAGGCGGCGAAGGCGATCAGCTCGAAGTCCCGGTTCTCCAGGGTCGCCGGCATGCCGAGGAGCGCCGAGATCTCGTCAACCAGCTCCTGATAGTCACCCCTGTATTCAGCCGTCACCCGGGCATTCTCCCGCATTTCCCCGAAGGCTTCATACATCTGTCTGAGATCCGGGGCACGGATGCGTGACAGCTGTCGATGGCAGACGATCGGAGGGATCCTTAGGTTTCACGGTGGTTGCCCGTGCCGTACCCGAATCGTCGGGATTCGGCCTCCTGCCGGCCTTGTTGTGGAGGTGCCCCGTGCTGGGTCCCGTGATTCTCGCCGCGTCGCGCAGCGACAGGATGCGCCGCTTCGTGTCGGCGGCCCCCGGAACCAAACAGGTGGTCGCCCGCTTCATCGCCGGCGAGTCGGTCGACCAGGTCGTACCGGTCGTACAGGACGCCTGCGCGAAGGGCCTCGCGGTCACCCTCGACGTCGTCGGCGAGGACATCACCACGCGTGAGCAGGCGTACGCCGCGCGGGACGCGTACCTGGAGCTCGTCGAGCACCTCAAGGCGCTGGACCTCGGCACCCGGGCCGAGATGTCGATCAAGCTGTCGATGTTCGGGCAGGCGCTGGAGGACGGGCACGAGCTGGCCCTCGCCAATGTCCGCCCGGTCGTCGAGGCCGCCGCCGCCATCGGCACCACCGTCACGCTGGACGCCGAGGACCACACCACCCTCGACTCGATGTTCGCCATCCACGAGGAGCTGCGGAAGGACTTCCCGGCGACCGGCTGTGTCATCCAGGCCTACCTGTTCCGCACCGAGGCCGACGCCCACCGCCTCGCCGGGAGCGGCAGCCGCGTACGGCTCGTGAAGGGCGCGTACAAGGAGCCCGCCGAGGTCGCCTACCAGCAGAAGGCCGAGGTCGACAAGGCGTACGTCCGCGTCCTGCGCGTCCTGATGGAGGGCGACGGATACCCGATGATCGGGTCCCACGACCCGCGCCTCATCTCCATCGCCCAGGAGCTGGCCCGCAGGGCCGGGCGCAAGCTCGACGAGTACGAGTTCCAGATGCTGTACGGCATCCGCGGCGAGGAGCACCTGCGGCTTGCCGCCGAGGGCCACCGGATGCGTGTGTACACGGCGTACGGCACCGACTGGTACGGCTACTTCATGCGCCGCCTCGCGGAGAAGCCGGCCAACCTCCTCTTCTTCGCCCGCTCGATCCTCACCAAGGGCTGACCCACCGCTCAGTTAAGGAGTCACGGACACCATGGACGCTGTAACCCAGGTCCCCACCCCCGTCAACGAGCCGGTGCACGGCTACGCCCCCGGTTCGCCCGAGCGCGCCCGCCTGGAGGCCAAGCTCAAGGAGCTGGCCGAGAACCCCATCGACCTGCCGATGACCATCGGCGGCGAGAAGCGCCTCGGCGGCGGCGAGGCCTTCCAGGTCGTCCAGCCGCACAACCACAAGGCCGTCCTCGGCACCGGCCGGGGCGCCACGCAGGCCGACGCCCAGGACGCGATCGACGCGGCCCTCGCCGCCGCGCCGGCCTGGCGCGCGATGTCCTTCGACGACCGCGCCGCGATCATCCTGCGCGCCGCCGAGCTGCTGTCGGGCCCCTGGCGCGAGACCCTCGCCGCCTCCACCATGCTCGGTCAGTCCAAGACCGCCCAGCAGGCCGAGATCGACTGTCCCTGCGAACTGGTCGACTTCTGGCGCTTCAACGTCAAGTACGCCCGTGACCTGCTCGCCGAGCAGCCCCCGGCGAACTCCCCGGGGGTCTGGAACCGCCTCGACCACCGCCCGCTCGAAGGCTTCGTCTACGCGATCACGCCGTTCAACTTCTCGGCGATCGCGGGCAACCTGCCCACCGCGCCCGCGCTCATGGGCAACGTCGTCGTCTGGAAGCCGTCGCCGACCCAGACGCACGCCGCCGTGCTGCTGATGCAGCTCCTGGAGGAGGCCGGTCTCCCCAAGGGCGTCATCAACCTCGTCACCGGTGACGGCATCGCGGTCTCCGAGGTCGCCCTCAACCACCGTGACCTCGCCGGCATCCACTTCACCGGCTCCACGAAGACCTTCCAGCACCTGTGGAAGACGGTCGGCGAGAACATCGCGAACTACCGCACGTATCCGCGGCTGGTCGGCGAGACGGGCGGCAAGGACTTCCTGGTCGCGCACCCCTCGGCGGACCGCGGGGTGCTCAAGACCGCGCTGACCCGCGGCGCCTTCGAGTACCAGGGCCAGAAGTGCTCCGCGACCTCCCGCGCGTACATCCCGGCCTCCATCTGGAACTCCGGCTTCAAGGAGGAGTTCGCGGCCGAGGTCGACTACCTGACCATGGGTGACGTCACCGACCTGGCGAACTTCGTCGGCGCGGTCATCGACGAGCGCGCCTTCGCCAAGAACAAGGCGGCCATCGACCGCGCCAAGGCGGACCCGACCTGCACGATCGTCGCGGGCGGCTCCTACGACGACTCGGTCGGCTACTTCGTGCGCCCGACCGTCGTCGAGTGCTCGGACCCCGAGAACGAGGTCTTCAAGACGGAGTACTTCGGCCCGTTCCTGGGCGTGCACGTCTACGAGGACGACCGTTACGACGAGATGCTCACGCAGATGGAGTCGGCGTCCGACTACGCGCTCACCGGCGCGGTCGTCTCCAACGACCGCGCGGCAGCCGCGTACACGATGGAAAAGCTCCGCTACGCGGCCGGCAACTTCTACATCAACGACAAGTCGACCGGCGCCGTGGTCGGCCAGCAGCCCTTCGGCGGCGGCCGTGCCTCCGGCACCAACGACAAGGCCGGAGCTCCGCAGAACCTCCAGCGCTGGACCCTGACCCGCGCCATCAAGGAGACCCTGGTCGCGCCGACCGACTACGCGTACCCGCACATGGGCTGACGCCCAAGGGTGCAGTTTCCGGGCCGGGCAGCCGCCGTTCAGGGTGGCCGTCCGGCCCGCACGCGTGCTGGGAATACTGAGCCCATGACCTCCCGACTGCGCACCGCCCACACCGCGGACCTCACACCCGCCGAACTCCATGCCGTCCGCGCGCTCCTGGACGACGCCTTCGAGGGGAACTTCAGCGACGAGGACTGGGATCACGGCCTCGGCGGCGTCCATGTGCTCGTGCGGGACGAGCGGGGACTCGCCGCACACGGCTCGGTGATCCAGCGCCGGGTGCTGCACCGGGGGCGCTCGCTGCGGGTCGGGTACGTGGAGGCCGTGGGGGTGCGCTCCGATGTCCGGCGTACGGGGCTGGGGGGCCGGGTGATGGCGGAGCTGGAGCGGGTGGTCGACGGCGCGTACGGGCTCGGTGCGCTGTCCGCGAGCGACGAGGGGGTGGCGCTCTACGTCGCCCGTGGCTGGCAGCGCTGGCCGGGTCGCATCTGTGCCCTCGGGCCGAACGGTGTCGTGCGCCTGCCGGACGAGGAGGGTTCCACCTTCGTACGGCCTGTCGCCGCCGGCCTCGATCCCGCGCACGAGCTGGTCTTCGACTGGCGTGACGGGGAAGTGCTCTGACGGTCCGTCAGGCCGCGCGCACGATCATCTTGCCGGTGTTGCCGCCCCGCAGCATGGACAGGAACGCGTCCACGATCCGCTCGAAGCCGTCGAGGACGGTCTCGTCCAGCGCGAGCCGACCACTGCGCAGATGCGGGACGGCGAACTCGTACAACTCTTCTTGTAAGTCAACGTAGTTGCGCACCAGGAAGCCCTCGATGCGCAGGCTCCTCTCCACGACGTCGGCGTGGTTGAAGTGGGCGGGCGGTGCGTCCGAGGTGTTGTACTGGCCGATCGTGCCGACCCGTACGACCCGGCCGCGTTCGCGCAGCGCGCCGATCGCGGCGCCGAGGTGGTCGCCGCCGACGTTGTCGACGAACACGTCGATGCCGTCCGGGGCGGCCTTGGCCAGGAGGTCGCTCACGGGGCCCGAGTGATAGTCGAACGCCTCGTCGTAGCCGACGTGTTCCTTCAGGTACGCCACCTTCGCCGCCGTTCCCGCGCTGCCCACCAGCCGTCCGGCGCCCAGCAGTTGAGCGAACCGTCCGGTGGCCGTGCCCACCCCGCCGGCGGCCCCGGAGACGAACAGGTCGTCGCCTTGCCGGAGTTGGGCGATCCGCGTGAGTCCGACGTACGCCGTCAGGCCGGTGCCGCCGAGGACGCTCAGGTGTGCGGAGAGCGGCACCCCCTCGTGGTGCGGGAGGCGTCTGGTCTCCTCGGGGCGGACGACGGAGTGGGTGCGCCAGCCGCGCCGGTGGAAGACGATCTCGCCCTCGGAGAGCGCCGGGTCCCGGGAGTCGATCACGCGGCCGATGGTGCGGCCCTCCAGCGGGGAGCCGAGCTCGAAGTCGCCGTCCATCATCTCGCGGTGGTAGGGGTCGACGGACCAGTAGAGGTTCTCGACGAGGGCTGTGCCGGGCGCGGGCTCAGGGACGGGTGACTCGGCGAAACGGAAGTGCTCCGGGGTGGGGAAACCGGTCGGGCGGGAGATCTGCTGCACGGTGAGCGCGATGTCGTTCATGAAGGGGACCGTAGTGAGGAATGCGGCCATCGGGCAGAGGGTTGCGCTCATGGAACGGCCGCATCCATGAGCCGTTCTCATGGAAGCAGGTGGGACCCCTGATGACTGGCGAAGACCTTGCCCCGCGGGAGCTGCGGACCCTCGTGGCCATCGCCCATGAGGGTGGCTTCTCGGCGGCGGCCGGCACGCTCGGCATGACACAGTCCGCGGTCTCGCACGCGGTGCGCGGCATCGAACGCAAGGTGGGCGTCGTGCTGTTCGAACGCGGGCGGCATGGGGCGCGCCCCACGTCCGCGGGGGAGCGGGCGGTGGCACACGCGCGGCGGGTGCTGCGGATGCTGGACACACTGGTCGCGGAGGCCCGGGGCGCGGGCGCCGGTCCCGGCGGCGCCGACACCGTCGCCGGGCCGCTGCGCATCGCCGCCTTCCGCAGCGCGGCACTGCACCTGCTGCCGCCCGCGCTGCAGCGGCTGGCGGCCCGGCATCCTGGTATCGAACCGACCGTGCGGGTGGTACGGGAGGTGGGGCCGGGCACGGCGGGTGAGGTGGTCGCGGGCCGGGCCGACATCGGGATCGCCACGCTCGGCACGAGCGCGCCCGTACCGCCGGAGCTGATCGGCGACGTACTCGTCGAGGAGCCGTACGCCCTGGTGCACCCGGCCGGTCATCCGGACCCGCGCTCGCTGCCGCTGGTCGACTGGACCGAGAACTGCTCCTCCTACACCCGGACCTGGTGGGCCGCTCAGGACTGGATCCCGTGCGCGACGGTCCATGCCGAGGACGACGGAGCAGTGCTCTCGATGGTGAGCAGTGGTCTCGGAATGGCCATCATGCCCGCGCTCTCGCTCACGAGTGCACCGCTCACAACCGAGATCACCGATCTCGGTCCGGAGCGCCCGACACGTTCGGTCGGGTACGTCACCACGTCGGAGCTTGCCACGACGGTCGCCGTTCGCGCGCTGATCAGGGAACTGCGGGCGTTGCATCCCCGGCGGGCGTGACCTCGGCCGGAATGTTTCCCCAGGTCAGGGCCTTGCGACCCGATCCGCCGTCTCAGATAGTAGGAAGTCCGAGTAATTGTAGAGACAGACGCGCGCTCCTCGCCTAGCTTTGTAGGAGCCGAACGTCTCGCTCGACCAAGCGAATGGCGGTCGTGAGCCGGAGCCTTTGGCAGGCAACCCCTGCGGCACCGCTCCCCGCCCCTTCCGGCGTCTCGAAACCCCACACCGCACTTCCGGCCGCCCCGCGTCCGGAGGCAAGGAGTCGATTCATCATGGCCGAGACGACCGTCCGCCGAGTCCGTCGTGTGTCCCGTACGAGCGTCTCTCGTACGAGCGAGTCCGACCGCAAGAACGCAGCCGCCGCTCTCCAGCGTGCCCTCGACCGCAGGGACAACGGCGGCGCGACGGGCCACTGAGGCCCGCCACTCATACCGGGAGCCGTGCCCGAACGGGGTGCGGTGCGGGGTCTTCACCCCGCGCCGCGCCCCGGAGTACTCGCGCCCCGCACTCCGGAGTGCTCACGCCCCGCGCCGCACCTCGAAGTAGTCGACGCGCCTGCCGCTCTGCGCCAGCGCCGACACCTTGAGCCGGGGCGCCGCGCCCGACTCCGCCTCCACCGAGAGGAAGGAGTAGCCGGTGTACCGCACGCGCGACCACTCCACGGTCTCGGCCTGCTGGTCCTGCGACTTCGTCCAGTGGAAGGTGTCCACCGACTCGCGGTCGGCGACCTTCCCCTCGTAGCTGTCCTCGACCCCGGCGGGGAAGCTGTAGAGGCTGCGGCCCGCCCCGCCCGCCGTGACGTACACGATCCCGTCGCGCGTCGGATCCGTGGACCCGCCGACCGGCACCGGCCTGCCCACCTTGCCGCCCTTGATGGCGTCGGTCCGCTCGTACACGTGGTTGTGCCCGTTGATCACCAGGTCCACCTGGTGCTTGGTGAACAGCGGCAGCCAGGCGTCCCGTACGCCCCCGTCGGAGGCGTGGGAGGACGTCGAGTACGTGCAGTGGTGGAAGAAGACCACGACGAAGTCGACGCTCCCGCGCAGTTCACCGAGCCGCTTGTCGAGCCAGGCGGTCTGCCTGCCGCCCGTGTAGCCCTGGTTGGCGGGGATCTCGTACGAGACGTCGTTCGCGTCCAGCGCGACGATCCCGACGTTGCCGTACGTGAAGGAGTAGGCGCCCGGCGCGTTCCGGGCGTCGAAGCCGTTGCCGGGGAGCGTCCAGCGGGCCGACTGTCCGCCGTATCCGTTCGGCGAGTACCAGGCCTCCATGTCGTGGTTGCCGGTGGTCACCATCCACGGCACCGACTTCGCCACCGACTCGGTCTGCTTCAGGAACAGGTCCCAGGCGCCGGGGTCGTAGGAGTCCGACTTCTCGCCGTGGCCGGTGACGTCCGCATAGCAGATGTCACCCGCGTGCAGATGGAAGGCCGGGCGGCGGCCGAGGATCAGCTTGTCGTTGGCGAGCGCGTCGGGGGTGACGCCCTGGTCACCGAAGGCGGTGAACACGAACTTGTCAGGGC
This sequence comes from Streptomyces sp. NPDC058470, assembly GCF_042721055.1. Lineage (NCBI taxonomy): Bacteria > Bacillati > Actinomycetota > Actinomycetes > Kitasatosporales > Streptomycetaceae > Streptomyces > Streptomyces sp. NPDC058470. Next base: position 25,218 of record NZ_JBHXMF010000058.1, read on the forward strand.
TGGTGGCAGGAGCCGTGCGGAAGGAACCGACCGCGGAACGGCGCTCCTTGGACGCGGGGTCGAGCCCCTCGTGGCCGACGCCGTAGTAGTACGTCGTGCCGGGGCGCAGGCCGTCGAGCGCCGCGTGCAGGTAGTACTGGTCCAGCGTGAGCCGTACGCCGGTCAGCCCCGGGGTGTGCAGGTCGCGGAGTTCGGCGTCGACCTTCCTGCTCAGGTCCCAAGGCGCCAGGCCCACCCGGATGTACGGCTTCCTGACCGCGAGCGGCACCTGCCAGGAGATCCGCATCTGGGTCTTCGGGTCCGCGCCGAAGGCGAGATGACGGCCGAAGGGTGTGATGGCGGAACCGTGCACCAGCCCGGTGGCCGTGGCCGAGGGGTCCTTGGTGTCCGACGTGGTGCCCGACGCGCAGCCGGCCAGCAGTCCGCCGCCCGCCAGCGCACCCGCGGTCACCAGCGCGCGGCGCCGGGTGAGCTTCGTCCGCAGGTACTCGTGCTGCTCCGCCATCGTCATACGGCGGGCGAGCCGCGGCGGAATGCCGAAGTCGGGAAGGTGCGGGCCGGCGTCCATGCCGGGGTCCCTACCGGAGTCCATGCTGGGGTCCATGGTGGTGAACTTCCCATCAAGCCCCAACACCCGGCAAACCTATGGGTGAACGGAGGTCGACGGGTCGGTGCGGCACGGGGGGCGATGTCCGTATGGCGGACATGGCGTGTCATCCCATGGGACGAAGGAGTACGGTGCCGTCATGTCTCGCAGCATCAATCTCGCAGTGATTCCCGGTGACGGCATCGGCCAGGAGGTCGTGGCCCAGGGCCTCAAGGTCCTCTCCGCCGTCCTTCCGCAGGATGTGAAGCTGGAGACGAAGGAGTTCGACTTCGGCGCCAAGCGTTACCACGCGACCGGTGAGACCCTCACCGATGCCGATGCCGAGGCCCTCAAGCAGCACGACGCGATCCTGCTCGGCGCGATCGGTGACCCGTCGGTTCCGTCCGGCGTCCTGGAACGCGGCTTCCTGCTGAAGCTCCGCTTCCTCTTCGACCACCATGTCAACCTGCGTCCGTCGAAGCTCCTTCCGGGTGTGGCCACCCCGCTCGCCGGACAGCCGGAGATCGACTTCGTCGTGGTCCGTGAGGGCACCGAGGGCCCGTACACCGGAAACGGCGGCACCATCCGCAAGGGCACCCCGCACGAGGTTGCCACCGAGGTCTCCGTGAACACGGCCTTCGGCGTCGAGCGCGTCGTCCGCGACGCCTTCGCCCGCGCCCAGGCCCGCCCGCGCAAGAAGCTGACGCTGGTCCACAAGAACAACGTGCTGACCTTCGCGGGCCACCTCTGGACGAACGTCTTCAACAAGGTGGCCGAAGAGTTCCCCGAGGTCACCACGGACTACATCCACGTGGACGCCGCGACGATCTACCTCGTCACGGACCCCGCCCGCTTCGACGTGATCGTCACCGACAACCTCTTCGGTGACATCATCACCGACCTCGCCGCGGCCGTCTCCGGCGGTATCGGCGTCGCCGCGAGCGGGAACATCAACCCGTCCGGCGAGTTCCCCTCGATGTTCGAGCCCGTGCACGGCTCGGCGCCCGACATCGCGGGCCAGGGCAAGGCAGATCCCAGCGCCACGGTTCTCTCCGTCGCCCTCCTGCTGCGTCACCTCGGCTACGAGACCGAGGCCGCCCGCATCGAGGACGCCGTCGCCACCGACCTCGCCGAGCGCGTGGGCATGCCCGCCCGCTCCACCGAGGAAATCGGCGACGCGCTCGCCGTACGAGTAGCCGGCTGACCCCCCGCGCCACTTACGTTTCGTAGGAGCCGCCGGGTCGCATCCGCACCCGGCGGCTTTCGCTATGCCCTCGCCGGGTGTCACCATCTATCCCAGGGCAATCCCCGGGGCAATCCTCTGGGCCGCATTCACACCGTTTTCGTCCACGGCTCCACTCTTGCGATACTCGAACGCGGAGCCGCGGAATGAGGGAATGCTCGGACGTCCCAGGGCTTGTCCGACCATTCCCGTCGTCGCCCGGAGGGCGGCCTCGCGGGGTCAGGTGCGTGCTCTCGGCGTGCCGGGCGTGGACCCTCGTACTGGATGTACTTGGGTCTGCGTCCGGTGCGGCGAGAGTGCGTGCATGGCGTCGCGGGGCAGACGGGAATGGTCGGACAGGCCCTGGCACTGGCCACTGGCAGTACTGGCGTGAGCGCGGCCCGCCACACACATCATCCGGTGAAGGACATCCACTCATGACGACGCCCACGATCGAGCTCAAGCCCTCTTCGCAGCCCCGCTCCGCCGCGGAGCGCGAGGCGATCCTCGCCAGCCCCGGGTTCGGCCGCTACTTCACCGACCACATGGTGACGATCAAGTGGACCGAGGGCCGCGGCTGGCACGACGGCCAGCTCGTCCCGTACGGCCCGCTCTCCCTCGACCCGGCGAACATGACCCTGCACTACGCGCAGGAGATCTTCGAGGGACTCAAGGCGTACCGGCAGCCGGACGGCTCCGTCGCCACCTTCCGCCCCGACATGAACGCCAAGCGCTTCCAGTCCTCGGCCCGCCGCCTGGGCATGCCGGAGCTGCCGGTCGAGATGTTCATCGAGGCGTGCGACGTGCTCGTCCAGCAGGACAGGGCCTGGGTCCCGGCGCACGGCGGGGAGGAGTCCCTCTACCTCCGCCCGTTCATGATCGCGACCGAGGTCGGCCTGGGTGTGAAGCCCGCCAACGAGTACCTCTTCCTCGTCATCGCGTCCCCCGCGGGCGCGTACTTCCCGGGCGGTGTGCAGCCCGTGTCCATCTGGCTCTCCGAGGACCGCGTGCGCGCCGTCCCGGGTGGTGTGGGCGACGCCAAGACCGGCGGCAACTACGCAGCCTCCCTGCTCGCCCAGGCCGAGGCCGCAGCCAAGGGCTGCGCCCAGGTCGCCTACCTCGACGCCGTCGAGCACAAGTGGGTCGAGGAACTCGGCGGCATGAACCTGTACTTCGTGTACGGCGACAAGATCGTCACCCCCGAGTTGACCGGCTCGCTCCTCGCCGGCGTCACCCGCGACTCGCTCCTCACCGTCGCCCGCGACCTGGGCTACACGTCCGAAGAGGGCCGTATCTCCATCGAACAATGGCAGCGCGACTCCGAGAACGGCACTCTCACGGAGGTCTTCGCCTGCGGCACCGCCGCCGTCATCACCCCGGTCGGCACGGTCAAGCGCACCGGCGTCGAGTGGCAGCAGTCGGGCGGCGAGCCGGGCCCGGTCACCATGAAGTTGCGCGAGGCGCTCCTGGACATCCAGCGGGGTGTCAGCGGGGACGCGCACGGCTGGATGCACCGGCTGGGCTGACGGTGTTGTCCTGAATCCCGGCCCCCCTCCAAGAAGGGGGGCTGGGAAACGCTCCCAAAGGGGCGCGGGGAACTGCGCGCTCAGCCACGACGCGCCCGCAGGCGACGCACCGGCCTTCAGCGCCCGCTTCCCGCGCCGGCCAGCTCCTGCCCGGCCCCGACCCCCTGTGACGCGTGCCGGGCCGACAGCGCCAGGTACACAACACCCCCGACGCCCCCCGACAGCAGGAAACTGCAGTCCACCCCGCCCGTCAGGGCGAGCAGCGGCCCCTCGTACGAGGGAAGCGACACCGCCAGGAGTCCGACAACCGCACCGAGGGCCCACGCCACCACGGCCTGGACGTTCCAGCCGTGCCGGTACCAGTAGATCCCGCCCCGCGAGCGGCGGTTGAAGACCTGGAGGGCGTCCCGGTCGTACACACCGCGGCAGCGGGCGAAGCCGATGAGGGTGATGACGGCCCACGGGGTGCCGATGGCGGTGAGGAGCGGGACGAAGGAGGTCATCGCGTCCTGCGCGCTGGAGGCATAGTGCCCGGCGAAGACACACCCCGTGGCGACGACGGCGACCGCGAGCGTGGCGTGGGCGCGTGAGGCGCGCGGGAGGATCGCGTCCAGGTCGAGGCCCATCGAGTAGAGCATCAGGCCCGCGTTGCCGACCGAGCCCGCGGAGGCGGCGAGCAGCAGCGGGACCAGGTACCAGGTGGGGGAGGCCGTCACGAGCGGCCCCGCGTAGTCGAGGGCCGCGCGGGCCGCGTACGCCGTGAAGGTGCCGAAGAGCTGGGGGACCAGGAGTCCGACGGTCAGGCCAAGCCAGGTGGCGTGCAGGACCTTGCGGGAGGAGTGGCGGGCCGGGGAGATGTAGCGCGTGTAGTCGCCGAGGAGGGTGATGAACGCGATGGGACCCGACAGGCCGGCGGCCACTGCCGCGAGCAGCCAGGTCGGCCAGAAGGAGCCGAGCAGAGGGCCGCCGGCCCCCGGGAGCGCGGCGGTCGTGAACTGCGGGGCGTACGCGATCACGCCCACGACCAGTAGGGCCGTCATGCCGATCGCCAGGACGCGGGACATGGCGAGCAGCACGCGGTAGCCGTACACCGCGCCCGCCACCGTCGCCGCCGCGAGCAGCCCGTAGATCACGCCGTACGAGATGCCGTTGGCCGGCAGTCCGAACAGCCGGTTGAGCACGCCCGCCAGCACGTCGCCGCCGATCCAGACGGTCAGCGTGGTGTAGCCGAGGGCGAGCAGCAGGCCGACGACCGAGCCGACCAGCCGTCCGCGCACGCCGAACTGGGCGCCGGAGGAGGTGGAGAGGTTCGTCGCGGTGCGCAGGGAGATCAGGGCGAGCGGAGCGGTGATCGCCGTGCCGACGACCGTGCCCGCCACGATCGAGCCGACCGAGGCCCACCAGCCGAGCCCGAAGGACGCCGGCAGCCAGCCGAAGATGATCACGCCGAGACAGAGGTTGGAGCCGAGCAGGATCGACACGAGGTCGCGAGGGCCGCTGGTGCGCTCCTCGTCGGGGATGGTGTCGACGCCACGCTGTTCCACCGGCATGGTGGGCCTCTCCTTCTTAGAGTGACGCTCAATGTGAGCCTGGACAGGCTGACGCGTCAACCCTTCCGGAGATGGGTTTTACCGTTTAGAGTGATGCTCTAAGAGAGGGATGTGAGATGAGGCTGACCCCGACGGAACGTGACCGGTTGCTGCTGTTCTCGGCAGCCGAACTGGCCCGGGCCCGCAAGGCTCGGGGTCTGAAGCTCAATGTGCCGGAGGCCACCGCGCTCATCGCGGACACCGTCTGCGAGGCCGCCCGGGACGGGAGGCGGCTGGCCGAGGCCATCGAGTGCGCCCGCTCCGTACTCGGCGCGGGCGACGTGCTGCCGGGCGTCGCCGACGTCGTCACCGAGGTGCATGTCGAGGCGGTCTTCGACGACGGTTCGCGTCTTGCGGTCGTCAGCGACCCCATCGGCGGCGGCCTCGGGGATCAGGCTCCGGGCGCGCTGCTGCCCGGGCCGACGCACGCTGAACCGGCCACCGTGCTGCGGCTGCTCGTCACGAACACCGCGACCGTGCCCGTCTCCGTCACCTCCCACTTCCACTTCTTCGAGGCCAACCCACGGCTCGACTTCCCACGGGCGGCGGCGTACGGGATGCGGCTGTCCGTCCCGGCCGGGTCGTCCGTGCGGTTCGGCCCCGGCGAGAGCGTCGAGGTAGGACTGCTGCCCATCGGCGGCGAGCGGATCGCGATCGGGTTCGCCGGTCTGGTTGACGGGCCGCTCGATGCGCCGGGGGCGAAGGAAGAGGCGCTGCGCAGGGCCGCCGCCTGCGGGTATCTCGGAACCGATGGAGCTGGGCAACGATGAATCCGTACGAGTACGCCGCCACCCACGGCCCGCGCGCGGGCGACCGCGTTCGCCTGGGTGACTCGGGGCTCACGATCCGCGTCGAGTCCGACGCCCAGAAGTACGGTGACGAGTTCCTCGCCGGCTTCGGCAAGACCGCCCGCGACGGGCTGCACCTCAAGGCCGCCGCCGTCCGTGACACCTGCGACGTCGTGATCAGCAACGTGGTGGTGATCGACGCGGCGCAGGGGATCCGGAAGGTCTCCATCGGCATCCGCGAGGGACGGATCTGCTCCATCGGACGGGCCGGTAACCCCGACACCCTCGACGGCGTCGACGTCGTGGTCGGCACGGGGACGTCCATCGTGTCCGGCGAAGGACTCATCGCCACCGCCGGCGCCGTCGACACCCACGTCCACCTGCTGTCGCCGCGCATCATGGAGGCCTCGCTCGCCTCCGGGGTGACCACGATCATCGGCCAGGAGTTCGGCCCGGTGTGGGGCGTCGGCGTCAACTCGCCCTGGGCGCTGCGGCACGCCTTCAACGCCTTCGACGCCTGGCCGGTCAACATCGGCTTCCTGGGCCGGGGTTCGTCGTCCTCGGACGCCCCGCTGATCGAGGCACTGGCCGAAGGCGGCGCGTCCGGCTTCAAGGTCCACGAGGACATGGGCGCCCACACCCGCGCGCTGGACACGGCCTTGCGTGTTGCCGAGGAGCACGACGTCCAAGTCGCCCTGCACAGCGACGGGCTGAACGAATGCCTGTCGGTCGAGGACACCCTCCGCGTGCTCGAAGGACGCACCATCCACGCCTTCCACATCGAGGGATGCGGCGGCGGGCACGTGCCGAATGTGCTGAAAATGGCGGGAGTTGCGAACGTCATCGGCTCCTCCACCAACCCCACCCTGCCCTTCGGCCGGGACGCGGTCGCCGAGCACTACGGAATGATCGTCTCCGTCCACGACCTGAAGACCGACCTGCCCGGCGACGCCGCCATGGCCCGCGACCGGATCCGGGCCGGCACGATGGGCGCCGAGGACGTGCTGCACGACCTGGGCGCGATCGGCATCACCTCCTCGGACGCGCAGGGCATGGGCCGCGCGGGCGAGACCGTACGCCGGACGTTCGCGATGGCCGGGAAGATGAAGGCCGAGTTCGGTGCTCCCGGGGATCACGACAACGAGCGCGTGCTGCGTTACATCGCCAAGCTGACGATCAACCCCGCCATCGCGCACGGCCTTTCGCACGAGATCGGCTCCCTGGAGATCGGCAAGCTCGCCGACATCGTGCTCTGGCGACCCGAGTACTTCGGTGCCAAACCGCAGCTCGTCCTGAAGTCCGGCTTCCCGGCGTACGGCGTCGTCGGCGACCCGAACGCGGCGACCGACACCTGCGAACCCCTCGTCCTGGGACCGCAGTTCGGGGCGCACGGCTCGACGCCCGCCGACATCTCGGTGGCCTTCGTCGCACAGGCGGCGCTCGACCAGGGCAACGACCTGATGCCCACCCGCCGCCGACGGGTCGCCGTCCGTGGCACGCGCGGTATCGGCCCGGCCGACCTGCGCCTCAACTCCCGTACCGGAGCGGTCGACGTCGACCAGCGCACCGGCCTGGTCACCCTCGACGGCGACCCGATCCGCTCCGAGCCCGCCGACTCGGTCTCCCTCAACCGCCTGTACTTCCTGTGAGGACCTCCGCCATGAACACGCCTGCAGTCGACGGCTTCCGGATGCCCGCCGAGTGGACCCCGCACGAGCGCACCTGGATGGCGTGGCCGGGCCCCAACCCCACCTTCGAAGACCCCGGCGACCTCGCCGAGTCCCGTGCGGCATGGGCGGCGGTGGCCCGGGCGATCCGCCGCTTCGAACCGGTGACCGTGGTGTGCGGTCCCGGGCAGTCCGCGGCGGCCCGCGAGCTCCTCGGCCCGGGCATCGACACCGTCGAACGCGACCTCGACGACGCCTGGATGCGTGACATCGGCCCCACCTTCCTCAGCAACGGGAAGGGCGAACTCGCCGCCGTGGACTGGACGTTCAACGGCTGGGGCGCCCAGCACTGGGCCCGCTGGGAGCACGACGCGAAGATCGGCGCGTACCTCTCGGACCTCGCGGGGGCACGGACGTACGCCTCGAAACTCGTCAACGAGGGCGGCGCGATCCATGTCGACGGCGAGGGGACCGTCCTGCTCACCGAGACCGTGCAGCTCGGCCCCGAGCGCAACCCGGGCTGGACCCGCGAGCAGGTCGAGGCGGAGATCCACGCCCATCTCGGCACCCGCAAGGCGATCTGGCTGCCGCGCGGACTGACCGGCGACTACCCGCCGCACGGTTTCGGCACGCTCGGCCATGTGGACATCGTCGCCGCGTTCGCGCGCCCCGGTGTCGTCGTCGCGCACTCCCAGCCGGACCCGGCGCACCCCGACCACGAGCTGAGCAAGGAGATCACCGGCCTGCTCCGGGCGGGGACCGACGCGCGGGGCCGCAGGCTGGAGGTCGTCGAGGTCCCCGCCCCGACGGTGCTGGAAGCGGACGGACACTGGGCCGACTACTCCTACATCAACCACTACCTCTGCAACGGCGGCGTGGTCCTCTGCGGCTTCGACGACCCGCGTGACGAGATCGCGGCCGGCATCTTCCGCCGACTGTTCCCCGAACGGACGGTCACGCTGGTGGACGCACGTACGATCTTTGCCGGGGGCGGAGGCATCCACTGCATCACCCAGCAGCAGCCGAAGATCTAGGGAGTCGGGCGATGGCCGGTGCGCGCAGGAACGCGCCCCCGCGTGAGGACGTGCTCGCCGCGGCCATGGACATGATCGCCGAGCGCGGTCTGGAGAAGCTCACCATGGCGGCGCTCGGCCGCGAGGTCGGCATGAGCAGCGGCCACCTCCTCTACTACTTCCGCTCCAAGGACGAACTGCTGCTGCGGACCCTGGAGTGGAGCGAGGGCCGCCTCGGCGCCGAGCGAAGCCGACTGCTGGCCGCACGCGGAACCGCCCGCGAACGCCTCGACGCGTACGTCGACCTGTACGTCCCCGGCGGCCACCGCGACCCGCACTGGACCCTCTGGCTCGAGGTCTGGAACCGCTCGCAGAACGCCGACGACGACGCCCGCGAACGGCAGGTCGCCATCGAGAGCGCCTGGCACCGGGACCTGGTGGCCCTGCTCGCCGAAGGCGTCTCGCACGGCGAGTTCCGTCCCGTCGACCCGGACCGCTTCGCCGCCCGACTGCGCGCCCTCCTCGACGGCTTCTCCATCCACGTGGCGATCGGCCTGCGCGGTACGGACCGGGGGCAGATTCTCGGCCACGTACGGGAGTTCCTGGACGAGGGACTCCTCCCGGACGCCTGATCAACCGCCCGGGTTGTACGCAATGCGGGGGATTGACCCTGTAGTGGGTGGTGCGTTTGCATCCAGGAGTGCCCTTGGCACGGGGCCGGGGGCGACACGATTCCAGGGGGAAATCATGTGGAGAGCCGCAGGTGTGTCGGGCGTTGGCTTAGGGGTGACGCTGCTACTCGCACTCACCCCGCCGACCGCGTCCGCCACACCGCATGCACCTCATACGCCCACGGTGGAGAGGGTGAGCACGGCCGCCGACGGCAGCCAGGCCGACGGAGAGTCGAACGGCGCGGCGATCAGCGCCGACGGTCGCCACATCGCGTTCACGTCCACCGCGCCGAGCTTCGGCTGCGCGAACTTCTCCATGTGCCTGCTCACGAAGGACCTGACTGACGGCGAGGTCACCACGATCGACATCGGCAGCGGCTACACATATGGCTCGCCGATGCCGAGCGCCGACGGGAGCCGTATCGGCTACACCGCGGGCACCCGGTTCCTGGCCCCGTACCTGTACGACCGAGCCACCGGCAGTTCGGAGAAGCTGTGGCCCGAGAACCCGCCCGGTTTCAACGAGTTGGGTCGCGTGCAGTCGATCAGTCCGGACGGCACGCACGTCGCGTACACCATCGGCAACCGCAACGGCTCGGAGAACTTCCGGCTGTTGTACGTCCGCGACACGGCCACCGGCGCCGACGAGCTGATCTCACCGGCCGAGGAAGGCGACAAGGCCGGGGCCTCGGTGAGTGGCGACGGCGAGCGTGTCGCGTACGCCGTCCGCAGCGACTCCGAGGAGGACCCGGTCGACGTCTTCGTCAAGGACCGGGCGACGGGCGAGCGGACCCAGGTCGACAAGGACCTCGGCGTCGCCGATCTGGTCCGCATCACCGCGGACGGCCGCCGCGTTCTCCTCAACGCCGAGGGCGGTGTGTACATCCACGACCTCCGCACGGGCGAATCGCGGCGCGTTGCCGAGGGGACCGGCTTCTCGGCCACGGCGGACGGCCGGTACGCCGTAGTCGCGGGCGAGGACGGCGAGCGGGTGCGGGACCTGCGGACGGGGCTGCGCGGGGCCGCCCTCCCGCCGAGCGCCCAGTCAACAGACGACGTGCTGACCGCCAACGGGCGTGCGGTGGTGTTCAGTTCGACGGCGTCCCACTTGGTGCCGGGTGACACCAACAGGGAGTGGGACGTGTTCGTCTTCTCGGGCGCGCTCCGGGAGAACCCGGAACCGATGCCCTCCGTCACCGAACGGATCAGTGTGGCGCCGGACGGGCAGCAGCTGCCCGGGGCGTCCTACGACCCGGTGATGGGGGAGGGCAAGGTCGTCGCCTTCACCTCGCAGGGGGCCGACGACCCGAAGGACACGAACGTGTTCGTCCTGGCGGGCGGCGCAGTCTCCTTGGTCAACTCCAGTGCACAGGGCCCGTCCCACGAGGGCACGCCCTGCTACAGCGGACGCATGGTCGGCTACGTGGCCCCGCTCGAATCCGACGGCGCCCCCGGCGTCCACATACGCAACCGCTCGGTCGGCAAGCTGACCAGCCTGGGCTCCTACCAGGGCGTCCGCTTCACCTGGATGGGACAGCCCAGCGTGGACCCCAGCTGCCAGTGGATCACCTACGCCGCCACGCTGCCCGCCACCGACGCCGACCCGCACCCGCAACCCCGCGTCTACCGTTTCCGGTTCAACGGCGGCACCACCGACGTGGTCAGCGCGTCCACGGGCGAGGCGGCGGGCAACCCGGCGATCAACGAAGGCGGCCGGTACATCGCCTTCGAGCAGAGCGGCGGCATCTACGTCCGCGACCTGGACACCGGTGACTTGGAGAAGGTCAGCAGCAGCTCCTCGGCTCCCTCGATCAGCGCGGACGGACACAAGGTCGCCTTCCAGCAGGGCCGGAACGTCTATGTCCGTGACCTCGACGCCAAGACCACGACCGGGGTCAAAGGCGCGGAGCCCTCGCTTTCCGGGGACGGCGCGCAGGTCGCGTACACCTCGGGCCGTTCCGTGTATCTGCTCGAACTCGCCACCGGTAAAAGTCAGTTGATCAGTGTCGACCGTTGGGGTGGTCGCAACGACCTACCGGCAAGGCACCCATCCGTCAACGCCGGCGGCACCGTCGTCGCGTTCGAGTCGGCATCACCCGATCTGGTGGAAGGGGACACCAACGGGGTGCCGGACGTCTTCCTGAGGACAGTGCAGTGACAACGACCAACCACGGGGGAATGACCATGCACAGCAGCACATCGCACCGCCGCGTCGCTCTGGCGGCCGGCGTCGTCGCGCTCGCCGCCGCAGCGGCGCTCACCGGCCCCACGGCGAGCGCCGCCCCCGGCGCTCCGCGCACCGAGAAGGGGAGCGTGGCCCCGGACGGCACGGACGGCAACGCCCCCTCCGGTGGGGGGAGCATCAGCGCGGACGGCCGCTACCTGGCCTTCGTCTCCTCCGCCGACAACCTTGTCGCGGGCGACACCAACGGGCTGGCCGACGCCTTCGTACGCGACCTGAAGACCGGCACCACCCGCCTGGCGAGCAACAGGGCGGACGGCAGCCCTGGGGACGGCCACGTCCTGGACGTCTCTTTGAGCGCCGACGGCCGGTATCTGGCGTTCACCTCCAATCCCACCTACGACACCGCCGACAACCATGTCTGGGTGAAGGACCTGAAGACCGGCGCCCTCCAGCGGGTCGACGACACCGTCGCCCCGGGCTACAGCGCGGCGAGCAGCCCCGCCCTCAGCGCCGATGGCCGCTACCTCGCCTTCCTCGCCCTGAACACGGGTGAGGCGCCGGCGGGAGACAACACCAACCGGGCCTACCGCGTCGACCTCGTCACCGGCAAGACCGTCCGGATCAGCCAGGTGCCCGGTGTGGGCGTCTGGAAGTCCGCCGCCGGCTATCCCTCCATCAGCGCGGACGGCAGTCGGGTCGGCTACATGTTCTTCGTCCCGCACCCCTTCCCGGGCGACTGGAGCGACGCCTACGTCCGTGATGTGCGAAGCGGCGAGCTGTTCCAGATCGACAAGGCGCCGGAAGGCAAGGTGTCCGACGCGCAGACCGAGTCACCGCAGGTCAGCGCCGACGGGCGGTACGCGGTGTTCAACTCGCTGGACTCGCAGCTGACGCCGGGCGACACCAACAACGCCCACAACGTCTTCATCCGAGACCTGAAGACGGGGGAACTGCGCAGCATCGACGCCGCCGACCCGGCCGCCAGCTCCGGCGCCGCGTCGCTCAGTGCCGACAACCGGTACCTCGCCTACCTTTCCGCCGACCTGCGTGATCCCGACCGCACCGGGCAGGTGTACGTACGCGATCTGCGGACCGGGCACACGGTTGTGGTGAACCCCAACACCCAGGGCGGAAACAGCCAGGCGGCGGTGTTCGACCTGGCGATCGACCGGCACGGCCGCCAGGTCGCCTTCAGCAGCTGGGGCACCGACCTTGTGCCCGGTGACACCTACGACACCACCCACGTCTACGTCCGTCACCTGAGGTGATCGACCGCATCCTGAGACAACGGTGAGCGAGGCGCGGGGGCTGTGCCAGACTGCCCCCGTGCTCTCGTTCGCCGTGATTATTGGCAGCAGGCGCGCCGGTCCGCAGTGACCGCCACGTACCACCACGTACGGGCGGGCACCGTCGTCTTCGACCCGCGCGCAGACCTCTCGCACCCGCGAGGGGTTTTTCGTTTTCCTGGCCCACCTCAAGCCGGGAAAGGAGCGCGAGGGATCATTGGAGGACGGTGGAGCCGGTCATTCCGGTACAGACCGAGATCCAAACCTCAGGAGCCAGACACCATGACGGACACCAGCGAACTCGACGATTCGTTCCACGTCTTCGACACGACCCTGCGCGACGGCGCGCAGCGCGAGGGCATCAACCTCACCGTGGCGGACAAGCTGGCCATCACCCGGCACCTGGACGACTTCGGGGTGGGCTTCATCGAGGGCGGCTGGCCCGGTGCCAACCCGCGTGACACCGAGTTCTTCGCCCGCGCCCAGCAGGAGATCGACTTCAAGCACGCCCAGCTGGTCGCCTTCGGCGCGACCCGCCGCGCCGGAGCCAAGGCTTCCGAGGACCCACAGGTCAAGGCCCTCCTCGACTCCGGCGCCCAGGTGATCACCCTGGTCGCGAAGTCCCACGACCGCCATGTCGAGCTCGCGCTCCGCACCACCCTCGACGAGAACCTGGAGATGGTCCGTGACACGGTCTCCCACCTGCGCTCCCAGGGCCGCCGAGTCTTCGTCGACTGCGAGCACTTCTTCGACGGCTACCGCGCGAACCCCGAGTACGCCAAGGCCGTCGTCCGCGCTGCCTCCGAGGCGGGCGCCGACGTGGTCGTCCTCTGCGACACCAACGGCGGCATGCTCCCGGCCCAGGTCCAGGCGGTCGTCGCCACCGTCCTGGCCGACACCGGCGCCCGGCTCGGTATGCACGCCCAGGACGACACGGGCTGCGCGGTCGCCAACACGCTGGCCGCCGTCGACGCGGGCGCCACGCACGTCCAGTGCACGGCGAACGGCTACGGCGAGCGGGTCGGCAACTCCAACCTCTTCCCGGTGGTCGCGGCCCTGGAGCTGAAGTACGGCAAGAAGGTGCTCCCGGAAGGCGCCCTGCGCGAGATGACGCGCATCTCCCACGCCATCGCCGAGGTGGTGAACCTGACCCCCTCCACGCACCAGCCGTACGTCGGTGTCTCCGCCTTCGCCCACAAGGCCGGCCTGCACGCCTCCGCGATCAAGGTCGACCCGGACCTGTACCAGCACATCGACCCCCAGCTGGTCGGCAACACCATGCGGATGCTGGTCTCCGACATGGCGGGCCGCGCCTCCATCGAGCTCAAGGGCAAGGAGCTGGGCGTCGACATCAGCGGCGACCGCGAGCTGGTCGGCCGGGTCGTCGCCCGCGTCAAGGAGCGCGAGCTCCAGGGCTACACCTACGAGGCGGCCGACGCGTCCTTCGAGCTGCTGCTCCGCGAGGAGGCCGAGGGCCGCGCCCGCAAGTACTTCCGCGTCGAGTCCTGGCGCGCCATCGTCGAGGACCGCCCCGACGGCAGCCACGCCAACGAGGCCACGGTCAAGCTCTTCGCCAAGGGCGAGCGCATCGTCGCCACCGCCGAGGGCAACGGCCCGGTCAACGCCCTCGACCGCGCCCTGCGCGTAGCCCTTGAAAAGCTCTACCCCCAACTCGCCAACCTGGAGCTCGTCGACTACAAGGTCCGCATCCTGGAGGGCAAACACGGCACCCAGTCCACCACCCGCGTCCTCATCTCCACCTCCGACGGCGCGGGCGAGTGGTCGACGGTCGGCGTCGGCGAGAACGTGATCGCCGCTTCCTGGCAGGCGCTGGAGGACGCGTGCACGTACGGTCTGCTGCGGGCGGGGGTGGAGCCGGCGGAGTAGGCGTTCTCAGCCCGTCCGGCGTTTGAGGACGAGGCCGTTCAGGCCGAAGCGGGGGTCTGGGGGCGGCAGCCCCCGGGAACAAGGGACGGGTAGGGGCGGAGGGGGCGAAAAACCCTCCCCGCCCCACCCCGCACCCCCCTACTGCAGATGCCACTTCTGGTTGGCAGCCCCCGTGCAGGTCCAGATCTGCGCCCGAGCCCCGTTCGCCGACGAATTCCCGGTCACATCAATGCACTTATTGGCCGCGGTATTGACGACATCCCCGGTGGTGGAGTTGTACGTCCACCGCTGAGCCCCCGTACCGTTGCAGTCGTAGAGCTGAAGCTGCGCCCCGTCCGCAGTGGACGCCGACGTCACGTCGAGGCACTTCCCGAGCGACTGAACCGAACCGTCGGCCTTGACCGTCCAGGTCTGCGCGGTCGACCCGTTGCAGTCGTAGAGCTGCACGGCGGTCCCGTTGGCCGACGAACCCCCGGCCACATCAAGGCACTTACCGGCAAGCCCCACAAAGGCCCCGCTCTGGTCACCGCCACCTGCCTGCGTCCCGGACCAGGTGAACGTCGCCGAGGTCTTGCCGGGCAGCGAGTAAGTCGCGTGCTGCCCACCCCAGTTGATCGTCACCGTCTTCGCGGTGGACGCGTCGTTGTACGCGATCAGCGCCTTCGACCCGTCCGGGTTGCGCCACGCGACATTGGGCACGGACGTACTCGCCGTGGAGGCGATCCGCTGCGCGCCCGGCTTCACGAACTTCGTGAGGTGCCCCATCGTGTAGTACTCGATGGTGTAGTCGACCTGCCCGCTCTGTGCGTCGCCGTTGTGGACGGTGACGAGCCCGGTGCAGGTGCCGCAACCACCGTTGTGCGGCCCCATGTTCTGGTCCACGGCCAGCGACCACTTGGTGATCGACTTCGCCCAGTTCCGGGTGTAGTCGACGATGTTGAGCATGTCCTCACGCTGCTGGTTGGCGATCCAGGTGCCACCGGAGTGCTCGGTTCCGAAGGCGTCGAGCGTGGGGTACTGGTTGTGGACGGTGGTCTGCTTGGTGACGTCGCCGCCATAGCCGTGCCAGGCGACCCCGCCGAAGTTCGGATGCGTGCGGACCGCCGCGTCGTCGACCGTCGAGGCGGCGTACGAGTCGTACACGTCCCAGTTCCAGTCATGGGCGAGCACCTTGGTCGAAAGCCCCGCCGCCTGGAGCTTCGGCAGCAGCTCGCTCTTGGTGAAGTAGGCGAGTCCCGAGGCGTTCCAGCTCATCGACGGGTACCCGGAACAACACGTCGGCTCGTTCTGCACGGTGACGTACGAGACGGGCACACCCTGAGCCTGGTAGGCCTGTAGGTACTTCACGAAGTACGAGGCGTACGCCGAGTAGTACTCCGACTTCAGCCAGCCGCCGTTGAGCGACCCGCTGTCCTTCATCCAGGCGGGCGCCGTCCACGGCGACGCCATCACGGTCAGTGCGGGATTGAGCGTGCGCGCCTGCTTGGTCAGCGGTACGACATCCGCCAGGTCGTGTGCGATGGAGAACTGCGCGAGATTCGGGTCGGTCTGTCCGGCCGCCACGTCGTCGTAGGAGTACCCGTACCGCGCGAGGTCCGAGGCGCCCATCGGATTGCGTACGAAAGAGAGCCCGATCCCGGCCGTCGGCGAGAACAGCTTCGTCATCGCGGCGTCACGCTGGGCCTGCGTCAGCGCCCCACTGCTGTTCATCAGCCAGGCGGCGGTGTCGGTGAAAGAGGCGCCGCCGCCGGTGAACGTCTGGTAGCGGGTGTTCTCGTCCACGGTGATGTTGTCGCCGCTTCCGCCGCTGCCGGCCGAGAAGGCGAAGGGGGTTTGCGCCTGCAATCCGCGGGTGACATGGCGGCCGCCGGTGTCGTCCGTCGTGGTCAGGTAGGCGGTGACCTGCTCGCCCGCCGCGTGGGCGGGAACAGTGCCCACGGCGCCGAGTCCGGCTGTCGTCAGCAGTCCGGCGACGAGCAGCCGCGCTGCCCGGCCCGTTCTCTTCAGGCTTCTTGGAGATCTTGCTGTGCTCGTGGTGCTCATCGGCGCGCAGCCCTTCTGGAGGTGGGGGATGGGGGCGTGCGAGGCGTGAGTAAATGACGGCTGCGGGCCTGAGTCAAGGGGTCGCGCGTTCAAAGACTGAAGGAACAACTCTGCTGATCCAGCCGGGTATTGCCCGTGTACCGGTTCTGACGTGAAGTCTTGACGGTTTGCAGGGACGCCAGTTAACTCACGGCGTGATCTAAGTCGTAAGAGTACTGAAGAGCGCTGAAGAGAGCACTGAAGAGCACCGACGAGTACTCAGTACACCGAAGAGGGTTTGACACACGAACCAAGAGGATCAACGAGAGTCGAGGGAAGGTCCATGCGAAGAACCGCCCTGCTCGTTTCCGCCGCCTTGCTCACCGGGCTGCTGCCCCTGGCCTCCGCGTCAGCCGCCGCTCAGGCCGACGACCCGTCCCCTGTCCCCGTGGACACCTTCGAGGGCGAGGTCCCGTTCGCGAATCCGCCTGCCGAAGGCCTCTTCACATGGGGCGGCGACACCGACGATCCGCCCCAACTGGCCCTGACCGCCCGGGCCGACGCCCCCGAGGGCGCCAAGGTCCTCACCGGCACCTACGACATCAGCGGCTACGGCGGTTACAGTCACGACTTCGCCTCCGGACAGCCGGCCCATGACTGGTCCGCGCACAAGGGCATCCGCTTCTGGTGGGACGGCCAGAACAACGGCAAGAAGATCCCCTTCGAGATCAAGGACGGCGGCGCGAACGGCGCGGCCTCCGAACTGTGGACGACATCCTTCACGGACGACTTCACCGGCTGGAAACAGATCGAGATCCCCTTCGCAGACTTCGCCTATCGCACGGACTATCAGCCAGTGGGCGGCATCGACCACATCCTCGGCCTCACCGAGATGTGGGGCTACTCCCTCACCCTCCCCGTCGGCCTCAAGGCCCAGTTCGCCATCGACGGCGTGGAGTTGTACGGCACCGCCGACCAGTCACTGCGCGCGAGCGTCCTCACCGACTCCACGGTCTACCCGGTCAAGGAGGGCGGCAGGGCCAACGTCAAGGTCTCCGTCGCCACCACCGGCGCTCTCCCGCTCGACGAGCCGGTGACCGTCGCGTACGAGACGACCGGCGGCACCGCCGACTCCGGCAAGGACTACAAGCCCGTCAAGGGCTCGATCACCTTCCCGGCGGGCACGGCCTCAGGCGCCTCGCGCACCGTCTCCGTGACCACCGTCAAGGACAGGTCCGGGGAGTCCGCCGAGACGATCCCCCTGAAGCTGACGGTCACCGGAGCCAAGCCCCCGGTCGGCACCCCGCAGGTCGTCATCGACGCCCACGGACTCCCGTACCTGGACCCGAAGTTGTCGGTGGAGAAGCGCGTCGCCGACCTCGTGTCCCGGCTGTCCCTGGCGGAGAAGGCCGGTCAGATGACCCAGGCCGAGCGCAACGCGATCAACCCGCAGAGCGACATCGCGACGTACGCCCTCGGCTCGCTCCTCTCCGGCGGCGGCTCGACCCCCACGCCCAACACCCCAGAGGCGTGGGCGAAGATGATCGACTCCTTCCAACTCCAGGCGCAGGCAACGCGGTTCCAGATCCCGCTGATCTACGGCGTGGACGCGGTGCACGGCCACAACAACCTCGTCGGCGCGACGGTCATGCCGCACAACATCGGCATCGGCGCCACCCGTGATCCCCAACTCGCCGAGGAGACGGGCGAGGTGACCGCCGCCGAGGTCCGTGCCACCGGCATTCCGTGGACCTTCGCGCCCTGCCTGTGCGTGACTCGCGACGAACGCTGGGGCCGCAGTTACGAGTCCTTCGGTGAGGACCCGGCCCTCGTCGAGTCCCTGGAGACGATCATCCAGGGTCTCCAGGGCCGCGCCAACGGCAAGGACCTGAGCGACAGCGACAGGGTCCTCGCCACCGCCAAGCACTTCGTAGGCGACGGCGGCACCGAGTACGGCTCGTCCACCTCGGGCTCGTACACCATCGACCAGGGCATCACCAAGGTCACGGAGCAGGAGCTGGAAGCGGTGCACCTGGCGCCTTACCAGGACGCCGTGGACCGCGGCGTCGGCTCGGTCATGCCTTCCTACTCGTCGGTCGACATCGTCGGCGACGACGCCGGCCCGGTGAAGATGCACGCCAACGCGGCGCTCATCAACGGGGTGTTGAAGGACGAGATGGGCTTCGACGGCTTCGTCATCAGCGACTGGGACGGCATCAACCAGATCCCCGGCGACTACGCCTCCGACGTCCGTACGTCCGTCAACGCGGGCATGGACATGGTCATGGTCCCGTACGCGTACAAGGACTTCCACACCACGCTCATCAGCGAGGTGAACGCGGGCCGGATCAGCGAGGCGCGCGTGGACGACGCCGTATCGCGCATCCTCACGCAGAAGTTCAAGCTCGGC
The DNA here is from genome assembly GCF_042721055.1 of Streptomyces sp. NPDC058470. Lineage (NCBI taxonomy): Bacteria > Bacillati > Actinomycetota > Actinomycetes > Kitasatosporales > Streptomycetaceae > Streptomyces > Streptomyces sp. NPDC058470. Next base: position 44,070 of record NZ_JBHXMF010000058.1, read on the forward strand.
CTCTTCGAGGAGCCGTACGCCGACACGAGCGGCGCGTCCGACATCGGCTCGCCCGAACACCGGGCCGTGGCCCGCGAGGCGGCGGCCGAGTCGCAGGTCCTCCTCAAGAACGCGGGCAGCGTCCTGCCCCTCAAGAAGTCCCAGAAGGTGTACGTCGCCGGGTCCAACGCCGACGATATCGGCAACCAGACCGGCGGCTGGACCATCACCTGGCAGGGCTCCTCCGGCGCGATCACGGAGGGCACGACCATCCTGGAGGGACTGCAGCAGGCCGGCGGCAACGTCACCTACTCCAAGGACGCGTCGGCTTCGACCGCCGGTTACGACGTCGGTGTGGTCGTCGTCGGCGAGACCCCGTACGCCGAGGGTGTCGGCGACGTGGGCAACGGCAACGACCTCGAACTGACCGCCGCGGACAAGGCCGCCGTCGACAAGGTCTGCGGCGCCATCAAGTGCGTGGTCCTGACCGTCTCCGGACGGCCGCAGCTCGTCGGCGACCGCCTCGGTGACATCGACGCCCTCGTCGCCTCCTGGCTGCCGGGCACCGAGGGTTCCGGCGTCGCGGACGTCCTCTACGGCAAGCGTCCCTTCACCGGCCAACTCCCTGTCACCTGGCCCAAGTCCGAGTCCCAGCTGCCGATCAACGTCGGCGACACGTCGTACGATCCGCAGTTCCCGTACGGCTGGGGCCTCACGACCCTCACCAGGACACCCGAGGGTGGCACGGCGACCCTGAAGGCCCTCGCCCTGGCCGCCAAGGCCGCCGAGCGGACGGGCTCGGCCAAGGCAGGCCAGGCCGCCGTCACCAAGGCCCGCCTCCTGGTCCAGCAGAAGATCGGCACCACCATCACAGCCGCCGTCTCCAAGCCCTTCGCCGACGCCGACCACCTCCTCCTGACAGGCCGGTACGAGGACGCGGTGGCGAAACTGAGGGAGGCGTACGCGGCGACGTAGGCACTGCCATGCGCCGGACGGGTCCGACAGCCCGTCCGGCGTTTGAGGACGAGCGCGTTCAGCGCGAAGCGGGGGTGTGGGGGCGGCGGTAGCCCCCAGGAACAAGGGACGGGTAGGGGCGGAGGGGGCGAAAAACCCCACCCACCCCCGCCCCACCCGCACAGCCACTTCCCGTCACTGTCAGGTACCGTCGAAGACATGAGGGCCGCACGCGCAAGAAGGCTCCCCGGACTGCTGAGCGTACTGACGCTCGCCGCCCTGGCAGTCCTCACCGCCCAGGCGCCCACGGCCCACGCGGCCACCGACGTAGGCACGGTAGCCGCAGCCCTCCGAGAGTCCCCTGTATACGTCGACCCCGCCGCCTCCGCCCAGCTCTCCACCGCGGAAGCCGACACCCTCGCGAAGAAGATCAGGACCGCGGACAAGCCGGTCTTCGTCGCGGTACTCCCCGCGGACTTCCCCACCCAGAACCTCTTCCAGAACCTCCGCACCGCCACCGGCATCACCGGCCTGTACGCGATCAGGCTCGGCGACCGCTTCGACGCCAGAGCCGACTCCGCGGTGATGTCCACCACCGCCCTGCAGAACCTCCTCACCAGCGTCCAGAACAACGAGAACACCAACACCCAGCTGGACGACTTCACGGACCGTGCGCTCGCCAACATCGGCGGCGCGGCCCCCGCGAGCTGGGACTCCGGCAGCACCGACGGCGCCGGCGTCTCCACAACCGCCCTGATCACGGTCGGCGCGGTGGCGGTGCTCGGCGGCGCGGGCGCCTACACGCTCGTACGACGGAACAAGCGCCGCAAGGCGGAGGAGCAGCGGGCGGCCCTCGACAAGCTCCGCGTGGTGGTGGACGAGGACATCACGGCGTTCGGCGAGGAACTGGACCGCCTCGACTTCCACCCCGCGGAAGCGGGCGCGGACGACTCGATGCGCGCGGACTACGAGCGCGCCCTGGACGCGTACGAGCAGGCGAAGTCGTCCATGGCCGCCGCCGAGTACCCAGAAGACGTACGCGCCGTCACCAAGGCCCTGGAGGACGGCCGCTTCTCCCTCGCCGAGCTCGCCGCCCGCCGCGAGGGCCGCCCGGTCCCCGAGCGCCGCGCCCCCTGCTTCTTCGACCCGCGGCACGGCCCCTCGGTCGCCGACGCGACCTGGACGCCGGCCGGCGGCTCGACTCGTGAGGTCCCGGTCTGCGCGGCGGACCGGGCCCGCCTGGCGGACGGCGCCGACCCGGCGATCCGCGAGGTGGACACCGAGTACGGACGCCGCCCCTACTGGGATGCGGGCCCGGCCTATGGCCCCTGGGCGGGCGGCTACTTCGGCGGCGGCCTGCTGCCCGGCCTCCTCGTCGGCACGATGCTCGGCAGCATGATGGCCAGTCCCGCGTACGCGGCCGACTACGGCTCCGGTTACGGCGACTTCGGCTCCGCCGGATACGAAGGCGGCGATGTATCGGGCGCCGACTTCGACTCCGGCGACTTCAGCGGCGGATTCGGCGGTGGAGGCGGCGACTTCGGCGGCGGTGGAGGGGACTTCGGCGGCGGCTTCTGACGATGAGGCGGCCGCCGAAGGACCTCAGGCCGTTCCCGTCACTTGAACGCGGCGAGGTTACGCTCCGCCCACTGAGCGAACGTACGCCCCGGACGTCCGAGAATCCGCTCCACATCGGGACTGACCCGCTGCTCCTCGGCCGTGGGTGTTCCCATGATCCCGAGCGTGGCTTCCACGACCGGCTCGGGCATGAACCCCAGCATCTGCTCCCGTGCTTCGTCACGCGTCTGCTCGACGAACCGCACCGGCTCGCCCAGCGCGTCCCCGATCGCCGCGACCTGCTGCCTGGGCGAGACAGGCGCAGGCCCGGTCAGTGTGTACGTGCTGCCGCCGTGACCGGACTCCCGCAGCGTGACGGCGGCGACCTCGGCGATGTCGGCCGGGTCGATGGTCGGCAGCGCGACGTCACCGAACGGCGCGGCGGCCACCCGCCGCGCGCGAACCGGCTCGGCCCACGCGAACGCATTGGAGTCGAATCCCCCCGGCCGGAGCACGGTCCACTCCAGCCCCGACCGCTTGACCGCCTCCTCCAGCTCCGGCGGATGCCGTAGCGTCCCGACGCCCTGAGACGAAAGAAAGACGATCCGTCGTACGCCCCCGATCCGAGCCGCGTCGAGGATCCCGCTCAGATCCCCGACAGTCGCGAACCATTCGCCGGAGATCAGCAGGAACAGCGCCTCGGCGCCGTCGAGCACGGGCTCAAGGCTCTTGGGTTCACTCAGATCGGCCTGGACGTGGCGCACCCCCGTCGGCACGTCCGCCGCTGAAGCCCCGCGCGAGACGGCTGTCACCTGCTCGCCCGCCGCGGCCAGCGCCCGCACGAGCGGCCGCCCGACATTCCCCGTCGCTCCCGTTACCACGATCATGTTCACTCCCCAGTGACCCGTTTGACCTGCAGTGACCTGCCGGCCCAGCCCCTTGTGGGGCCTGATGAGAAGCTACTGGCGATGGCATAGTAGGTACCTAGAGGAAAGTAATGGGGAGAGGGGTCGATTGTGACCGACAGCACATGGCGGGCGACGGCGACGGACATGTCGATCGACCCGGAGGTGGCCTGTCCCATCGCCCCGGTCGTCGACATCGTCTTCAGCCGCTGGACGACCCCGATCCTGTGGTCGCTCAACGAATACGGGCGGCATCGCTTCGTGGAGCTGGAACGCCGCATCACCAAGATCACACCCAAGGTGCTGACCCAACGCCTGCGCCAGTTGGAACGAGATGGTCTCGTCGTGCGCACCTACCACCCCGAGGTCCCGCCCCGTGTCGAGTACGAGATCAGCCAACTGGGCCGCAGCCTGGCCCCACTCTTCGCCACTCTCGCCGACTGGGCCTCCGTCCACCTCGACAAGGTCGAGGACGCCCGCCAGGACTACGACGCCCGCTGAGTTCATGAGTTCATGTGGCCCCCGCAGGACTTGGCGGAACCTGTGCCACCGCCCCACGATGAGAGCGTGACGAGTCTCTACGAACACGCGGGCGGCGACGATGCCCTGCACCGCCTGGAGGAGATCTTCTACGCGAAGGCGCTCGCGGACCCCGTCCTGCGCGAGGTCTTCCCGCGCCGCGAACCGCATCACGTCGACCATCTGACCTGGTTCACCGCCGAGTCGTTCGGCGGCCCGGACCGCTTCACCCAGGAACTCGGCTTCGCGCACATCATCAACGTGCACCGGGGCCTGCGGATCACCGACGAACAGCGCGACCGCTTCGTGCAGGTCTATCTGGAGTCGCTCGACGAGGCGGACCTGCCCGACGACGAACTCTTCCGCACCGCCGTCCGCTCCCATGTCGAGTTCGGCTCGCGCGTCGCCCAGCAGAACTCCCTGGCCGAGACGGACCGGGAACTCCACCCACTCCGCGAAGTCCCGCACTGGGACTGGTAGTTCACCTAGGTCAGTCCTGTCGTCAATTTCCCGTCGTCGCCCGGAGGGCGGCCTCGCGGCGTCGGGTGCGTGCTCTCGGTGTGCCGGGCGTGGACCTTCGTACGGGACGTACTTGGGTCTGCGCCCGGTGCGGCGAGAGGGCGTGCATGGCGTCGCGAGGAAGACGGGAAGGTGACGACAGGACCTAGGGCGCCCCCAACGGCTCGCCGCCCGTACGCGGCACGACCAGCCCACTCTCGTACGCCGTCACCACCGCCTGTGTACGGTCACGCAGACCGAGCTTGGACAGAACGCGGCTGACGTGTGTCTTCACGGTCTCCTCGCCCACGTGCAGCCGCCGGGCGATCTCGGGGTTGGACAGGCCCTCCGCGATCAGCCGCAGCACCTCCGTCTCGCGTGGTGTCAACGCGCCGAGTGTCTTCCGTGCGGGCGTCCGGGGCTTCAGCCGGGCGAACTCGGCGATCAGACGGCGGGTGATGGCGGGCGCGAGCAAGGCCTCCCCGGCGGCGACGACCCGTACCGCCTCGAAAAGCCGCTCCGCGGTGACGTCCTTGAGGAGAAACCCACTCGCCCCGGCAGCGAGAGCGTCGTACACATGCTCGTCGAGGTCGAAGGTGGTGAGGATGAGCACCCGGGGAGGGCCCTGAGCAGCAGCCTCACCGAGGCCCTCGCCAGGGCGTTCGCCAAGCCGCTCGGGAAGGCGTTCGCCAGGGCGCTCGCCAGGGCGCTCGCCAAGGCGCTCGGGAAGGCGCTCGGGAAGGCTCTCGAGTTCGCTCCTGCCCGTGAGCTCGCCCCGGCCCGTGAACTCACCCCCGCCCGTGGGGTCGTCCCGGCCCTTTTGCGCGTCAGAGCCCGCGCGCTCGGCGGGCGTCGCCTGTGCGGGCGTCGCCCGTGCGGCCATTTCCTGTACAGCTGTTGCCTCGGGCGCCATCAGTTCGGCGGTCGCCTGGATCCCGTCCATGACCGGCATACGGACGTCCATGAGAACCACGTCGGGTCGCTCCGCCCGGCAGATCCGCACCGCCTCGGCGCCGTCGCGCGCGGTGCCGACGACCTTGAAGTCTGCCTGGGTGGCAAGGAGTCCGGCATATCCCGCACGCACGACCTCATGGTCGTCGGCGACGACGATACGGATCGGCGCGGTGGCTTCGGCCCGAGTGGGGGTGCTCGCATGGGTCTCGGTCATACAAGGGCCTCCGCCCGTACGGGAAGCCGCGCCTCGACGAGGAACCCGCCGCCGGGTGCCGGGCCGGTACGGAGGGTGCCGCCGACCGTGGCGGCACGTTCGCGCATGCCGAGGAGCCCGTGGCCGGCGTCCGAGGCACGGGAGACGTCTGAGCCCTGCGAAACGCCCGAGGCCTCCGAGTTGCTGGTGCCGACGGGCGGCCCCGGCCCGTTGTCGCGGACGCGGATCGCCAAGTCCTCGTCCGAATAACGGAGCTCGACATCGACGGCGGCACCCCGCGCATGTCGGCGGGCGTTCGTCAGGGCCTCCTGGACGATGCGGAACGCGGTGACCTCGATGCCCGGTTCGAGCGCGGCGACAGGGCCGCTGACGATCAACCGGGTACGGGAGCCGGAGGCGTCCCGGGAGTCGTCGATCAGCTCCATGAGCTGGCGCAGTCCGGGCTGCGGGCGCCGGGTGACACCCACGTCGGCGTCCTCCCGCAGCACCCCCAGCAGCCGCCGCATCTCCGTCAGCGCGCTCCGGGCGGTGTCCCCGATGGCGAGCAGCCGGGTGGCGCCGTCCGCGGGGAGCCCTGCCGTGGTCAGCCGGGCGGTCTCCGCCTGGACGGCGATCATCGAGATGTGGTGGGCGACGACGTCATGCAACTCCCGCGCGATCCGCGCCCGTTCGCCGCGCGCGGCATGCGCGAGCAGGGTGTCCGCGAAGGCCCGCTCCGTCGCGCTGTGCGCGAGTGCGGCACTGCGGACCTGATGGGCGATGCCCGTCGCGGCCGCGGCGGAGGCGAGCGTGGTCACGAGCACGGCCATCACCCGGGTGGTGAGGTCGTCCTGGCTGGCGAGGGCCAGGACGACGTACGGCAGGACGAGCGCGCCGCTGAGCCGGGGTGCCCCGGCTCGCCCGAGCCAGTACACAGAAGCCAGTTGGGCCACTACCCCCGCCAGGGTCAGCGCTCGGAACGGCGTCAGCGCAAGCACTCCCGCGGAGGTCACCGCGACAGCGGCCCCGGCCCGCACCACCATGGCACGGTCGGCCCCGAGCACGAAGGTGAGCGGAAGAGTGGTGCAGACCCCGAGCAGCAGGGCGAGCGCCAGATTCTCGCGCAGGCTTACGACTCGGAGCAGAACCTCTGCGCAGGCGAGGAGAGCGAGGGCAACCGGGTACGTCACGGGGGCCGGGAAGCGCCGTAGCCACTCCCACACCCCCGCGACCCCATCGCCGCGTCGCGCAGTGTCCTCGCTCATGCACGCCATTGTGCCGTCGGCGGCGCCGCAGCGCGTCACCCTGGGGTTTCTCCCCCGCACGGGGGACCCGGCAGGGGATCCGTCCCTCACGCCAGGGGCGCCGAAAACGGCTCCCTGGCGGGACGACTCGAAGCCCGCCAATCCCTAATCTCGCTGAGCATGAGTGACGCAACGATCGAAGTCCAAGACCTGCGCAAGCGGTTCGGCCGGACCGTCGCGGTGGACGGGCTGTCCTTCACGGTCGAGCCGGGGCAGATCACCGGTTTCGTAGGGCCGAACGGGGCGGGCAAGTCCACCACGATGCGGGCCGTGCTCGGCCTGGACGCCCCCGACGAGGGGCGCGCGCTCATCGGCGGCCGCCCGTACCACGCCCTGCGCTCCCCTCTGTTGGAGGTGGGTGCCCTGCTCGACGCGGCCGCACTGCACCCGAGCCGCCGCGGCCGCGACCATCTGCGCTGGCTCGCGCACTCGCACGGCCTGTCCCTGCGCCGCGTGGACGAGGTCCTCGAACAGGTCGGAATGGCCCAGGCCGCCCGACGCCGCGCAGGCGGCTACTCACTCGGTATGCGTCAACGTCTGGGTATAGCTGCCGCGTTGCTGGGCGACCCGCCGGTCCTCCTCCTCGACGAACCGGTCAACGGGCTCGATCCCGAGGGCATCCAGTGGATCCGCGGTTTCCTGCGCCGTCTGGCCGCCGAGGGCCGAGCCGTCCTGGTCTCCAGCCATCTCATGAGCGAACTGGAGGACACCGCCGACCACCTGGTCGTCATCGGCCGCGGCCGGCTCATCGCCGACACCGCCGTCGCCACCCTGCTCGCGGCCGCATCCGGCGACCGGGTCGCCCTGCGTACGACCGCGCGCACCGAGGCGATGGAGCTGCTCGCCCGCGCGGGCGGCACGGTGGCCGTCACAGGCGCCGACACACTGACGGTCACCGGCCTGCCCGCGGAGCGGATCGTGGAGCTGCTCGGCGCGGCCCGGATCCCCTTCGCCGAAGTAGGCGCCCACCGGGCGACGTTGGAAGAGGCGTACATGGAGCTCACGCGACACGCGACCGAGTTCACCTCGGCCCCCGAGGGCGAGGTCACCCGATGACCTCTCCTTCTCCGACCATCGCTCCTTACCGCTCACAACTCCCGCCCACCCGCGAAGGATTCGGACGGCTGCTGCGCGCGGAGTGGTCCAAGTTCTGGACGGTGCGTGTCTGGGTGCTGGTGCTCGTCGTCGCGGCGGCGGTCACGGTCCTGATCTCGCAGCTTGCCGCGAGCGGCTCGTCGGTCAGTTCCGGCGGGGCGCCCGTCACCCTCGCCCCGGACGGCGCCCAGGTCACCGACAGCTTCCGCTTCGTCCATCAGCCCTTGGCCGGTGACGGCAGCGTCACGGTCCGGGTGTCCGACCTGAAGGGGCTCGGCGGACGCGATCCGGAGCCCTGGGCGAAGGCCGGGATCATTATCAAGCAGAGCACGGAGGCCGGCAGCCAGTACGCGGCCCTCATGGTGACCCCGGACCACGGCGTCCGCATGCAATGGAACTTCACACAGGACAAGGCGGGCAGCGGCGCCTCCGGTGATCCGCGCTGGCTCCGTCTGACACGGACGAGCACGCAGTTGACGGGATATGAGTCCGCCGACGGCTCCGACTGGACGAAGGTGGGTTCGGTCACGCTGCCCGATCTGGCGGGCACGACCCAGGCAGGCCTGTTCGTCGCCACCCCGCTCCACAACAACCTGCGCCGCTCCTTCGGCGGCACCTCGGAGACGGCCGGCAGTACGAACATCACGGCGAGCTTCGACCACCTCGCCCTGAGCGGCGGCGCCAGGGGAGCGGCCTGGACCAGTACGGACGTGGGCGCCCCCGCCCCGAATGCCCCCGCCCCGAATGCCTCCGACCCGAACGCCTCCGGCGCCCCGCAGTCCGGCCCGGCGCACCCCGAGCCCGGCACCACCCGGGTATCGGCCTCCGGCGTCTACACCGTCGCCGGCACGGGCGACATCGCCCCGGACGAGACCGGTCCCGACGTCATCCAGATGAGCTTCCAGGGCGTTTTCGTGGCCGTGGTGTTCATGGTGGCGCTGGGAGCCCTCTTCATCACGACCGAGTACAAACGCGGCATGATCCGTACGACGTTCACGGCGACCCCGCGCCGCACCCGCGTCCTGACGGCCAAGGCCCTGGTGATCGGCGGCGTCACGTTCGCCGTCAGCCTGGTGGCAACGGCCATCACCTTTCCCCTGGCCCAGAGCACTATGCGCTCCAACGGGTTCAAGCCCCCCGTGTATCCCGACCTCTCCCTCCTGGACACCACGGCTCTGCGAGCGATCGTCGGCAGCGCGGCACTCCTGTCCCTGGTGGCGGTCCTCGCGCTCGCTGCCGGGGCGATACTCCGCAACAGCGCGGCCGCGATCACGGTCGTCGTGGTCCTCGTGATCCTCCCGCAGATCCTCGCCTTCGCCCTCCCTCTCCCGGTCGGGCAATGGCTGCTCAAGCTGACCCCGGCGGCAGCGTTCGCCGTCCAGCAGGGAGCGACGTACTACCCACAGGTGGATCACAACTGCCTTCCGGAGAGCGGCTGTTACCCCCTCGCTCCCTGGAACGGCCTCGCGGTCCTGTGCGCATACGTGGTCGTGGCTCTGGCGCTGGCCGCCTGGCGCCTGCGCAGGAGGGACGTATGACCTGGTCGTTCCACGCGGAGTGGACAAAACTCCGCACACTGCCCAGTAGCTGGCTTCTGCTGGCCGCGACCGTCGTCCTGACGGTCGCGGTGGGTACGGCCTCGGTGTCGGCGGTCACCACCCGGGACTGCCTCACGGCGGCCGCGTGCCACGAGGACACCGTGAAGCTCAGCCTCACGGGAGTCTGGCTCGGCCAGGCGACGATCCTGATCCTCGGAGCCCTGTCGATGGGAGCGGAGTACGGCACGGGCACGATCGGGACGACGCTGACGGCGACACCCGGCCGTTCACGCGTCCTGGCGTCAAAGGCGGCCGTACTGGCCACGGCAACAGCGGCAGCAGGCGCTCTGGCCATCACCGCTTCCCTCTACGCGGCCCGTCTGATCCTCCCTGGCAACGGCTTCACTCCCGCCGAGGGCTACCCCCTCCTCACCCTCACCGACCCGACCACACTCCGCGCCGCCGTCGGTTCAGTGCTCTGCCTGATCCTCATAGCCGTCCTGGGCCTGGGCCTGGCAGTCCTCCTACGGGACACCGCGGGCGCGATCACGCTGGGCCTCGGCCTCCTGTACGTCGTGCCGCTCCTGGCCGACCTGCTCGGCTCCGCCACCTGGAAGGACCGCGTCGAGCGCTGGGCCCCCATGCCGGCCGGCATGGCCATCCAGGCAACCCGGGACCTCGCCCGACTCCCGATAGGCCCGTGGCCAGGGCTGGGCGTGCTGGCGGCGTACGCGCTGGGGCTACTACTGGTCGGCGCCGCGGTATTCAGATGGCGCGACGCTTAAGGACACGTCCGACTGCTCATGCCGACGAAATACAGCCGCTTTCCGGCGGCTTGACCGGCCGGACAGGTCCTGAGCCGCGCTCTCTCTGAGAATCAGCCCGCGTCCGGCAGCGCCAGCCACTCCTTCCACGACAGGTCCCGGCCGATGAACCGAGGCTGCTCGAAGGGCCAGTCCCCGGCGATCCACCGAGGCACGAGCGAGTCCAGGTCCCGCTCCAACTCACTGCCCACGCGCTCATCCACGACCCACCAGGAGATCTCGGCATCGGCGCCGGCCTTCCCCGGAGGATCGATGTAGACACACCCGAATTCCTCGGTACCCGCGTCATTGAGCAGCACGTAGTTGAAGGACTCATGGGCGGTGATCTCGGCCGCGTGCCGCTCCAGGTCCTCCTTGTTCGCCTCGTACGACATGGTCTCGGCGGGCCACCCCCACGCCTCACCGAAAATGGACCACAGCCGCTCGCGCGAACCCATCACGGTCGGGTAGTCGATGTCCGCATCCGCCCCGCTGATCGGACGCAGGTGGTACCCGCCCGGCAATTCGACGCGCAGGGGATGTACGAAGTCAGTGGGCAGCCAAGTCATGGACGGAGGCTAACTGCCACCCGGGTCGACCGCACCGGGTTATTCCCCGGGACCGAGGAACCGCAGTCGGAACCGACGTTGCGGGTCGCGGGGGAGCGGGACCCTTGCAAGTTGGTGCTCCCTGGCGGCGGAGCCGGGAAATGCGCACGCGTGCGAGCGATGGTCGCGAGGGCGGGCGCCCGGACATGGCACAGCGCCCGCCCTCTGGTTACCGGAGTGTCAGAGGACGGGCGCTTCGAGGGTGCTGGAGGCGTCGACCGCGGAATCAGGCGGCGTTCTTGATCGCCGAGATGTCGAAGACCAGCTTGATCTTGTCGGAGACGAGGACGCCGCCGGTCTCCAGCGCCGCGTTCCAGCTGAGGCCCCACTCGGAGCGCAGGATCTCGGCCTTGCCCTCGAAGCCGACGCGCTGGTTGCCGAACGGGTCCGTGGCGGAGCCGTTGAACTCAAGGTCGATGGTGAGCGGTTTGGTGGTGCCGAGGATCGACAGCTCACCGGTGATCCGGTAGTCGTCGCCGCCCAGGGCCTCCGCCTCGGTGGAGCGGAAGGTCATCGTCGGGAACTCGTCCGTCTTGAAGAAGTCGGCGCTCTTCAGGTGGCCGTCGCGGTCCGCGGAGCCGGTCTCGACGCTCTCCATCTTGACGTCGATCGAGGCGGTCGACTTGGACGGGTCGGAGCCGTCCAGATGCAGTGTGCCCTCGAAGTCCTTGAAGCTGCCCTTGACGTTGGTCACCATCGCGTGGCGGGCGACGAAGCCGATCGTCGTGTGCGACGGGTCGAGCGTGTAGTCGCCGGTCAGCGCGGCCAGTTCGGGGTTCACCGCGACAGGGGTCGTGTCCGTGCCGGCGGCGTTGTCGGTCTTGCGGCCGAAGATGCTCATGGTGTGCTCCTTGGGGGACGGGTCGCGGTTTCGTGCGGAAGCCGCGACGCGAGGTGGTTGAGCGAGGCTGTTTAATATTCAACGATGCCAACAAGGGGGAAGGTAGACCTATTCCATTCAAGTTTCAACATCATTCACCACGTGTTCGGAACGTTACGTTGCGTCACACAACCGCGCTCCGCAAGCGACATCTTTGGGGTGCCCCAGGGGTGTCCCAGGGGTGCGCCTGGGGCAGCTGCAAGGTCACCGCTCAGGTGGCTGTTCACTCCAGGGATGGCATGTGCTCCTCATGAATGTGAGGTGGCTCTCAGCTGGCGGGTTTGTTCGACCTCTACAAGGAAGAGGCCCCCTGAGCAGTCAGATCGCCTGCCTGAAGCAGTGGTTCTGTTGGGGGGTACCAGGAAAACGGCCCGGAGACTGTACGGAGTCGACGGCCCCCTTTCCTTGGTGGGCTTCGTAAGGTCGCTACATGACCGTTTTGGATGAGGCCGAATCCTCAGGATCCTCAGGCGAACCCACGGATGCACGCGGGCGCGTGGCCGAGCTGCACGCGATCCGTGCGGAGGCGCTGCGGGGCCCCAGCGAGAAGGCGACCGCCGCGCAGAAGGCCAAGGGCAAGCTGACGGCGCGGGAGCGTATCGACCTGCTGGTTGATGCGGGTTCGTTCCAGGAGGTCGAGCAGTTGCGTCGGCACCGGGCGACGGGGTTCGGCCTGGAGGCCAAGAGGCCGTACACGGACGGTGTGATCACCGGCTGGGGCACGGTCGAGGGCCGGACGGTCTTCGTGTACGCGCATGACTTCCGTATCTTCGGCGGTGCGCTGGGCGAGGCGCACGCCACGAAGATCCACAAGATCATGGACATGGCCATCGCGGCCGGGGCGCCGCTGGTGTCCCTGAACGACGGCGCGGGAGCCCGTATCCAGGAGGGCGTGTCCGCGCTCGCCGGTTACGGCGGCATCTTCCAGCGCAACACCAGGGCGTCCGGGGTCATCCCGCAGATCAGCGTGATGCTCGGCCCCTGTGCGGGCGGCGCGGCCTACAGTCCCGCTCTGACCGACTTCGTGTTCATGGTCCGCGAGACCTCGCAGATGTTCATCACGGGCCCGGACGTCGTCAAGGCGGTGACGGGCGAGGAGATCACCCAGAACGGTCTGGGCGGCGCGGATGTCCACGCCGAGACCTCCGGTGTCGCGCACTTCGCCTACGACGACGAGGAGACCTGCATCGCGGAGGTCCGCTACCTCCTGTCGATGCTGCCGCAGAACAACCGCGAGAACCCCCCGGGTGTCGCGTCCGAGGACCCCGCCGACCGCCGCTCGGACGTTCTGCTCGACCTGGTTCCGGCGGACGGCAACCGTCCGTACGACATGACGAAGGTGATCGAGGAGCTCGTCGACGACGGCGACTACCTTGAGGTGCACGAGCGTTGGGCCCGCAACATCATCTGTGCGCTGGCCCGTCTCGGCGGCCAGGTCGTCGGCATCGTCGCCAATCAGCCGCAGTCCCTCGCGGGTGTGCTGGACATCGAGGCCTCCGAAAAAGCTGCGCGCTTCGTCCAGATGTGTGACGCTTTTAACATCCCGATCGTCACTCTCCTGGATGTCCCCGGGTTCCTGCCCGGTGTCGACCAGGAGCACGGCGGAATCATCCGGCACGGCGCGAAGCTGCTGTACGCGTACTGCAACGCGACGGTGCCGAGGATCTCGCTGATCCTGCGCAAGGCGTACGGAGGTGCGTACATCGTCATGGACAGCCAGTCCATCGGCGCGGACCTCACGTTCGCCTGGCCGACGAACGAGATCGCCGTGATGGGCGCGGAAGGCGCCGCCAACGTCATCTTCCGCCGCCAGATCGCCGAGGCGGAGGACCCCGAGGCGATGCGCGTGCGCATGGTCAAGGAGTACAAGGCAGAGCTGATGCACCCCTACTACGCGGCCGAGCGGGGTCTTGTCGACGACGTCATCGACCCCGCCGAGACCCGGGAAGTGCTCATCAGGTCCCTGGCGATGCTGCACTCCAAGCACGCGGACCTGCCCTCCCGCAAGCACGGCAACCCCCCGCAGTAACCCTGCGGATCCTCCGCGGCAGCGCTGCGGAAACCTCTCTCACGGAGACTGAACCCATGAACAACTCTGACATCCGCGTCGAGAAGGGCCACGCCGAGCCCGAGGAAGTCGCCGCCATCACGGCCATCCTGCTGGCTCGCGCGGCGGCTGCGCCCGCTTCCGCCACGTCTCACAACGCCGCCCGCCCCAAGGCCGGCTGGCGCCGCCTGGAGCGCGAGCCCGGCTTCCGGGCACCGCACAGCTGGCACTGACCCCTTCAGCGCGCACACGGCCCCGCTCTCCCACCGGAGAGCGGGGCCGTGGCTGTTGGC
>NZ_JBHXMF010000059.1:0-56860 GCF_042721055.1 Streptomyces sp. NPDC058470
CCCCTGAAGGGGCGCGGGGAACTGCGCGACCCGGTGCTCAGCTCGCCAGTGCCTGGGCCTCCTCCGGGGCTCCGCTCGCTCGCGGTTCCGAGACCCGTACCGGCGCCGCCGGAACCTCCCGGTGCGCCGGGTCCCGTACCTCGCCGACGAGGAGTTCCAGTACGTCCTCCAGCGTGACAAGGCCGAGGACCTTGCCGGACGTGTCGGCGACCTGGGCGAGGTGCGTCGCAGCGCGGCGCATCACCGTGAGGGCATCGTCGAGAGGGAGTTCGGCCCGCAGGGTCGTCATGTGGTGCCAGTTCTGCTGGGGCACCGCCCGGTCCGACTCCTCCAGGTCCAGTACGTCCTTCACATGCAGGTAGCCCATGAAGGCGCCGTTCTCCGCGACCACCGGGAAACGGGAGTACCCGGTGCGGGCGGTGAGGGCGACGACCTGGCCCGGGGTGACCGAGGGACCCACGGTCACCAGGGAGCCGGAGTCGAGGAGGACGTCCGTGACCGGGCGGGAGCCCAGTTCCAGGGCGTCCTCGAGGCGCTCCTGCTCCTCGGGGTCCAGCAGACCCGCCTGCCCGGAGTCCTCGACGAGACGGTTGAGCTGCTCACTGGTGAAGACCGCCTCGACCTCGTCCCTGGGCTCCACGCGGAACAGCTTGAGGATCACCCGCGCACAGGCCCCGAGGCCGACGGTGACCGGCCGGCACAGCCGCGCGAACGCGACCAGTCCCGGACTGAGCCACAGCGCCGTCTTCTCGGGCGCGGCCATCGCCAGGTTCTTCGGCACCATCTCGCCGATGACGAGGTGGAAGAAGACGACCGAGGCGAGCGCGATGACGTATCCGAGGGGGTGGATCACGCCGTGCGGCATGTGGACCGCCTCGAAGAGCGGCTCAAGGAGCTGTGCGACGGTCGGCTCGGCGACCGCGCCGAGCGTCAACGAGCAGACGGTGATGCCGAACTGGGCCGCGGCCATCATCTGGGGCAGTCGCTCCAGGCCGTACAGCACCTGTCGCGCCCGCGCGGTCCCCAGCGGTTCGATCTGGCTGCGCCGTACGGAGACGAGCGCGAACTCGGCGCCGACGAAGAAGCCGTTGGCGAGCACCAGCAGGGCGGCGAAGAGGAGTTGGAGCACGCTCATCGGACGGCCTCCGCGACAGGCGCGGTCCGCACGAGGCGGACGCGTTCGGCGCGGTAGTGCCCGACCTGGCGCACCAGCAGCCGCCAGCCCGGCAGTTCGGCCCTGTCACCGGCGGCCGGGATACGGCCGAGCAGATCGGCGACAAGGCCCGCCACGGTCTCGTACGGGCCCTCGGGCACGTCGAGGCCTATGCGCTTCAGGACGTCGACCCGGCAGCTGCCGTCGGCCTCCCACGCGGGCTTTCCGTCCTCGGGCGGCGCCGCCGCGAGTTCGGGCAGATCCTGCCCGTCGTGCTCGTCGCGGACCTCGCCGACGAGTTCCTCGACGATGTCCTCCAGGGTGACGACGCCCGCCGTGCCGCCGTACTCGTCGACGACCACGGCGATCGGCTGCTCGCTGCGCAACTGCTCCAGGAGCGGCCGCACCGGCAGGGTCTCCGGGACGAGCAGCGGGGCCTGGGCGATCCGGCCGACGGGGGTCCGCAGCCGGTCGCGCGAGGGCACCGCGAGGGCGTCCTTGAGGTGGACCATGCCGACGATCTCGTCGATCCGCTCGCGGTAGACGGGGAAGCGGGACAGGCCGGTGGCCCGGGTGAGGTTGACGACGTCCTCGGCGGTCGCCGAGGACTGCAGGGCGCTGACCTTCACGCGCGGCGTCATGACGTGCTGCGCGGTCAGATCGGCCAGCGACATGGTGCGTACGAAGAGATCCGCGGTGTCCTGCTCCAGCGCGCCGGCCTGTGCGGAGTGCCGGGCGAGGGAGATGAGTTCGCCGGGGGTGCGGGCGGAGGCCAGCTCCTCGGCGGGCTCGACGCCCAGGGCTCGTACGAGCCGGTTGGCCACCGCGTTGAGTGCGGCGATCACCGGGCGGAACGTGCGGGCGAACATGTGCTGCGGGCCCGCGACGAAGCGGGCGACCTGGAGGGGCTTGGACACGGCCCAGTTCTTGGGCACGAGTTCGCCGATGACCATCTGCACGGCCGCGGCCAGCAGCATGCCGACCACCACGGCGACGCCGGGCACGGCGCCCTCGGGCAGGCCGGTCGCGGCGAACGGTCCGTGCAGCAGCTCGGCGAGCGCCGGTTCGGCGAGCATGCCGACGACGAGTGAGGTGATGGTGATGCCGAGCTGGGTGCCGGAAAGCTGGAAGGACAGCTCCTTGAGCGAGTTGACGACTGTCGCAGCCCGTCGGTCGCCTTCGGCGGCCGCCTTCTCGGCGTCGGGCTTCTCGACCGTGACAAGGCCGAACTCCGCCGCGACGAAGAATCCGTTGGCGAGAATGAGCAGGAATGCCGCCCCAAGGAGCAGCAGAGGGATGATCATGCCGCCGCCTCGATATGTCGGAAGGGGGCGGCGCAGGTACTACAGGACGATCCGTCCATCGCTGGAGGGAGTCACTCCTCGGGTAGCTGGGGGCCTCTGAATACCGGCTGGCACATCAGCGGCGGAGGCGCGATGAAAACGCCTCCGCCAACAGATTAATCAAGACAGGGGCCCGTGCGGCAGGGTGGAAGGCTGAGAGTCAGCCCTGATGTTCCTCGGGGTGACCCGTGGAGCGGGCTTCGGCGAGGGCTCGAAGGGCGCGAGCGTCCTTGATCGCGCGGTGTTTGGCGATGCCCGGCTGGATGCCGAGCGCGGGCAGACTGGTGCCGTCACTGAGGTTGAGGAACACCCAGGGGTCGCCCGGGCGCAGGTTGACCTGGAGGATCTCCGCCCAGGCCAGGCGCCTGCTGCTGGCGATGTTGACGACGGTGACGCCGCTCTCGTCGGCGACGACCTTGGGCCGGGCCAGCATCAGGAGCACCCCGAAGATCAGGGCCCCGGTGAAGATGAAGCTGAGTTTTTCGCCCGGGCCGAGCTGCTCCAGGAGCAGCACGACTGTGGTGAGGACCACAAGGATCGCCACGCCGGCGCAGACCAGGACGGCCCGGGTTCGGGACGGCCGGAATGTGACGGGCAGAGCGGGAAGTTCGGACATGGTCGTGAGGTCCCTCAGAGCCGGCAGGCGTGGATGGCCGTGGTCAGGATGGCCCGCGCGCCGAGCTCGTACAGATCGTCCATGATCCGCTGGGACTCCTTGGCCGGCACCATCGCGCGGACGGCGACCCAGCCCTCGTTGTGCAGCGGCGAGATGGTCGGCGACTCCAGGCCGGGAGTGAGCGCGACCGCCCTCTCCAGGTGCTCGGCGCGGCAGTCGTAGTCCATCATCACGTACGTCCGTGCCACCAGGACGCCCTGGAGGCGGCGCAGGAACTGCTGCACCTTGGGCTCGGCGTCCTCGGAGGCGTCGGCTCCGACCCGGCGGATCACGATCGCCTCGGACTTCATGATCGGGTCGCCGAACACTTCGAGGCCCGCGTTGCGCAGCGAGGTGCCGGTCTCCACGACGTCCGCGATGACCTCGGCGACGCCCAGCTCGATCGCGGTCTCGACGGCGCCGTCGAGGTGGACGACGGAGGCGTCGATGCCGTGGTCGGCGAGGTGCTTGGCGACGATGCCCTCGTACGAGGTCGCGACGGTCTTGCCCGCGAGGTCCTCGATGGAGTTCGCCGTGCCGGGCTTGGTGGCGAAACGGAAGGTGGAGCGGGCGAAGCCGAGCGGGAGGATCTCCTCGGCGCCGGCGCCCGAGTCGATGAGCAGGTCGCGTCCGGTGACGCCGATGTCGAGGCGACCGGAGGAGACGTAGATCGCGATGTCGCGGGGGCGGAGGTAGAAGAACTCGACCTCGTTCTCCGGGTCGACGATCCGCAGTTCCTTGGACTCCCGGCGCTGCTGGTAGCCGGCCTCATGCAGCATCTCCGCCGCAGGTCCTGACAGGGAACCCTTGTTGGGGACGGCGATGCGCAGCATGAGGTCGGCTTCCTTTGCTAGTTGTTTCGTTCGTACGTGCGGGGGTGCGGGGCTGCGGCTCAGAGGTGGGCGTACACGTCGTCGAGGGAGATCCCGCGCGCGACCATCATCACCTGGACGTGGTAGAGCAGCTGCGAGATCTCCTCGGCGGCGGCTTCCTTGCCCTCGTACTCGGCGGCCATCCATACTTCGGCGGCCTCTTCGACGACCTTCTTGCCGATGGCATGGACACCCTTGCCGACCAGCTCGGCGGTGCGCGAAGTGGCGGGATCGCCGGTGGCGGCCTTGTGTTGGAGCTCGGTGAAGAGCTCCTCGAACGTCTTATTGGACATGGTGGTTCTCACCCTACGCGCTTACGCGCATCCGCTAACGCCAGGGTTCGGATACTGAGCGAAGGGTGGCCGCGGTCGCCACGGCGGCCGTCACCGCCTCGTGTCCCTTGTCCTCGTTGGAGCCCTCGATGCCCGCGCGGTCGAGGGCCTGTTCCTCGGTGTCGCAGGTCAGCACGCCGAAACCGATGGGGACGCCGGTGTCGAGGGAGACCTGGGTGAGGCCCTGGGTGACGCCCTGGCACACGTACTCGAAGTGGGGGGTGCCGCCGCGGATGACGACGCCCAGCGCGACGATGGCGTCGTATCCGCGGCCCGCGAGGACCTTGGCGACGACCGGGAGCTCGAAGCTGCCGGGGACCCGAAGGAGGGTCGGCTCGTCGATTCCCAGCTCGTGCAGGGCGCGCAGCGCGCCGTCGACGAGGCCGTCCATCACCTTCTCGTGCCACTGTGCCGCGATGACCGCGACGCGCAGGTCGCCGCAGTTGCGTACGGACAGTTCAGGTGCACCCTTGCCGCTCACGTCTCTCCTCAGTGCTGTTCTTGTGCTTTTACTGGTTGCTGCAGGCCGACACGGTGGCCGTGTCCAGCCAGGGCAGGTCGTGGCCCATCCGGTCCCGCTTGGTGCGCAGGTAGCGGAGGTTGTGCTCGCCCGCCTGTACGGGCATCGGCTCCCGGCCGGTGACCTTGAGGCCGTGCCGGACGAGCGCGTCGGTCTTGTCCGGGTTGTTGGTCATCAGGCGGACGCTGGTCACCCCGAGGTCGTCGAGGATCTGGGCACTCGCGCCGTAGTCGCGGGCGTCGGCGGGCAGGCCCAGCTCCAGGTTGGCGTCGAGGGTGTCCCGGCCGCGCTCCTGGAGCTCGTACGCGCGCAGCTTGGACAGGAGGCCGATGCCACGCCCCTCGTGGCCGCGCAGGTAGACGACGACGCCCCGGCCCTCGGCCTGGATGCGCTCCATGGAGGTCTGGAGCTGGGGGCCGCAGTCGCAGCGCAGCGAGTGGAAGACATCGCCGGTGAGGCACTCGGAGTGGACGCGGACGAGGACGTCCTCGCCGTCGCCGATGTCTCCGTGGACGAGGGCGACGTGCTCGACTCCGTCGAGGGTGGAACGATAGCCGAACGCCGTGAACTCGCCGAAGGCGGTGGGCAGTTGGGTCTTGGCCTCGCGGCGGACGGTGGGCTCGGCGGCGCGCCGGTAGGCGATCAGGTCCTCGATGGAGATGATCGTCAGGCCGTGCTTGCGGGCGAAGGGGATCAGTTCGGGGAGGCGGAGCATACGGCCGTCCTCCCCCGCGATCTCGACGATCGCGCCGGCCGGGCGCAGGCCGGCGAGGCGTGCCAGGTCGACGGCCGCCTCGGTGTGGCCGTTGCGGACCAGGACTCCGCCGGGCCTGGCGCGCAGCGGGAAGACGTGGCCGGGGCGGACGAAGTCGTCCGCCTCGGCGCTGCCGCCCGCGAGGAGCCGAAGAGTGGTGGCACGGTCGGATGCCGAGATGCCGGTGGTCACACCGTGAGCGGCGGACGCGTCGACCGACACGGTGAACGCCGTCTTCATCGACTCGGTGTTGTCGTCGACCATCTGCGGGAGCCGGAGCCGGTCGAGTTCGTCGCCCTCCATGGGGGCGCAGATCAGGCCGCGGCATTCGCTCATCATGAAGGCGACGATTTCGGGGGTCGCCTTCTCGGCGGCGATGACGAGGTCGCCCTCGTTCTCCCGGTCCTCGTCGTCGACGACCACGATCGGGCGGCCGGCCGCGATGTCGGCGATCGCCTTCTCGACGGGGTCGAGGGCGAAGTCCGAGGCATCTTGATCGTGCCCCCCGCTGTACCAGACCGGCGCTGATTTCATGCCGGGGCTCCTTCCAGGACGGGCTGCCCGGCCTTGCGGGAGCGCAGCCACCAGTCGCGCATGCCCCACAGGACGAGCGCGCCGTAGAGGACGTAGACGAAACCGGAGAAGGCGAAACCGTTGGCGAAGTTGAGCGGGACGCCGACCAGGTCGACCAGCAGCCAGGCGAACCAGAACTCGACCATGCCGCGGGCCTGGGCGTACATGGCGACGATGGTGCCGACGAAGATGTAGGCGTCCGGCCACGGGTCCCAGGAGAGGGTCGGGTACGCCTTGAACAGGAGGCCGACCGCGAGGGTGCCCACGGCGGCGGCGCCGAGCAGCGCACCGCGCTCGCGCCAGGTGGCGAACCGTACGGCGATGGAGCCGTCCTGAGCCTGCCCCTTGCCGCGGTTCCACTGCCACCAGCCCCACGCGGCGACGACCATGACGACGACCTGCTTGCCGGCGCTGCCGGAGAGGTGCGCCGTGGCGAACGCCGCGAGGAGGATGACGCCGGACAGGAACTGCACCGGCCAGGTCCATATGGAGCGGCGCCAGCCGAGCGCGAGGGCGATCAGACCGATCGTGTTGCCGATCATGTCCGACCACTTGATGTGCTGGCCGAAGAGCGTGAATGCCTCGGAGTTGAGCCAGTTCACCGCGTGGCCTCCTTGCTGCCGAGGAGGCGCTCCACGTACTTGGCGATGATGTCGACCTCGAGGTTGACCGGGTCGCCGGGCTGCTTGAGGCCGAGCGTGGTCAGCGCGAGGGTGGTGGGGATGAGGCTGACGGTGAAGTAGTCGGGGCCCGCCTCGACGACGGTCAGGCTGATGCCGTCGACCGTGATGGAGCCCTTCTCGACCACATAGCGGGAGAGGTCCGCGGGGAGCGAGACCTTCACGATCTCCCAGTTCTCGGACGGCGTGCGTGCGAGGACCGCGCCCGTGCCGTCGACGTGGCCCTGCACGATGTGCCCACCGAGGCGTGCACCCACCGCGGTGGGGCGCTCCAGGTTGACGCGGGAGCCTACGGACAGGGCGCCGAGGCTGGAGCGGTCCAGGGTTTCCGCCATGACGTCGGCGGTGAACTCGTCGCCCTCGTGTTCGACGACCGTGAGACACACGCCGTTGACGGCAATGGAGTCGCCGTGCTGCGCACCTTCGGTGACTACAGGGCCACGAAGTCGGAAGCGTGAGGCGTCGCCGAGATTCTCGACGGCGGTGATCTCACCCAGCTCTTCGACGATTCCGGTGAACACTTCCCGGGTCCTCCTGCCTCATAGGGCACGGACTCCGGGGCCTGTCGATGACGACAGAATGAAACGGACTGCGACACCGGGAACGATGCCGAATGGGACTCGTCCCGTCAGGACAAGTCGAAACAAACGGCAGCGCGCACGAATGCCCGCCCGCCGCGCACTGCCTCCCATCCGGACTTTAACCGTCGGTCCAGGAATTTCACCTGGTCAACCGGCCGCTGGAAGCGACCGGGTCGCGGACTGTAACCGCCGGTTCGGACTTTCACCGACCCCGGAGTGCGCTGCTTCTGGTACATGGCCAGTGTGCCACGTCTGATCGACGCCCATGCGGGCGAACAACTGTGGGCTGACTCACAGGCCGTGTGGATGGACTTCCAAGGAGACACAAGGGGTGACAAGACCGGTCAACTCGGCTGGTACCGCGCGCACTTGGCCCTCCGGGACACCCCGCAGAGCCGAGGCTGGTCCATACCTATTGACCTCACTGGTCTAGTCCTCCTAGGGTCGCGATCATGGCTCGGCGATACGGCTGAGCGTTCACGACGTGTCGCATCCGCCCCCCGAGCGGCCCGGCGGCGGTGACGGAGGCCCTTGCCCCGCCGCCGGGCCTTTCAATCCGACCCGCCCGAGCCATCCGGGCCGCCCGAGCCGTCGCCCCGGCGCTGGGATGACGAGCCCGACCGGGGCCGGGACGGAGGGCGCGCAAAAACCTGTCGGCCCTGCGGCGCGGGACCACTGGCGGCCCGGCACCCCCACCAGCCCGGCGGCGCGAAAACCGTAGCGGCCCGACAACTCCCACCGACCCGGCGACACAGAACGTCTACCAGCCCGGCAACCCCCACCAACCCGGGCCGCGCGCAAGCCCTACCGGGCCGGCGCCACGAACCCCTACCGAGCCTGCGGCGCGAACAACTCGTCCTGGGCGCCCTCGCGCGCGGTCAGCAGTGCGCCGCGCAGCACCGCGCTCCCGCCCAGCGCACTTGCCCGCACCTCCACCGGCAACGGCGACATCCGCGCGAGCCGCCCCTCGACGAGCGAAGCGAGCACGCCCCCACCCGCCTGCCCGATCTCGCCGCCCAGGACGACGCAACCGGGGTCGAGCACGGCGACGACGGAAGCGGCACCGATGGCGAGCCGGTCGGCGAGGGCGTCGAGGAAACGGGAAGCGGGAGTTCCCGAAACCGCGGCACCCCCACTCGCACCCGTGCCTGCACCGGTGCCCGCACGCACACGCGTGCCCGCACGCGCATCCACAACCGCTCCCACCGCCTCCCTCACCAGCGCCGCCGCATACGGCTCATGCGCCATCCCTTGCGCCACGACGCCGCACTCCGCCGCGAGCCCCGCGATCGCCACCGCCCCGGCGAGGGAGTGGAAGCCGCCGTCGCACTCCGTCGCCGACGGCAGCTTCGCGGTCCCCGGTACCGGCAGGAAGCCGATCTCGCCGGTACCGCCGGAGGCACCGCGGCGGAGGGCGCCGTCGAGGACGACGGCCGCGCCGGTGCCATGGCCGAGCCACAGCAGAACGAACGTGTCACGGTCACGGGCGGCTCCGTCGCGCTGTTCGGCGAGAGCGGCGAGGTTGGTCTCGTTCTCGACCAGGACGCGAGCGCCGGGGAGGCGCTCCTGGAGGGCCGCGACGAGCCTGCGGTGCCACTCGGGGAGGCCGCTGGAGTCACGGAGCTCGCCTGTGACGGGGTCGATGAGGCCGGGAGCGCCGATACCGACGGTGTGCAGCCGCTCGGCCCCCGCCTCCTTGGCGGTGCGCTCCACCAGCGCGACCGCCTGCTCGACGGCGGGCCCGGTGCCCGTGTCGTCCGCGATGGGCACCGACGCCCGCGCGAGTTCGGTGCCGAGGAGGTCGGAGACGACGACGGAGACGCCCTCGGTGCGGACGTCGAGGGCGGCCAGGTGTGCTCGGTCGGCAACGATCCCGTACAAGCGCGCGTTCGGGCCGCGCCGTTGCGACCCCGACTCCCCCACCACCGCGATCAGCCCGGCGACGGTGAGGCGCTCGACGAGGTCGGCGACGGTGGGACGGGACAGTCCGGTGAGCTGCTTCAACTGCCCTGCCGTCAAAGGGCCCTCCTGCTGCATGAGTTGCAGGGCGAGCCGGTCGTTGATGGCCCGGGCGGTGCTCGGAGATGCGGGCATGCCGGGATCCTTCCAGATCAGCAAGGGCGCGGAGCCCCTGTCCGGTTCCCCGGCCGTAAATTCTCTATTTATCAGGCAGGGTTCCTGATAGTTTACGCCAACAGTGCGGGGAGGACGTCCGGGAGGGCAGCGGCACCATGAGTGAAGTGGTCTACGACATGCGCGAGTTGAAGCGCGCGCGATACGCCGTGGCCGCCGTGTTCGCGGTGCACGGCGCGGTCACCGGGTCTTTCGCGACCCGCGTGCCGTGGATCCAGGACCATGCGGGGCTCAGCACCGGCCAGCTGGGGTTCGCGCTCGCCTTCACGGCGCTCGGCGCGTCCGTCTCGATGCCGCTGGCCGGCCGGATCAGCCACCGTTTCGGTTCGCGCACGGCCCTGCGCGGCCTGCTCGCCCTCTGGACGCTTGCCCTGCTTCTCCCGTCTCAGGCGCCGAACCTGCTCAGCCTCTGCCTGGCGATGTTCACTTTCGGCGCCACGGCCGGCATGGCCGATGTCGCCATGAACGCACTGGGCGTCGAGGTCGAGCGCGGGCTCAACAAGTCGGTCATGTCCAGCCTGCACGGCATGTGGAGCGCGGGCGCCCTGACCGGCTCGGCGGCGGGCACGCTCGCCGCCCACCTGGGATCGGACGCGCGCGTGCACCACGCACTGGCTGCCGCGACCCTCACCGTCCTCGGTCTGGTCGCCTGCCGTTGGGTGCTCGATCTGCAGGCCGCCGAGGACGAGGAGCCGCCGCCGCGGTTCGCACTGCCACCACGGTCGGCGCTGCTGATCGGCGCAATCGGGTTCTGCGCGGTGTTCGCGGAGGGCGCGAGCATGGACTGGTCGGCGGTGTACCTGCAGGACGAGCTGGGCAGCTCGGCCGGTCTCGCCGCGGCGTCGACGACCGGCTTCATGCTGACCATGGCGGTGGCCCGGCTCGTGGGCGACACGGTGGTGAACCGCTTCGGCGCGGTACGCACCGTCCAGGCGAGCGGCGTCCTGGCCGTACTCGGCGGGCTGCTCATCGTCGTCGCGGACCACCCGGCCGTCGCGATGACCGGCTTCGCGCTGCTCGGCCTCGGCATCGCGATCGTGGTCCCGCTCTGCTTCGCGGCAGCGGGCCACAGCGGCCCCAACCCCAGCCAGGCCATCGCCGGCGTCGCCACCATCACGTACACCTCGGGTCTGATCGCGCCGAGCGCGATCGGCACGCTGGCGCAGGCGACGAGCCTGATGGTGTCCTTCGGCCTGGTGACGGTCCTGGCGGGCGGGCTCGCCGCGTTCGCGGGTGTCCTGCGGGCTGGGGACCGGGACCGCCCGAAGGTCAGTCCGCCGGCCGCAGCAGTTCCCGGCCCACGGCCCTGAACCGGTCGCTCCAGGGCGTCGGGCGCAGCGTCCCGGCGTCCAGCCTGACGAGGACCCTGGTGCCGTGCGCGTACGTCACCGCGCCATCGCCCGAGCAGAAGCGGAAGCCGTACGTCAGTCCGGTGTTCCCGAGCCGCTCCAGCCAGAGGTGGACGGCGTACGCACCCGGCCGCTGCACCGGGGCGTCATAGCTGATCTGCAGCTCCTTGACCGCGTTGCAGAAGTCGCCCGCCGCCTCCCAGTCGCCCTCGAAGCCGCGGAAACCGCGCTCGTTCCAGAAGGCCGTCCAGGCTCGCTCGGCCATCACCGGGTAGCGGGCGTTGTGCAGCAGTCCGAGCGCGTCGAGGTCGTCGAAGTGGACGGTGACGGGGATGAGCCGCCCGTATACGAGAGCGGGGGCTGTCGGGGCTTCGGCTGTCACGGGCGGGGCTCCTGAGGGTGCCGGACGGGGCGGTGGGGTCACCCCATCCTAAGCAACCGCTCAGGAACCCCTGCTCAGGGCCCCGTACGGCGGAGGCTCAGCCCGCGATCGAGTCCAGCTGCTCGGCGGCGGGACGCAGCGCCCACAGGTCCCCGCCGGGCGGCGTTTCGAGCTTCCGCACCGCCGCTCGCGCGGCCTTGTCACCGGCGTCGGCCGCCGCCTGCACGATGTCGCTCGCCGCGAAGCGGTAGAACTCCAGCTCCGGGTAGGTCCAGGGCGCGGCCCCCGTCGCGGCGGGCAGCAGATAGTCGACCGCCTTGAACAGGCTCTGGCCGTCCGGCCCCTTGTACGACCACAGGTTCACGCCGACGTGTTGGCCTATCGCCGCGAGCCGGGTGTAGGCGACCAGGTCGAAGGTCGAGTAGTGCCAACTGCGGGTGCGGGCCAGCTCCTGGGGCTGGCTGCCGTCGGCGGCGATCTGCGGGTCGATCCGCTTGCCGCGCGCGTCCAGGACGGTCTTTCGCGCGAGGTCCTTGTCGCCGGTCGCGTACGCCAGACCGGCGAGCAGCATGTCGTAGAAGGTGCCGTGGTTGTTCTTGGCGGCGCCCTCCTCCTTGCCGAAGGCGCTGTCGGCCAGCCAGTCGCGGAAGTCGGTGTTCCAGGCGAGCATTTCGGAGCGGTCGGTCTTCGACCAGCCGGGGGCACCCGTATCCAGGATCGCGATGGCGTCCAGGACGCTCGTGTAGGACTGCGAGAAGTCGATGATGCCGATGGCCCGGCCGTCGTACTTGCAGGGGATGAACTGCCCGTGGCTCAGGTTCGGGTTCATCCGGGTGCCGGGGGCGAGGAACCAGGTGCGCAGGACGGCGGCGGCCTTCTCGGCATACTGCTTCTTGCCGGTGTAGTACCAGGCCAGCGCGAGGTCGTACGTCGAGTCGAAGACCTTCTCGACGTCCTGCCGGTCCGTGCCGGTGTCGACCTCGGGGTTGCGCTGGCCGTCACGCTGGACGTAGGGGCAACCCCAGGGGTTGTCGGCGGTCCTGGGCTGGGAGGGCCACCAGTAGGGGGCCTGGCTGAGGTAGTCGTGGACGTCGCCGCTGGGGGCGGGTCTCGGCTTGTCGACGACCGTCCAGGGACCCTGGTCCAGCCAGTTGTCGGCGCGGGCCGTCACGTTCTTGACGGTGCGCCGGAGTTGGGGATCGCCGTGGTCCAGGCGCGCCTTTGTCTGCTCCAGCCGGGCCCCGTCGAGGACCGCGGTCTTCGGCGGCTTCGGCGCGGCCTGGGCCACCGCGGAGGGGGCGACGACGGCCGCCAAGGTGACCACGGCCGCGAGGAGCACGCCCAGTCGAGGGCTTGCACTCATCAGTCACTCCGATCATAAACGTGAACACAGTTCATGAGTGGGACCGTGCGAGCGTAGGGCCGCTGGCTAGCCGTGACAATGGTCCGGACAGATTCACGTACAGAGAAAGCGAACCCACTCCATGGACCTCGGTGTGCGCTGGAAACTGCACGGCGACGGGCGGACGCCCGCCCCCGGAGCGGTCGTCCGCCCCGACGAACGACTCTCCTGGCCGCGCACGTTCGGGCTGGGAGCCCAACACGTGGTGGCCATGTTCGGGGCTTCCTTCGTCGCACCCGTCCTGATGGGCCTGGACCCGAACCTCGCGATCATGATGTCCGGCGTCGCGACCGTCATCTTCCTGCTGGCGACCCGCGGCCGCGTGCCCAGTTACCTCGGCTGTTCGCTCTCCTTCGTGGGCGTCGCCGCGGTGATCCGCGCGCAGGGCGGTACCAGCGCGACGGTCACCGGCGCGGTGTTCGTCGTGGGCGTCGCGCTGTTCCTGGTGGGCGTGGCCGTACAGCGTTTCGGCGCGCGGATCATCCACGCCGCGATGCCGCCGATCGTGACCGGCGCGGTCGTCATGCTGATCGGCTTCAACCTGGCGCCGGTGACCGCGTCCACCTACTGGCCCCAGGACCAGTGGACGGCGCTCCTTGTGATGGCGTTCACCGCTCTGGCCGTCGTCTGCCTGCGTGGTTTCTGGTCACGGATCGCGATCTTCCTGGGCCTCGTCTTCGGTTACGGGCTCTCCTGGGCCCTCGACCGGATCTTCGGCCGCATCCACTCGGTGGACGCGAGCGGCAGGCTCACCGACCACTGGCGGCTCGACCTCTCCGCCGTCGGCAAGGCGGACTGGATCGGCCTGCCCACCTTCCACGGCCCGTCCTTCCAGTGGTCGGCGATCCTCGTGGCGCTGCCCGTCGTCATCGCGCTGGTCGCCGAGAACGCGGGCCACGTCAAAGCGGTCGGCGAGATGACCGGCGACCCGCTGGACGACAAGCTGGGCACCGCGATCTCCGCGGACGGCGTCGCGTCGATGCTCTCCACCGCGGTCGGCGGCCCGCCCAACACCACCTACTCCGAGAACATCGGCGTGATGGCCGCGACCCGCGTCTACTCGACGGCCGCCTACTGGGCCGCCGCGGGCTTCGCCCTTCTCTTCGGCCTCTGCCCCAAGTTCGGCGCGATCGTGGCGGCGATCCCGGGCGGCGTGCTCGGCGGCATCACCGTCATCCTGTACGGCATGATCGGCCTGCTCGGCGCCCAGATCTGGCTCAACGCCCGGGTGGACCTGCGAAATCCACTGAACCTGGTGCCGGCCGCCGCGGGCATCATCATCGGCGTCGGCAACGTGACCATCACCTTCACGGACACCTTCTCGCTGAGCGGCATCGCCCTCGGCACGCTCGTCGTGATCATCGGTTACCACGCACTGCGGGCACTGGCTCCCGCTCACCTCAAGACACAGGAGCCGCTGCCCGACGAGGGCACCTCGTCGTACGACAAGGACTCCGACAAGGACTCTCAGGTCGCCAAGTCGTAGGCGTAGCCGGGCGAGAAGGTCCCCGGCGTGCCCTTGCAGCCGTCCGACTCGCCCGGCAGCTTCACCCACAGGTAGGCGTCGATCCGTGCCTCTCCGGTGTTCAGGGTCGGCTCCTGTCCGATCCTGCGGCCCGCCGGATCGCACCACTCGCCGTCGGCCGGGGCGCCGTTGCCGTTCCGGCTGGTGTCGATGACAGCGCCCAGGCTCGCCGGGCCACCGAGAGCGGACAGCACCTCTCGGGCGTACGTGACCTCCGCGCTCGTACGGTGGAAATTGGACACGTTCGTGAAGATGCCGTCGGAGGAGGCGGCCGAGGCGGCGCCCGCCTGTTCGAGGAGGGCGGCCTGGGCGGCGGCCGGTTTCCAGGCGGAGTGGCCGGCGTCGTAGTAGACGCGGGCCCGGGGGTCGGCGGCCTTGAGGACGCGGCCGGCACGGGCCAACGAGGCGAAGCGGTCGGCGCGTTGGCCGACGGAGAGGCAGTCGGCCTGGGCGACCGAATCGGGCTCCAGGATGACGATGACCTCGCGGGAGCCGAGCCCTGCCGCGAAGTTGTCGATCCAGGCGTCGTACGCGTCGAGGTCGGGTGCCCCGCCCTCCGAGGCACCGCCGCAGTCGCGCCCGGGGATCGTGTACGCCACGACGACCGGGACCCGGCCCTGTGCTGCGCCGCCCGAGGTGACCGCCCTGACCCGCGCGGTGATGGTGGACGGCGTGAAGTCGGCGAACCAGACGGCAGCCGGTCGATCGGCTATCCGGGACTCGATCACCGAGCGCCGGGAGTCGTCCGGATGGGCCGCGACCCAGTCGAGCACCTGGGACTCGGGGTGTCGGTAGAGCCCGGCGGAGGCGGCTACGGTCGCGGGATCCTCCTTGCCGGCGGAGGGCTTCGGGCTCGGCTTCGGTGACGGGGACGACCTCGACGGGGACGGTGCCGGTGAGGCCGAGGTCCTGGTCGGCGACGGAGTCGGTACGGCGGGCAGCGGCAGGAGGCTGGGCGCGCGGGTCACCAGGGGTTTGGCGTCGTCGGACGGGCGGCCGTCGCCGAGTGCGGACATCATCCCCGTGACGCTGCCGACCGCGACCACGACCGTGGCCGCCGCGACCATGGCACCGCGTCGGGCGGCGCGCCTGCGCTCGGCCCTCCGCGTGACCGCTCGCTGGGCACGTGAGCCTGACACGTACTGCTCCCCCCACTCCCGCCACGGACGTGTTCCCCCGTTCTGGGGAAGCGTCCGGCCCGGCGGTACTCCGGCCAGCCTAGGACTGGGACGCTGCCCCCATGGCGTTGTTGGAGCACTTCACCCATCCCGTGTACACCGTGGACACAGTCGTCTCCCGGATGCGCACCCTGGACGCGGCCCTCCCCGAGCGGGACGGGATCGCGGTGTTCAACCGCGTCTACCTCGCCGTCACCGAGGAGGTCGACCGGCGCCTGGACACCGGGGAGTTCGCGGACCCGGCGGCCGCGATCACGCTGGACGTGCGGTTCGCGGAGCGCTATCTGCGGGTGGCCGAGGAGGGAGATGCGCCCGCCTGCTGGCGGCCACTGCTGCAGTTCCGGCGGCATCCCGGTGTACGTCCGTTGCAGTTCGCGCTCGCGGGCATCAATGCGCACATCGGACACGATCTGGCGCTCGCGGTCGTGGACGCCTGTCGTACGCTCGGCTGCGAACCGGCCGAGCTGGAGGACGAGTTCGACCGCGTGGGCGATCTCCTCGTCGCGCTGGAGGAGCGCATCCGCGAGGAGCTGATGCCGGGTCCCGACCTCCTCCAGATCGCCGATCCGCTGACTCACCTGCTCGGCGCGTGGAGCCTGGACCGGGCCCGCGAGGCCACCTGGTCGGCCGCCCGGGCGCTGTGGGCGCTGCGCGGACTCCCGGATCTCGCCGAGGAGTTGGCCGACCGCCTCGACACGGCGGTGGGCTTCGCCGGACGGATGCTGCTGACGCCGTTGCCGGACTGATCAGCCGGCCCACGACGTCAGTCCTCCGGAAGCTCCACCGGCGCGATCTCGTCATAGACGTCGCCGGGCCCGGGGTTCGTCGGGTCGGTCCCCCCGCCCAGCTGGTGCATGACGCCCCAGACGGCGTTCAGCGCGGTCTGCACGGCGCCCTCGGCCCAGCCCGCGGTCCAGGAGATGTCGTCACCGGCGAGGAAGATGCTCCGCTTGTCCTCAGGCAGCGCGTCCTGCATGAAGTGCGTGAACAGGCGCCGCTGGTAACGGTAGTGGCCGGGCAGGTTCGCCTTGAACGCGCCCATGAAGTAGGGCTCGTTCTCCCAGGACACGGTCACCGGGTTGCCGATGACGTGCTTCCTGATGTCGACCTTCGGGTAGATCTCGCCGAGCGACTTCAGCATGACCTCCATCCGCTCGTTCGCCGACAGCGGCAGCCACTTCAGGCTGTCGTCGCACCAGGTGTACGAGAGACAGATGACGGCAGGCCGGTCCGGGCCCTCGTCCAGGAGGTAAGTCCCGCGTGTCATACGGTCGGTGAGCGTCATGGACATCACGTCACGCCCGGTGTGCTCGTCCTTGTCGAGCCAGAACGGCCGGTCGACCGGCACGAAGAGCTTCGAACTCTCCATGTAGTGGGTCCGCTCCATCGCCGTCCAGTGGTCGATCGGGAAGAGCGAGTCGTCGCAGGCGATCTTGGAGAGCAGCAGCCAGGACTGGGCGGTGAAGATCGCCGCCGGGTAGGTGCGGATGTCGCCGTTCGCGTCCGT
The DNA here is from genome assembly GCF_042721055.1 of Streptomyces sp. NPDC058470. Lineage (NCBI taxonomy): Bacteria > Bacillati > Actinomycetota > Actinomycetes > Kitasatosporales > Streptomycetaceae > Streptomyces > Streptomyces sp. NPDC058470. The sequence continues at coordinate 16,940 of NZ_JBHXMF010000059.1, forward strand.
CACGGTGATCCGGTTGCCGGACGTGCGGTTCAGGCGGGTCACGGCCGGGCGCGGGGCGCCGCCGTGCAGCGAGGCCAGCGACGTCCCGTACGCCCAGTGCACGATCTTCTCCGGCTCGCGCTCCCACAGCCGCAGCGGCAGCTGCTGGGAGCCGCCGACGATGCCGCGGTGGTGGTCGTCGGCCTCGGTGTAGACGACGCGCAGGATTTCGAGGATGGAGTTCGGGAAGTCGGTGTCCCAGCCGCCCGTCCCGAAGCCGACCTGACCGAAGATCTCGCGGTGCCGGAAGGACTTGAAGGCCTCCGAGTCGCAGAGGAAGCCGTAGAAGGTCTGGTTGTCGAGCTTCTCGACCAACTGGGACCAGATCTCGCGGATGCGCGGGACATCGCGCTCCCGCATGGCCTGGTTCATGTCGGAGAAGTCGGCGCCCTCTTCGAGGCAGGCGTTCCAGGCGGTGGCGACGTCACGGTAGACCTGCGGCAGGTCGTCCACCGTCTCGGCGTAGTGCGACTCGCCCTTGAGGTCGACGACGGTCGAGGGCGTGCACTCCGCGAGGGGGTTGGGAAACGGCCGGGTCTCCAGACCCACCAGGTCGATGTAGTGCTGAAGGGCGGTGGACGAGGGCGGGAAGCGCATCGCGCCCATCTCGGCGGTGAGCGAGGGATCGCACCCTTCGAAGCCCACCGTCCGCAGCCGTCCGCCGATCCGGTCGGCCTCGTAGACGACGGGCTTGAGCCCCATCTTCATCAGCTCATAGGCGGCCACGATGCCGGACAGCCCGCCGCCGATGACCGCGACCTCCGTGCCGTGCTCGGTCGCGGGTATCTGGCCGAGGCCCGCGGGGTGCGCGAGGAAGTCGTCGTACGCGTACGGGAAGTCCGGGCCGAACATGGTGATCGGCGGCTGCTGCACGTCGGCGTGCTGGACGGCGTTGGGCACGGTGGACGTCATGGGGTACGGACTCCTTGCGCGAAAGCTTTTCGGGGGAAGGCGAGGCTCGGACTCAGACGAGGGACCCGTAGAGACCGGGGCGGCGGTCCTTCAGATACGGGTTCGCCTCGCGCGAGGCCGCGAGAAAGACGGGGTCGGCGTCGGCGAGGACCAGTTGCTCGGCGCGGCCCGCGCGGGCCCGGGCGACCCCGTCGGGCCCGGCCAGCGTCGAGAGCCCGACGAAGTCGAACTCCCCTTCCTGACCTGTCCGGTTGACGTACGCGACGTACATCTGGTTCTCGAAGGCGCGCACCGGCACGACCGACTCGGCGACGAACTGGAACGGGTGCATCTGCGCGGTCGGCACCAGCAGGAGGTCGGTGCCGGCGAGGGCGTGCGCCCGGACGTTCTCCGGGAACTCCACGTCGTAGCAGATCATGATCCCGACCCGCAGCCCGTCGAGCTCGGTCTGCACCACCGGCTGCTCCCCCGGCGTGAAGTGGGCCTGCTCGAAGCAGCCGAAGAGGTGGGTCTTGCGGTAGTTCGCGAGCCGGGTGCCGTCCGCGGAGATCAACTGGGCCGAGTTGAAGACCGCCTCCCCGGAGCGCTCGGGGTAGCCGTACGCGACGGCCACACCGTGGCGCTCGGCGATCTCGGCGATCGCGTCCGCGGAGTGGCCGTCGGCGGCCTCGGCGAGGCGGGCGATGTCGTCGCCGATCGCGTACCCGGTCAGGAACATCTCCGGAGCCACGAGCAGCCCGGCTCCCGCCGCCGCGGCACGGCCCGCGGCTTCGTCGAGGACCTTCAGGTTCCCGACGACCGACCCGGGGCGGCCGGAGCTCTGGAGCAGGGCTGTGCGCATGCGTGTTCCTTGCCGGTACGGAGGGGTTTGGGGGGCCTCATAGACCGTACGGGCGGGGGTGCTCAGGGGACAAGGCGGAGCCGTTGCGCGTGCGCGGACGAATCATTGCGTGGGGGGGTGGGGTGGCGGCGATTCGTTGCGCGGAGGTGGGTGAGGTGTTTTTCGCCTCTCCGCCTCTACCCGTCCCTTGCTCCTGGGGGCGCCATAGGTTTTTAGTCCGTCCGGCGTTTGAGGACGAGCGCCTTCAGCGCGAAGCGGGGGTCTGGGGGCGGCGACCCCCAGGAACGGGACGGGAAGGGGCGGAGGGGGCGAGGAAACCCCTACCCCACCCCGAACGTCGTGATCACCGCCGCATGGTCCGAAGGCCAGGCGTTACCCGCCACGTCGGGCCACGCCCGCGGCGAACCGCAAACGAAGGTCCGGGAGTCAATCACCCGCAGCCCCCGATACAGCACATAGTCGATCCGATCCTGCGGCTCGGCCCGCCCGCTCCCGTCCTCGTGCTCGGCGTGTACGGGGGACCAGGTATGCCCGGGATCCCGCACCGGATCGGGGTGAACCTCGCGATACGAGTCACGCAGCCCCGCCTCCTCCGCCGCCTTCGTGACAGGCCACTCGACATCGGGCCGGTCCAGATGCGAAGGAGCGTTGAAGTCCCCCAGCAGAAGCACAGGCGTACCGACATCCGAAGATTCCGCGATCCCGCGGAGGATCTCCCGCATCTGGGCAAGCCGCACACCCTCGTGGGCGATCAGCTCACCCGCCGGAAGCCCCTCGAAGCGCGCCTCGTACGGCCCGTACGGCGTGTAGTCGAGGTGGGCGCTCCAGACGGCCACCTCCTGCCCGCCGTCGAGACGGATCCGCACCCCGGTGCCTCCGTAGAAACCGACGTCCGGGTCACCGAGGCGGGCGGTGATCGGGTACCGGCTGATGATGCCGAGGTTGTCGCCGGCCCGGTGGTGGTGCCAGCCGAGCGCGTCGGCGAGTTCCTGCGCCGCATTGCCGTACGTCTCCTGGAGGGCGACCACGTCCACGCCCGTCTCCGCGATGACCTTGAGCTGCTTCTCCCGGTGGTCGTCGACCTTCGTACCGCCGTACCAGAGGTTCCAGCTCATCACCCGCAGCTCGGTCGGGGCGACCAGGGCTCGCAGCCGCGCCGGAGTCACCTCTTCCAGGCTGCTGAGGACGGTACGTCCGAGGGCGGGGCCGATCGGCGCGAGCGAGGGCACCGCGAGCACGGCGCAGCCTGCCGCCTCGGCGGAGCTGACGCCCGTCTGGGTGTCCTCGACGGCGACGCAGGCGGCGGGGTCGACGCCGAGGGCGCGACAGGCGGCGAGGTAGGGATCGGGGGCGGGCTTCGTGTGCTCGGTGTCGTCGGCGGTGACGGAGACGGCGAAGCGCCCGGCGCCGAGGGCTTCGAGAACGGTGTCGGCGATCGCACGCGGCGACGCGGTCACCAGGGCGGTGGGTACGCCGTCACGGGCCAGGGCGTCGAGCAGGGCGAGCGCGCCGGGGCGGGGCACGATGCCGGTGCGGACGCGGTCGGCGAACTCCCGGTGCAGCTCGGCGGCGACCGCCTCCGCCGGGGCCCCGGTTATCCCGCCCAGCCAGGCCGCGGTGTACTCGACGGGGTGCCCGAGCACCTCCGGCTGGTCGGCCCCTGTCAGTCTTCGCCCGAGCCCGTCGGCCACCTGTTCCACCGCCGCCCACCACAGCCGCTCGGTGTCCACGAGCGTGCCGTCCATGTCGAACAGAACGGCTTGGAGGGTGAGTTGGGGGGTGGTGCGGTGGGTCACGGAACTCTCTTTCCTTCACTCAACTGGGGCCCGTGGGGGTGAGCTCGACCGGGGGTGGTTCAGTTGGCGCGCGCGGCGACCAGCACCGGCCGCTCCGGCAGGCTCACCGTCACGGCCGCCCCTGATGCGAGCTCCGCGGCCTCGTGCGTCGGCAGATCGGCCTTGACCTCGGTGGCATCGGCGAGCCGCACGGTGACCCGGGTGGCCGCCCCGAGGAACGCGGTCGCGACGACCTGGGCGTCACCCGCGTCGTCCGCCCGCACCTGTACGGCCTCGGGGCGTACCAGCACATCCACCACGTCTCCCTCCGCCACGACGGGCGCCTCTCCGTCGACCGGAAGCCGCTGCCCGAGCAACTCGACCAGTCCTCCGACCAGGTGTCCCGGAATCCGGCTCATCGTGCCGACGAACTCGGCGACGAACGGGGTGGCCGGCCGCCCGTACAACTCGGCGGGCGTGGCGCACTGTTCGAGCTGCCCGGCCCGCATCACGGCGACGCGGTCCGCCATGGACAAGGCCTCTTCCTGATCGTGTGTCACGAACAGTGTGGTGATGCCGAGTTCCTGCTGAAGCCGGCGGATCTCCTCACGAAGGCTGAGCCGCACCTTGGCGTCGAGGGCGGAGAGCGGCTCGTCGAGCAGCAGTACCCGCGGGCGCAGGGCGAGTGCGCGGGCCAGCGCGACGCGCTGCTGCTGGCCCCCGGAGAGCTGGTGGGGGAAGTTCTCCCCCTTGTCGGCGAGGCCGACCAGGTCGAGCAACTCGGCCGCGCGGGAGCGCCGTTCGGACGTACGGACCTTGCGCATCCGCAGTCCGAAGGCCACGTTGTCCAACGCGCTCAGGTGCGGGAAGAGGCTGTACGACTGGAAGACCATCCCGGCGTCGCGGCGGTGCGCGGGCACGCGCGTGACGTCCTCGCCGTCGACCAACACCTCGCCGGAGTCGGGATGTTCGAACCCGGCGAGCATGCGCAGTGCGGTGGTCTTGCCGCAGCCGGACGGACCGAGCAGGGCGAGGAGTTCACCGGGCTGCACGGTGAGGTCGAGACCGTCGAGGGCCACGGTCGATCCGAACTCACGGCGCAGGCCCCGGAATTCGACGGTGGCGGCTTTCTCGGCCTTCTCGGACGTTTTCTGAAGGGTGGTGACAGTCATGGGTTCATCCCCGGGAGGCCGAAGCGGATGCTTTATGGGAGCGGCCGCCGAACACGGCGAGCGAGAGCAGCAGCGCCCACGTGACGAGCAGGCTGAGTACGGACACCGCGACGGACAGCTGCGCCTGCGAGCCGCCGACGCTGTAGATCCACACGGCGAACGGCTGGAAGCCAAGCAGCTGCGCGACCGTGAACTCGCCGAGGACCAGCGCGAGTGTGAGGAAGGAGGCGTTGAGCAGCGCCCCACGCAGATTGGGCAGGACGACCCGGACCAACGCCTGCGGCCAGGGCGCGCCGCAGCTGCGGGCGGCCTCGACGAGCGTGCGTACGTCGACGGCCCGCAGCCCGGCGTCCAGCGCCCGGTACACGAACGGCAGCGCCATCACGACGTACGCGAGGACGAGGACGAACGGGAAGCTCGGGTTCTGGATCGCCACGAAGGTCTGGAACAGCGGCGTACGGGAGAGGTGTTCGGGGCCCCACTTGAGGACCGTGGAGATCCCGGCGACGAACGCGATCGGCGGGACGACCAGCGGCAGTGAGCACACCACCTCGACGACCGGCCGCAGCCGGGGCGCGCCGAGTCGCAGCGCGACCATCGCGGGCACCATCAGCAGCAGCACCACGGCGATGGTGGCGAGGGCCAGTTCGAGGGAGAGCAGCAGACTGGAGGTGAAGCCCTCGGTGGAGACGATCTGGCTGTACGCGTCGAAGGTGATCCCCTGCCCCGGCACGTCCACGGTGAAGATCACGGACGCGGCGAGCGGCACCAGGAAGTACAGCGCGGCGAGGGCCAGCACGACCCACCGCCAGAGGTTCAGGCGAGCCATCGCGCGCTCCGTCGTTGCAGGGGCAGGTACACGGCCATCACCACGCCCGCGATCAGCACCATGTCGAGGCTGAGGGCGAGCGCCACGTTCTCCTGGCCGACCAGGACGTTGCCGGAGATGGCGTCGGCGATCTGCAGGGTGACCAGCGGGACCGAGCTGCCCACCATGGCCGCCGCGGTGGCGTACGCGGCGAAGGCACTGCCGAAGAGGAGCACGAGTCCGCCGAGCAGCGAGGGCGCGAGGACGGGGAGGGCCACGTGCCGCCAGTACTGCGTGGAGGTGGCGCCGTTGTTCTGCGCGGCCTCGCGCCACTGGGAGCGCAGTCCGTCGAGGGCGGGCGTGATGGTGAGGACCATCAGCGGGATCAGGAAGTACAGGTAGACGATGACCAGACCCCAGAAGCTGTAGAGGCTCCAGCCCTTGTCGGTCAGGCCGAAGTGCCGGGTCAGGACACCCGCGTTGCCGAGGGTGGCGACGAACGCGAAGGCCAGTGGGACGCCGCCGAAGTTGGCGAGCACGCCGGACGCCGTGAGCACGGCCTCCCGCAGCGCGCGGAAGCGGGAGGTCACCACGGCCTGGGCGAGCGGCAGTCCAAGGACGGTCGCGATGCCCGCGGAGACGGCGGACAGCTTGACGCTGCCGACCAGGGCGGTGAAGTAGGCGCCCTGAAGCGAGTCGGTCAGATTGGCCGCGCTGTACGAAGTGGCGCCGGTGGCCTGGTCCTTGACGGTGAAGGCGCCGTTCAGCATGGCCAGGGCGGGGATCCCGAAGGCGATCGCCACGAAGACCAGCAGCGGGGCAACGGGGAGCCAGCCGCCGACGCGGCGCCCACGCTTCGAGGAAGCGGCGGGCACCACGTCGACCGGGGGGAGAGTGGCGGTCATCCGGAAACGGCCTTGCCCCAGCCCTGGGCCAGGACTTCCTTGGCCTTGGCCTGCTGGTCCTCGGTCGGGAAGGTCGGCGTGCCCGAGACCTCGGGGAGCTTGGCGGCGGCGGTCTTGTCGAGCGTGCCGGCCTTCTCCATGGAGGTCATCAGGACCGGGCGGGCGAACCCTTCGAGCCAGAGGTTCTGGCCCTCGGTGCTGTAGAGGTACTCCTCCCACAGGCGGGCGGCCGCCGGGTGCGGGGCGTCCTTGTTGATGGCCTGGGAGTAGTACTGGGAGAACTTGCCGTCCTCCGGGACCGTGACCTTCCAGTCGACGCCCTTGGACTGGAACTCCGCGGCGTAACCGGCGTTCAGGTAGTCCCAGTCGATGCTGATCGGCGTCTCGCCCTTCTCGACCGTGGCCGGGGTCGACTCGACCGGCGTGTAGTTGCCGTTCTTCTTCAGCTCGGCGAAGAAGTCCAGGCCGGGCTGGATGTCGTCGAAGGAGCCGCCGTTGGCGAGGGCCGCCGCGTACACGCCGCCGAAGGCCGACCCCGACTTGGTGGGGTTGCCGTTGAGGGCGACCTGCCCCTTGTACTCCGGCTTCAGCAGATCCTTGAAGGTGGTCGGGCAGGTCTTGACGCGCTTGGCGTCGCAGCCGATGGAGATGTAGCCGCCGTAGTCGTTGTACCACTGGCCCTTCGGGTCCTTCTGGCCCTCGGGGATGTCACCGAAGGAGGCGACCTCGTACGGCGCGAGCAGCCCCTGCTGGGCGGCGCTCAGAGCGAAGGAGCTGCCGAGGTCGAGGACGTCGGGGGCGCGGTCCTGGCCCTTGCGGGAGGTGACGGCGTTGATCTCGTCCTGGCTGGAGCCGTCCGGGTTCTCGACCTCGACCTTGATGCCGTACTTCTTCTCGAAGCCGTCGATGAGGGCGCCGTAGTTGGCCCAGTCGCGGGGCAGGGTGATGGCCTGCAGCGTGCCCTCCTTCTTCGCCGCCGTCACCAGGGCGTCAAGGCCGCCGAAGGCGTCGGCCGAGGTCGCGGTGGCCGCGCTCTTGCCGTCGGCGGTGGTCGACTCTTCGGGGGCCGCGCCACAGGCGCTCAGGGCCAGTGCGACGACGACGGCAAGGCCGCCGGTGAGGACTGCGGTCCTCGGCAGGAACACGGACACGGTCACTCCAGGATTACGCACGAGGGTGTGGTGGAACGGATAACTTGTCTGAACAAGTTGGCCTCAGTAGGCCCGCCGATGATGTCCTGTTCGTAAACACTGGAATAACCCTGACCCCTGATTCCTTGGACAATCCCCACCCACACGGGTCAGTTCCACACCTCGACTAGGGTGATTACTCTGTGCACAGAAACCTGATCAGAGGGGAAGCATGCCGGCGCGACACGAGGAGATCGCCGAGGCGCTGCGGCGGGCGATCGACCGCGAGGAGTACACGGTCGGCAGTCTGCTCCCGGCGGAGACGGACCTCGCGGCGCAGTACGCCGTCTCGCGCGGCACGGTCCGCCAGGCGGTCGCGGCCCTGACCGCCGAGGGGCTCATCGGCTCACGCCAAGGCGCCCGCCGCGTGGTCCTGGCCGGCCGCCGCAGCCAGAGCTTCGCCGAGCTGCGCAGCTTCGCCCAGTGGGCGCGCGCGATGGGGCGGGAGGCCACCGGCGAGGTGGTGACGCAGGAGTACCGCCCAGCGACGGCGGAGGACGCCGTACGGCTCCAACTGCGCGAGAGCACCACCGTGTTGCACGTGCTCCGCGTCCGCGGCCTGGACGGCGAGCCGGTCCTCCTGGAGCGGACCGTCTACGCGGACTGGATCTCCCGCGCCGTCGAGGCCATCGAGCCCGACTGCCCCTCCGTCACCCAACGCCTCTTCGAGGAGACGGGTTTGGTCTTCGCCTACGGCGAGCACCTCATCGACGCGGTGGCGGCGGGCGCCCAGGACGCCGACCTCCTCGACGTCCGGCGCACCAGCCCCCTGCTCCGGGTCCGCCGCATCACCACCACCCGCGAAGGCCGCCCGGTGGAGTGGTCCGACGACCGCTACCGCTCGGACGCGGTGAGCTTCAGCGTGCACAACTCGATAGGAAACAACGCCTTGGCCAGGAAAACGGCGGAGTAACGGCGACCTGCAGGCGCCGTCGGCGGAAGCGCCCCTCAGGGGCGCGGGGAACTGCGCGACCAGCCCCCACTCGCCCCCAGCGGAGCGACTACGTGGGCGACCCGGAAGAGAATCGGCGCAGCAAGGGCGACAGAACCAGCACCGACTTCGTCCGCTCCACGAACGACTCCCCCGCGATCCGCTCAAGCACCCGCTCGAAGTGCCGCATGTCCGAGGCGAAGACCTGCACCACCGCGTCCGCGTCCCCGGTGACCGTGGACGCGGCCACCACCTCCTGGTACCGCTCAAGGCCCCGCTGAATGGTCTCCGGCGAGGTGTTGCGCCGGCAGTAGATCTCGACGAACCCCTCGGTCTCCCACCCCAGCGCGGCCGGATCCACCCGCACGGTGAACCCCGTGATGGCCCCACTGGAACGCAGCCGGTCCACCCGGCGCTTCACGGCGGGCGCGGACAGACCGACCTGCTGCCCGATGTCGGCGTAGGAGCGCCGCGCGTCCTCGGCGAGGGCGTGCACGATGCGTTCGTCGAGATTGTTCAGCACTGCGGGTGGTTCACTTCTCTACGGTGGCGATACGGGACCGGCGGTAGCCGTAACTGAAGTAGAACACGAGCCCGACGGCCATCCAGACCCCGAAGACCACCCAGGTCACGGTGTCGAGGCTGCCCATCATCCAGACGCAGAACGCGAAGCCCAGCGCGGGCAGCACCGGCGACAGCGGCACCCGGAACGTACGCGGCATGTCCGGACGTGTCCGGCGCAGCACCACGACCGCGATGTTGACCAGCGCGAAGGCGAAGAGCGTGCCGATGCTGGTGGCGTCGGCGAGCTGACCGAGTGGGATCGCGGCGGCGAGCACTCCGCAGAACACCGACACGATGAGGGTGTTGGCGCGCGGCACACCGCTCTTCGGGTGAACGCGCGAGAAGACCTTGGGCACGAGTCCGTCGCGGGACATGGCGAAGAGGATGCGGGTCTGGCCGTAGAGCACGGTCAGGACGACGCTGGCGATGGCGATGACCGCTCCGGCTGCGAGCAGCGTGCCCCAGACGGCGTCGCCCGTGACGTCCTCCATGATCCCGGAGAGCGCCGCCTCCGAGTCGGTGAACCGGCGCCAGGGCATCGCGCCGACGGCGACGGCTGCGACGAGGACGTACAGCGCCGTGACGATGATCAGCGAGAGCATGATCGCGCGCGGCAGGTCGCGCTGCGCGTTCTTCGCCTCCTCACCGGCCGTGGAGGCGGCGTCGAAGCCGATGTACGAGAAGAAGAGCGTGGCCCCGGCGGCGCTGACGCCCGCCATGCCGAGCGGCATGAAGTTCTCGTAGTTGCCGGACCGGAACCCCTGGATGCCGATCGCGCAGAACAGCAGCAGCGCGGCGATCTTCACCACGACCATGATCGTGTTGGCGCGGGCCGACTCCCGGGCGCCGCCGAGCAGGAACGCCATCGCGAGCAGGACGACGATCAGCGCGGGCAGGTTGAAGATGCCCCCGTCGCCGGGCGGCGCGGAGAGCGCGTCCGGGATGGTGACGCCGATGGTCCCGTCGAGCAGCTCGTTCAGGTACTCGCCCCAGCCGACGGCCACGGCGGCGACCGACACGCCGTACTCCAGGACCAGACACCAGCCGCAGATCCAGGCGATCAGCTCGCCCATTGTTGCGTACGCGTACGAGTACGAGGATCCGGCGACCGGGATGGTGCCCGCCAGCTCGGCGTAGGAGAAGGCGGAGAACAGCGCCGTCAGGCCGGCGATCACGAAGGAGAGGGTGACCGCGGGGCCGGCCTTGGGGACGGCCTCCCCGAGGACCACGAAGATGCCGGTGCCGAGGGTGGCACCGATGCTGATCATGGTCAGCTGCCACAGCCCGAGGGAGCGTCGCAGCGACCCTCCCTCACCCTGGCCGCCCTCGGCGACCAGGCGTTCCACCGGCTTGCGGCGCATGAGGCGTGCGCCGATGCCCGGGGACGGCGGGGCGGACGAGGGGCGGGACTGCGGGGGTGCGCCTTGGTCGAGCACGCGTTGGCTCCTTCATCGCTGCCGGCCGGAAGAGGCGGGAACGGGCGGCACCCCTGACAGCAGGGACCCGCCGAGCGGAGTCCCCGCCGCACTCAGTACAGCGCTTGACCCTACGAGCCCGGGCTTCACGGGCGTAATGCAGCAACCTTGCGCACCTCCGCAAGATCATTGCGTTCATCGCAGTCCGGCGGGTGTTCGTTGCGCGGGGCCTCTCGATGGCTGTGCGGAGCGCCTCTCACCCCTTGCGCGCGGCCCCGCGAGCCGGTGAACGCCAGCCCCCTTCAGCCCCTGGGCATGGCCACGCAAGCCGACGAGCGGGGGGCGCCCTCAAGTCCCTGGTCGGGCTCCGCGAGCCGATGAGCGCGCCGCGGTCAGCCCTCCTCCGGCCCCCCTGCGACGGCCCGCGCCCGCGACGCGTCGTCCTCGTCGAAGCCCAGCTGCCCGGGTTGCCCGTACGACGCCGCCTGCGCGTCGATCCAGCGCGTGTGCGCCTCCCAGGCGGCCTGCTTACTGGTGCCGAGGGCCGCGCCGATCTGCGACCAGGAGGCACCGGCCTCGCGCGCCGCACGAACGGTGAGCTGACGCCCGTACGCCGCCTTGCGGGCCACCACCTCGCTCAGCGCGAGAAGTTCCAGGAGCCCCGCCCGGTCGAGCGCCTCGGCGTCGCTCCCGGCTCCGGCGAGCGACTCCCGTACCCGCAGCTCGTCGAGACGGGCCACGGCGGTCAGCAGGGTGTACTGCGGCTCGATGCTCTGTGGTGTCGTCATGCACTCAGCGTCGCGTCAAGCAAGCCTGACGTCAAGATGGCCTGACGCAGAGGGAGGTCCAACGCCGACGGCCCCCGCGGTCGCACCACGGGGGCCGGACGAGAACGAGGAAACGCGCCGTTACCAGCTGGCGTGCAGCGGCTTGCCCTCGGCGTAGCCGGCCGCGCTCTGGATACCCACGATCGCCTTCTCGGCGAACTCCTCCAGGGAGTTGGCACCCGCATAGGTGCAGGAGGAGCGGACGCCCGCGATGATCGAGTCGATCAGGTCCTCGACGCCCGGGCGGGACGGGTCGAGGAACATGCGCGAGGTGGAGATGCCCTCCTCGAACAGCGCCTTGCGGGCGCGGTCGTACGACGACTCGTCGCTGGTGCGGTTCTTCACCGCGCGGGCGGACGCCATGCCGAACGACTCCTTGTACAGACGTCCGTTGGCGTCCTGCTGAAGGTCGCCCGGGGACTCGTACGTGCCCGCGAACCACGAGCCGATCATGACGTTGGACGCACCCGCAGCCAGCGCCATCGCGACGTCGCGCGGGTGCCGTACACCGCCGTCGGCCCACACGTGCTTGCCGTACTTCTTGGCCTCGGCCGCGCACTCCTTCACCGCCGAGAACTGCGGTCGGCCGACACCGGTCATCATCCGGGTGGTGCACATGGCGCCGGGGCCCACACCGACCTTGATGATGTCCGCGCCCGCCTCGACCAGGTCGCGCACACCTTCCGCGGCGACGATGTTGCCGGCCGCGATCGGCACCCGCGGGTCGAGCGCGCGCACCGTCCTGAGGGCGCTGATCATCGACTCCTGGTGCCCGTGGGCCGTGTCGATGACCAGCGTGTCGACGCCCGCGTCGAGGAGCTGCTTGGCCTTGCCCGCGACATCACCGTTGATGCCGACGGCGGCGGCGATGCGCAGCCGGCCGTTCGCATCGGTGGCCGGCGTGTAGAGCGTGGCACGCAGGGCGCCCTTGCGGGTGAGGATGCCCGCGAGCCTGCCGTCCTTGTCGACGGCGGGGGCGTAGCGGCGGTTGGCGTGGTCCAGCCTGTTGAAGGCCTCACGCGGCTCGATGTCCGCGTCCAGGAGAAGCAGGTCCTTGGACATGACCTCGGACAACTGGGTGAAGCGGTCGACACCGGTGAGGTCGGCGTCGGTGACCACGCCGACAGGGCGGCCTTCCTCGTCCACGACGACGCCCGCGTTGTGCGCACGCTTGGGCAGCAGCGCCAGCGCGTCGGCGACGGTCTGGTGCGGGGCGAGGATGATCGGGGTGTCGAGCACCAGGTGGCGTCCCTTGACCCAGGAGACGACCTCGGTGATGACCTCGATCGGGATGTCCTGGGGAATGACCACGAGCCCGCCGCGACGGGCGACGGTCTCGGCCATCCGGCGGCCCGCGATCGCCGTCATGTTGGCGACGACCAGCGGGATCGTGGTGCCCGTGCCGTCGGGGGAAGCGAGGTCCACACCCTGACGCGAGCCGACCGCGGAGCGGCTGGGCACCATGAACACATCGTCGTACGTCAGGTCGTACGGGGGCTGGATGTCATTGAGGAAACGCACGTGCTGCACATCCCGGTCGATCAGAGGTGGCCCCCGGACAGGTCAGCCAGGGGGAAGAGCACGTACTTCATTCTCCCATGACGCGGTGTGTATGCCGCCCGGGCCGATCCTCCAGACAGGGGTGTGCCGGTTGGTGACTTCCTCCGACAGCAGGCCGGGGGCCGCTCGCTACCGGGGCTCCGCCAGTGCCATCACCACGGCCAGCGGGGTGTCCGTCCCGCGCCAGTGGGCAGCCGAGTCGGCGAAGATCTCCTGGAGCACACGCCAGTCCGCGGCCGAGGCCGCCGCATACTCCTGCCAGTCCTGTACGAGGATCAGCCGGCCGTGCGGAGTGGGCCACCATTCGAGGTCGCCGAGGCAGTCGGCGAGAGCGTCCCAGTTGGCGCCGAACCAGTCCGGCAGGCGCAGCGCGGTGGCACACGCCGCCATCAACCCGGTTTTGTCCGAGACGCCGGCGAGGTCCAGGACCGAGGTCTCCCAGCCGGCGTTCCGCGCGGCTTCGAGAGCCCGCTCCACGGGCAGTTGAGCGGGCCAGGAGAGGACACCGGAGGGTGCGCTTCCTTCGAGCACCGGCGCGAGCGGGTTGTCCGTCATGTCAGCACCGCCCTGACTGATTCGTTGTGATCATCGGTGTAGTAGATCTCGCCGCCCTGCCCGCTGACAATGCGGCACGCTTCCCGATCGCTCTCGCCGGGAGTTTTGGCCTCGCCGTCCACGGCTGTTCGGCGTCTATCCGAGGATGAGCGGGAGTTTCGCCGCCAGCTCGCCCAGTTCGGCCGTCTCCGCGTCGGTCGGGGCACGCCGCCCGGTGCCGACCAGCAGCGCGTCCTTGTCGCAGAACGACGCGGGGAAGGGGGCCGGGGCGATCTTCTCCAGCAGCTCGCGGGTCCGGGCGAGCCCCTCCGCGGGCGGGCCGGCCGCATCCGGGAAGTGTGCGACCAGGTCGAGGTGGTGCAGCGTCCACTCCAGGACGTACGCGGAAAGATAGTCGCCCGCGGTGAGAACCTCGCCGCGGGTGCTGACCCGCCGGCCCGGGTCGGCGAGTTCCGCGGCGCGGCCTGCGGCGGAGCCGACGTCGTCGAGGTGGAACTTGAGCAGCCAGGCCTCCTGGTACGCGGCGGCCAGCCGTACGGTCAGCGCGTCGAGCGGGTCGTCACCGGTCGGCGGCGTTCCGGTGACCTCCCAGTAGGTGACCGCGTCGCGGGTCGGTTCCGTCTCAGCGGGGCTCACGAGGGTGATCAGGACGTCCTGGGCGTCGATGACCAGGTGGCACACCAGGTCCCGTACGAGCCAGCCGGTACAGCCGGACGGCCGCGCGAAGTCCTCGTCCGGGAGCTCGGCGACCGCCGTGCGCAACGCTGTCCAGGAGCGTGAGAAGAGATCCACATCGGCAAGGTAGTGCGGCGCGGCCAGGGCGGACAAGCGGGTGGGGAACAACCGGCCGGCAGCGCCGGGAGGAGGCCGGACCAACCCTCCCCGCGCGTGGGGAGGGTTGGTCCCGTGGCCACCCCGCGCGCGATGCCTCGTACAAGCCGTCAGATCCCGTCGGGATCCTCTCGGTTCAGCGCCGGACGCGGTGTCGTTCCCGCCGTCATCAGGTAGTCCGCGGCGGACGTGTCCGTCACCAGGCTGGTGACCAGCCCGGACCGCAGCACCGCGTCGATCGCGGCGGCCTTGCGCCGACCGCCGGCGATCGCGACGACCTCGGGGATACGGCGCAGCCGGTCCGTCTCGACGGTGATGCAGCGCTCACCGAGGTCCCGGCCGACCCGGCGCCCCTCGGCGTCGAAGAGGTGCGCGGACATCTCCGCGGCGACACCGAGGGTGGCGTAGTGGGCGCGCTCCTCCTCGGTGAGCATGTCGTGCACCGTCGAGATGCCCGCCTCCCAGGAACCGATGGACACACAGGCGACCGTGACCTTGTCGAAGTACTCGAAGGCACGGGCGATCCCGGTCTGGCTGCGCAGCGCGGCCGCGGTCGCCGCGTCGGGCAGCAGCATCGGCGCGTAGATGGGGTGGGCGTCGCCGCCCGACACCTGGGCGGCACGCCGTACCGCCTCCACCGAACCGCGCTCGGCGGTCCCGGCGTCGTACACCCCTGTCAGCTGCACCACCGTGCACGGCGGGAGCCGGTCGAGGGCCGCCGCCATGTGGATGGTGGAGCGGCCCCAAGCGAGGCCGAGCACATCGCCCTCGTTGACCAGCTCGCCGAGCAGGTCCGCGGCGACCTCGCCGAGGTTCTCGGGGTCGGGCGACTCCTGGGCCTCGGCCGGCGACTCCACCACGACCGCGTGCCGCAGGCCGTAACGGGCGCGCAGCGCGTCCGAGCGCTCCGCGTCCAACTCCGCGGGGACGCGGATCTCGATCCTCACGAGATCCCGTTCGAGAGCGGTTTCCAGGACCCGGGCCACCTTGAAGCGGCTCACGCCGAACTCCTCGGCGATCTGGATCTTGGATTTGCCCTCAAGGTAGAAGCGGCGGGCCATGGCCGCCGCCTGCACCAGCTCTGCGGGTCCCATCCGCATGGCTGACCGGCCCGTCGACATACCCGACACGGCGATCTCCTCACTGCTGTTCACACTCTGGATTCGCCGTTCATCCTCGCAGATCCGGCGTACTTGATCAGCCCAGATGGGCGGCGTTCACGTTCCCTTCGGTCAGTGGCCGCAAGCCCACGATGCCTGGGCCGTCACCTCCTGAGCCTGCGTGCGCAATGCACGTACCGCCTGGGCCGGGTCGGATGCCCCGTACACGGCCGATCCGGCGACAAAAACGTCCGCTCCGGCCTCCGCGCATCGCTCGATCGTCGACGCCGAAACTCCGCCGTCGACCTGGAGCCAGAGCTCAAGACCGTGCTTGCTGATCAACTCGCGAGTGCGCCGGATCTTCGGGAGCATGATGTCGAGGAAGGCCTGACCGCCGAATCCCGGCTCGACCGTCATGATCAGCAGCATGTCGAGCTCGGGAAGCAGATCCTCGTACGGCTCGATCGGCGTCGCGGGCTTGAGCGCCATGGAGGCACGGGCACCCATGGCACGGATTTCGCGGGCGAGCCGCACCGGCGCGGCGGCCGCCTCCACATGGAAGGTGACGGAACCGGCACCCGCTTCTACGTACTGAGGTGCCCACCGATCGGCGTTCTCGATCATCAGATGGCAGTCCAGCGGCGTGTCCGTCGCACGGGCCAGGGATTCTACGACCGGCACACCCAGCGTGAGGTTCGGTACGAAATGGTTGTCCATGACATCGACGTGGAGCCAGTCGGCCCCCTCCACCGCCTTTGCCTCCTCGGCAAGGCGGGCGAAGTCGGCGGACAGGATGCTGGGGTTGATCTGCACGGCCATGCCCCAAGACTGCCATGCTCCGGGCCCCTTGCTCGCCTCGGTCCAGACCTAGGCCGTTCTGCGGATGTTGTGCCACGGCGCCACATGCCATGCTGGGCGGCCCACAGGCTCCAGACAGGGCTACGGGGGCGGCCATGACGGACCGACAGGTAACGCAACGGCGGGGAATCGCCTGGCTCGTCTGCGGTCGGCGCAGCAAGTGGGCGGTGGTGGGCCTGTGGCTGTTGCTGCTGGTTCTCACGGCACCGTTCGCCCAGAAGCTCACCGACGCCCAGGACAACGACGCTGCCTCCTGGCTGCCCGGCTCCGCCGAGTCCACCCAGGTCCTGCAGATCTCCGAGGACTTCAGGCCGGAGCAGATCCCCGCCGTCGTCGTGTACGCCCGCGCGGACGGACTCACGGCACAGGACCGGACGCGGATCGCCGAGGACGCGGCCCGGATCAAGCAGCTGACCGCGCACGGCATCCGCGGCGCGGAGACCCGGGGGCCGGTTTACGACCGGGAGACCGGGCCGCGCGCGGCCCAGATCCTCGTCCCCATCACGATGGACGAGAAGGGCTGGGAGGAGATCGCTCCCGCGGTCGACTCGATCCGTGACGTGACCGGCAAGGGCGGCGAGGGGCTGGCGGTGCACGTCACCGGCCCGGGCGGTACGTCCGCGGACTTCTCCAAGGCCTTCGAAGGCATCGACTCCACCCTGCTGCTCTCCGCGCTGGGCGTCGTCATCGTGATGCTCCTGCTCACCTATCGCAGCCCCACCCTGATCATCGTCCCGCTGCTCGGGGTGATCGCCGCGCTGTTCACCGCGCAGGCGTTGATCTACCTCCTCGCCGAGCACGCGGGCCTGACGGTCAACGGCCAGAGCGCGGGGATCCTCACGGTGCTCGTCTTCGGCGCGGGGACGGACTATGCCCTGCTCCTGGTCGCCCGCTACCGGGAGGAACTGCGCCGCCACGAGGACCGCCACGAGGCCATGGCTCTGGCCCTGCACCGCGCGGGCCCCGCCGTGCTGGCCTCGGGCGCCACCGTCGTCCTGAGCATGCTGGTGCTGCTGGCGGCCGAGATGAACTCGACGCGCGGGCTCGGCCCGGTCGCCGCGATCGGTGTCGCGGTCGCGCTGGTCGCCATGGTGACGCTGTTCCCCGCCCTGCTGGTGATCTTCGGCCGCTGGATCTTCTGGCCGGTGATCCCGCACTTCGGCTCCGCCGATCCGACCGAGCGGGGCGTCTGGGCACGCATGGGAGGCCGTATCGCGCGCCGCCCGCGCCTGATCTGGGGCGTCACGGCGGCGGCGCTCGTCCTGCTCTCGCTGGGTCTGATCCAGCTGCGCGCGGAGGGCATCAGCAACGCCGACGCCTTCACCGGCAAGCCCGACTCGATCGTCGGCCAGGAGGTGTCCGCGCGCTACTTCCCCGCGGGCAGCGGCGATCCGCTCGTCATCGTCAGCAACCGCGCCCAGGCCGAGGAGGTCGGCCGGGCGGTGGCCGCCACCTCCGGTGTCGTACCGGACTCCCTCGGTCTGCCACCCGGCACGAAACCCGAGTTCGAGGGCAAGGTCCTCTTCGAGGCCACCATGACCGCCCCCGCCGACAGCGAGGCCGCGAAACAGACGGTGGAGCGGGTCCGGGACGCCGTCCACACGGTCCCCGACGCCCAGGCCCAGGTCGGCGGCGGCACCGCGTCCCTGCTCGACATGGACAGGGCAACGACCCACGACAACATCCTGATCATCCCGCTCGTGCTGGTCGTGGTCCTGCTGATCCTGTGCGGGCTGCTGCGCGCCCTGATTGCGCCTCTGCTGCTCATCGGGACGGTGGTGCTGTCCTTCGCGGCGGCGCTCGGCATCAGCGCTCTGGCGTTCCGGCACATCTTCGACTACGCGGGCGAGTCGACGGACTTCCCGCTGTTCGTCTTCGTCTTCCTGGTCGCCCTGGGCATCGACTACAACATCTTCCTGACCACCCGTATCCGTGAGGAAGCGGACCGGCACGGCACCCGCAAGGGCGTGGTGACGGGCCTGACCGCGACCGGCGCGGTCATCACCTCCGCCGGCCTGGTCCTCGCGGGCACCTTCGCCGCGCTGGGCACGCTGCCGATGGTGGCGTTCGCGGAGCTCGGCTTCACGGTGGCGCTCGGCGTCCTGCTCGACACCTTCATCGTGCGTTCGGTGCTGGTCACGTCCCTGTTCCTGGACGTGGGACCGCAGGTGTGGTGGCCGCACCGGCGGGCGCACGAGGACGGCGGAGAGCCGCCGCCCGCGGTGGCATCCTCGGAGGCGCCGCAACCGGCCTCGCGGCCGGACTAGGTCACTCCGCCGACGTCTCCCGCGCCCTGTGCGAGCAGCCCGTCGACGAACGCGCCCTCCCTGGGGACAGGTGTCCCGACGGATACGCGCTCGGCCCGACCCTCAGCGCCGCACTCCTGGCAACGGCCCGCACCGTCCAGCAACGGACCGGCCCACCGGCACGAGCGGAACGAACCGGGGAACAGGAGCTGCTCTCCGCCCGGGATTGACCGGACGGAGGGTTCACACGGTCATCCGGTCCGGCGGATCAACGCCAGATACATCGCGTCCGTCCCGTGCAGATGCGGCCACAGCTGTACGTCGGGACCGTCACCCAGGGCCGGTACGCCGGGCAGCAGCGGGCGGGCGTCGATGAGCTCGGCGGCGTGCTGCTTGACCACGTCGTTGACCACGGCGCGGGTCTCCGCGAGGTGCGGCGAGCAGGTCGCGTAACCGACGACGCCGCCGACACGCACGGAGTCGAGCGCTGTGCGCAGCAGCCCGCGCTGGAGCGGCGCGAAGCGCTCCAGGTCCTCGGGGCGGCGCCGCCAGCGGGCCTCGGGACGGCGACGCAGGGCGCCGAGCCCGGTGCAGGGCACGTCCATGAGCACGCGGTCGAAGGTGCCGGACCGCCACGGCGGACGGGTCCCGTCGGCAGCGATGACCTGGTACGGCCCGGGGTTCCCGGCGAGCGCCTTCGCCACAAGACCGGCGCGGTGCGGCAGCTTCTCGGAGGCGAGCAGCAGGGCACCGCGTTCGGCGGCGAGCCCGGCCAGCATGGCGGCCTTGCCACCGGGGCCGGCGCACCCGTCCAGCCATACCTTGTCGGGCCCGTCGAGCGGTGCGTTCGCCAGGGCGATCGCGACGAGTTGACTGCCCTCGTCCTGCACACCGGCACGGCCTTCGCGTACGGCGTCGATGGCACCCGGTTCGCCGCCCTCGGAGAGCCGTACGGCGTACGGCGACCAGCGCCCCGGCAGCGCGGACTCCTCGCCGAGCACGTCGAGGAGTTCACCGGCGGTGGACCGGCCGGGGCGGGCGACGAGCGTCACCTCGGGCCGCTCGTTGTCGGCCTCGAGCAGATCCTCGATCCCTGCGCGGCCTCCGCCGAGCGCATCCCACAGTGCCGAGACGACCCACCGCGGGTGCGAGTGAACGATGGCGAGATTGTCCTCGGGGTCGTCTTCGTACGGCGGCGCGACCTGCTCGATCCACGCGTCGAGGTCCTGCTGCGAGATCTTCCGCAGGACGGCGTTGACGAACTTGGCCCGTCCGTCGCCGAGCACCACGCGGGCGAGCTCGACGGAGGCGGAGACAGCGGCGTGGGTGGGGATGCTGGTGCCGAGCAGCTGATGAGCACCGAGGCTCAGCACATCGAGCACCGGCGGATCCACTTCGCGCAGCGGCCGGTCGACACACGCGGCGATGACGGCGTCGTACGTCCCCTGCCTGCGCAGCGTCCCGTACACCAGCTCGGTGGCCAGCGCGGCGTCCCGCCCGTCGAAGTCGCCCTTCTCGCGCGCCTTCCGCAGCAACGGGGGCAGTACGAGGTTCGCGTACGCGTCCCGCTCGTCCACGGCCCGCAGCGCCTCGAAGGCGAGCATGCGGACGGGGTCCTTCTGGGGGCGGCGATAGGGCTTGCCGGGCTTGCGCGGCCGACGGGACTGCTCACTCACGAAAAAGGTGCTCCGGATTCGGGAAAAGGTGCGTCTACCAGCGTACGCCGCGGGGCTGACGCCGGGCTCCGACGGTGCCTCGCGATGATGCGAGGTCCCGCTTCGGCGTCTCGGGGCGGTGCCAGGACCCGCCTCGGCATCTTGGGGCGATGCCCAGGACCGGCCTTGCTGCCTCGGCGTGATGACAGGACCCGCCTCGGCGTCTCGGCGGGTGCCGGGTCAGGCCCCGACCCTCTCCCCGGAGGCGATGCGCACGCCGCGCGCCCAGTCGGCGGCGCGCATCGGCTTCTTGCCCTGGGCCTGGACCCACAGCAGCTCGACGGCGTACGAACCGGTCCCCACATACACATTGTTCTTGCCGACGGACAGCTCGCCCGGGGCGAGGCCGGTGCGGTCGGTGACCGGGGCGACCTGGATGAGCTTGAGCCGCTCGCCCCGGAAGACGGTCCAGGAACCGGGCTCGGGGGTGCAGCCGCGGACGACCCGGTCGACGCGCAGCGCCGGGGCCGACCAGTCGACGTGGGCGTCCTCGACGCTGATCTTCGGCGCCAGGGTGATGCCGTCGACGGGCTGGGGGACGGCCTTCAGGCTGCCGTCCTCGATCCCGTCCATGGTCGCGGCAAGCAGTCCGGAACCGGCGAAGGCCAGCCGGGTGAGCAGGTCCCCGCTGGTGTCGGTGGGCCGGATCTCCTCGGTGACGGTCCCGTAGACGGGTCCGGAGTCGAGCCCCTCCTCGATGAGGAAGGTGGAGGCGCCGGTGATCTCGTCCCCCGCCATGATCGAGTGCTGCACGGGTGCGGCACCGCGCCAGGCGGGCAGCAGCGAGAAGTGCAGGTTGACCCACCCGTGGACCGGGATGTCCAGCGCGACGCGGGGCAGCAGCGCACCGTACGCGACAACGGGACAGCAGTCGGGCGCGATCTCCCGGAGCCGCGCCAGGAACTCCTCGTCCCGCGGCTTCACCGGCTTCAGTACCTCGATCCCGGCCTCCTCCGCGCGCTCGGCGACCGGACTCGCGACAAGCCGACGCCCCCGCCCGGCCGGCGCGTCGGGTCGCGTGACAACGGCGGCCACCTCGTGCCGCCCGGAGGCGATCAGGGCGTCCAGAGCGGGAACGGCGACCTCGGGGGTACCTGCGAAGACCAGCTTCATGGGTGGCGGTTGACCTCTCGGACGGGAGCACTTCAGACCCTGCACACCCGCAGGGAGCGGCGGGGTTGCGGGGCAGCGCACCAGTCTATGCGGGGCGGGCGGCCGGGTGCGCGGGGGCGCCCGACCCGCGCAGGACGCGCCGCTCGCGCGAGGCGTCAGCCGACTCGCGCAGGAGATACCGCACCCGACATCCCACTCGCACAGGCAGTCCGGGAGGGAACACACGTGCCGAGCAAAGTCCCTTGACGGGTCAACAATCCACCGGGGGCGTACGTCCCACCTCGCGCCCCGTGCATATGCCCTTACGCCCCCGCAGCGTTACCACTCACCCCTCAACGCGTTGGTCAAGAAAGAGTTGACCACAACGGGCCGCAATCGCGGCCCGATCCTTTTCAACGCCTGTTCGAGAGGCTTGTTCATGGCCGACCACGCAACCCACGACGCCCAGGCTCGGGCCAGCCTGCACTTGCTGGTGCGGGACATCGAGCGGGTCCGCCGGCAGGTGGACGCACTGCGCACGCTGACCGCCCAGCTGGGCAACGTCTACCGCCCGCGCCGCTCCGGCCCCTCCGCGGGCTTCGTCGTCTACGGACGCGCCCCCGCCCCGACCGTCCGCCTCGCCCAGGAGCTGCGGGACAGCGTCGAGACCCTGGTCACGGCCGCCGTGGACTTCGACCGCTCACTGGGTTTCTCGTGGGACGCGGTGGGCTCGGCCCTCGGGGTCACCAAGCAGGCGGTGCACCGCCGCTACGGCGCCCGCCGGGCTACCGCCCAGGCCGCCGCGGAGGCGGAGCGCGCCACGGAGCCTGCGGGCAACCACACCGTCGCCGTCAACACCGGCATCCCCACGGTGCCGGTACCGACGGTTCCCGCCGCCCGCTCCATGCCGACCCAGCCGACGGCGGGCAGCTCCACTTTCCGTGAGGAAGTGCGGCCCACCGCGTTCCCGGGGCCGCGCAACGGCTGACCCCCTGTCCCCGTCTGCCTCCCGGCGCCACCAGGCCTGGGAGGCAGCCCAAACCGACGCCCTTCCCTGCACACGCTCACCCGATGTCCGGCGGATCGATCCGAATCCGTA
Source organism: Streptomyces sp. NPDC058470 (assembly GCF_042721055.1). NCBI lineage: Bacteria > Bacillati > Actinomycetota > Actinomycetes > Kitasatosporales > Streptomycetaceae > Streptomyces > Streptomyces sp. NPDC058470. Next base: position 39,375 of record NZ_JBHXMF010000059.1, read on the forward strand.
CGGGCTCGCTCCCCCCACGAGCCATCCGCGTCGCCTGTGCGGTCTTCAACGCCGCGGCGAGCGCGGCCCCGCTGCCGGGCGGCACCCGGATGAGGGCCCGCTCCCAGTGCTCGCCCGGGGGCGGCCCCCCGACCCGCCGAGGCCGCCCCGTCTCCGTGACGTGCATCGGCACGGGCCCCAACACCTCGGCGTCTGCGGGCAGTTCGGCCGCGGCGAGGAACCCCGCCAGCGCCTCCGGCGTACCGGACACGGCCGCCATCCGCGACACCGGCGGAAACCCGAGCTCGGCGCGCTCGGAGAGTTCGCGGACGGCGTGCCCGACGGGATCCCACCGTACGAGCGCCTGGACGGGCCGCAACGTCGGCTCGGCGACGACGACCACGGTCCCCCCGGCGCTCTGTGGACGCACCAGCGAAGCCGCGCCGATCCAGCGCCGCAGCGCCTCCTCACCGGCCCGCAGATCGGGCCGCCCGAGCATCGCCCAGCCGTCGAGCAGCAGCGCGGCGGCGTATCCGCCGTCGGCGACGGGCTCGGCCCCCGGCGTGCTCACGACGAGCGCGGGCGCACCCGCCACGGTGTCCAGGACCTGCTCCCGCCCCGACGTCCGCACGGGGACGGCCGGAAACGCCCGTCCCAGTTCCTCCGCGGTCCGCCGCGCGCCCACGATCTGTGCCCGCAGCCGGAACCCACCGCACTCAGGACAGTGCCAGGCCGCCTCGTCCCGCCCACACCACGTACACCGCAGCGCCCCCGCGTCCTGTGACTCCAGCGGCCCCGCACAGTGCCGGCACCGCGCGGCGGCCCGGCACTGGGCGCACGCCATCCGCGGTACGTAACCCCGCCGAGGCACCTGCACCAGCACCGGCCCGTGGCGCAGCCCTTCGCGCACCACCTGCCAGGCGATCGTGGGCAACCGGGCGGCCCGGGCCGCCTCGTCCCGCGCGAGATCCCCGTCCCCCACGGTCCGCACCAGCGGCGCGGCCCCCCGCACCTGCTCGCGCTCCGCGACCAGCGGCAGCGCCCAGCCACTCTCGACCAGCTGCGCGGCCTCGACCGTGCAGCTCCAACTCCCCAGCAGAAAGGCACACTTGTCATGAGCGGCCCGCAGCTGAAGCACCTCTCGCGCATGTGGCTGAGGCGCGTGCGGCTCACTGTGGCTGCCGTCCCCGTCGTCCCAGATGGCGACGAGCCCCAGATCCCACACGGGCGCGAACATGGCGGCCCGGGTTCCCACGACGGCCCGTACGGACCCACGCCGCACGGCAAGCCACTCCCGGTACCGCTTCTCCGGCCCGGCCTCCGCGGTCAGCACGGCGTGCCGCCCCTCCCCCAGCAGCGAGGTCAGCGCGGCGTCGACGCGCGAGACGGCCCGCCCGTCCGCCACGACCACGAGCGCGCCCCGCCCCGAGGCGAGCGTCGCACCCACGGCCCGCGCCAGCTCCTCGGCCCAACCGGGCCCGGGCAGCGCATTCCACACCGCACGCGGCGCTCCCCCCGCCGCGAGCGCCTCCAGAAAGGCCGCCCCCCGCCCGTACCGCGCCCAGGACCCCACCTCGGGCACCCCGGGAACCGGCAGCGGCGCAGACGAAGCCTTGCCCTCCGCCCGAGCGTTGCGCGGCGGGACAGCCAACTGCAGTACATCAGCGAGGCTGCCCGCATAACGGTCGGCGACCGCGCGCGTGAGCCCCAGCAACTCCGCGCTCAACACCGGCTCGGGCGAAACGACTTGAGCCAGCGCGGCCAACGGCCCCGCGTACTCCGACTCGGCAAGCCGCTCGACGAGAAACCCGTCGATCAGCCCCCCGCCCTCACGACGCCCCTCCCGCACCCGATGCCGCCCGGCCCCGAACCGCACCCGCACCCGCACGCCGGGCTGCGCCTGCGCATCGAGCTCTTCGGGCACGGCGTAGTCGAAGTACCGGTCGAGATGCAGCACGCCCTTGTCGACGAGCACACGCGCGACAGGCAGCTCCTTGGCAAGCGCGGCCCCCCGCCACGTCCGCGGTTTCGCCTTGGGCGCCGCGGCCTTCCGCACACTCTCCCGAATCAACGCAAGCTGCTCGGGCGGCGCACCCTCCGCACCACCCTCACCATCCCCATCCGCGCTGCTCACAGCAACATTCCTACCAGATCCCACTGACAGCGCCGCGCGCCCCGGGATCGTGATGAACCACCGAGAAACACCGAGGCCCGACACCCCCCAAGGGCGCCGGGCCTCGCCGCACAACCAGCCTTACAGGCCAACAGCCTTGCGCAGCGCTTCCACACGGTCCGTCCGCTCCCATGTGAAGTCGGGCAGCTCGCGTCCGAAGTGACCGTACGCGGCGGTCTGGGCGTAGATCGGGCGCAGCAGGTCGAGATCGCGGATGATGGCCGCCGGGCGGAGGTCGAAGACCTCGGTGATGGCGGTCTCGATCTTCTCTGCGTCGACCTTGGCGGTGCCGAAGGTCTCGACGAAGAGGCCGACGGGCTCGGCCTTGCCGATGGCGTACGCGACCTGGACCTCGCAGCGGGTGGCGAGGCCCGCGGCGACGACGTTCTTGGCGACCCAGCGCATGGCGTACGCGGCGGAGCGGTCGACCTTGGACGGGTCCTTGCCCGAGAAGGCACCGCCGCCGTGGCGGGCCATGCCGCCGTACGTGTCAATGATGATCTTGCGGCCGGTCAGGCCGGCGTCGCCCATCGGGCCGCCGATCTCGAAGCGGCCCGTCGGGTTGACCAGGAGACGGTAGCCCTCGGTCTCCAGCTTGATGCCGTCGTCCAGGAGGGCCTTCAGCTCCGGCTCGACCACGAACTCACGGATGTCGGGGGCCAGCAGCGATTCCAGGTCGATGTCCGACGCGTGCTGCGAGGAGACGACGACCGTGTCCAGACGGACCGCCTTGTCGCCGTCGTACTCGATGGTGACCTGGGTCTTGCCGTCGGGGCGCAGGTACGGGATCGTCCCGTTCTTGCGGACCTCGGAGAGGCGGCGCGCGAGGCGGTGCGCGAGGTGGATCGGGAGCGGCATCAGCGCGGGCGTCTCGTCCGTCGCGTAGCCGAACATCAGGCCCTGGTCGCCCGCGCCCTGCTTGTCGAGCTCGTCCTCATCGCCTTCAACCCGCTTCTCGTACGCCGTGTCGACGCCCTGCGCGATGTCGGGCGACTGCGAGCCGATGGACACCGAAACGCCACAGGACGCGCCGTCGAAGCCCTTCTTCGAGGAGTCGTACCCGATCTCGAGGATCTTGTCGCGGACGAGCTGCGCGATCGGCGCGTACGCCTTGGTGGTGACCTCGCCGGCCACGTGCACCAGGCCGGTCGTGATCAACGTCTCCACGGCGACCCTGGACTTCGGGTCCTCGCGCAGAAGCGCGTCGAGAATGGTGTCGCTGATCTGGTCAGCGATCTTGTCGGGGTGACCCTCGGTCACAGACTCCGAGGTGAACAGGCGACGGGACACAACGCTCCCTGAGGTTGCAGCGGCTGCTGGCTGATCATTGGTGGACGGCCGGGGGCTGCGCCTGGCGTCGTCCGCGAACAGTTTATCGGTCGCACTCGCCTATAGGCCCATCTGTCTCGCTTCGCGGAAGCGCTGTGACCTGCGGCACGGGCATTCTCCGCCATGACGCTCGGTCTCCGCCAGGGTCGCCACGCCCGTTTTTACGCGTCTTGTGGCGCCTGTTGAGGCAATTGCGGCGTTCCCCCGTGGCTGAGATTTCACGTGACTGAGATGTTCCCCTTTCACCCGAACCGGGGCACCACCTCCACCCGAACCGGGGCGCCACCATTACCCGAGCGGGGCCCCACCATTACCCGAGCCTGGGCACCACCAGATCCCACATGATGTCGGCCAGCGCCTCCTTCGGCCCGTACGGCACCGGGGTCTCGCTGCCGTCGGCGCCGAGCACCACGGCCTCGTTCTCCTCGGCACCGAAGGTCTTCCGCTCCCCCACCTCGTTCACCACGAGAAGGTCGCAGCCCTTGCGCTCGAGTTTCGTACGTCCGTTGGCCAGTACGTCGTCCGTCTCGGCGGCGAAACCGACCACCACCTGGCCGGGACGGGGCCGGTCCGCCGAGATCTCGGCGAGGATGTCCGGGTTGCGGACCAGCACGATCGGGTCCGGCTCCCGGCCGTCCTTCTTCTTGATCTTTCCGGTCGCGTACGTCGCCGGGCGGAAGTCCGCCACGGCCGCGGCCATGACCACCGCATCGGCGTCCGGGGCCGCCTTCAGCACCGCCTCGCGCAGCTGCACGGCGGTTTCGACCTGTACGACGTCCACCCCGGCCGGGTCCGGCAGTCCGGTGTTGGCTGCGATCAGTGTGACCCTGGCGCCCCGCGCGGCCGCCGTACGGGCGAGGGCGTAGCCCTGCTTCCCGGAGGAGCGGTTGCCGAGGAAGCGGACGGGGTCGAGCGGCTCGCGGGTGCCGCCCGCGCTGACCACGACATGACGGCCGGCGAGATCCGGTTCGGCCACGCCCCGTGCGAGCACCCGTCGGCAGACCTCGAAGATCTCCGAGGGTTCGGGCAACCGCCCCTTGCCGGTGTCGACGCCGGTCAGCCGCCCCACGGCCGGCTCGATGACGACGGCGCCCCTGCGGCGCAGCGTCGCCACGTTCTCCTGTGTCGCCGGGTGCTCCCACATCTCGGTGTGCATGGCGGGCGCGAAGACGACCGGGCAGCGGGCGGTGAGAAGGGTGTTCGTGAGGAGGTCGTCGGCGAGGCCGTGGGCCGCCTTGGCGAGCAGGTCGGCCGTCGCCGGGGCCACGACGACCAGGTCGGCGTGCTGGCCGATGCGGACGTGCGGCACCTCGTGGACGTCCGACCAGACCTCGGTGGCGACCGGATGGCCGGAGAGGGCGGACCAGGTGGCGGCGCCGACGAAGTGCAGGGCGGACTCTGTCGGTACGACGCGTACGTCGTGCCCGGACTCGGTCAGCCTGCGCAGCAGCTCACAGGCCTTGTACGCGGCGATGCCACCGCTGACCCCCAGCACGACCTTGGGCTTGTCCACCGGGTCTCCCCACACTCGAGAACGTACGACGCCGAACGACTCGAGCCGAAAAATCCGAGCCGAACGACTCCATGACACACCACAGGCCCGACAGTCGCGCTGCCAGGCCTGGGATGACGAAGAACGATGAGAACGATGAAACCGATGAAAACAACGGCTACTGAGCGGGGCCCTCAACGGCCTCGGACGTCAGCAGGCCCGCGTTGATCTCGCGCAGGGCGATAGAAAGCGGCTTCTCGTGGACGTGGGTGTCCACCAGGGGACCGACGTACTCAAGGAGACCCTCACCGAGCTGCGAGTAGTACGCGTTGATCTGACGGGCGCGCTTGGCCGCGTAGATCACCAGGCTGTACTTCGAGTCGGTGGCCTCGAGGAGCTCGTCGATCGGAGGGTTGATGATGCCCTCGGGAGCGGTGATGGAAGAGGACACGCTCTGCCTTCCGAAAAGGGAAAAAGACCTGAAAGATCAAACAACTTCGACCAAGGCTAGCAGCTCACGCGCTACATCCTCGACGGAGGTGTTGACAAGGGTGACATCGAACTCGGTCTCGGCCGCCAGTTCGATCTTGGCGGCCTCCAGACGGCGCGCGATCACCTCCGGCGGTTCGGTGCCCCGGCCGGTGAGTCTGCGCACCAGTTCCTCCCAGGAGGGAGGGGCCAGGAACACGAGCAGGGCCTCCGGCATGGACTCGCGGACCTGTCGGGCGCCCTGGAGGTCGATCTCCAGGAGGACCGGCACACCCGTTTCCAGGTGCTCCAGAACAGCCGCACGCGGCGTCCCGTAACGGTTGCCTGCGAAGTCGGCCCACTCCAGCAGCTCGCCGTTGGCGATCAGCTTGTCCATCTCCTCGTCACTGACGAAGAAGTAGTGGACTCCATGCTTCTCACCGGGGCGCGGCTTACGGGTCGTCGCCGACACCGAGAGCCAGACCTCGGGGTGTTCCTTGCGCATATGAGCGACGACCGTGCTCTTACCGACCCCTGAGGGGCCGGAGAGCACGGTCAGCCGCGGACGTTCACTCATGCAGCGATTATTCCAGCAATCACGGGGTGCCCAGAACTCAGGCGCCCGCGCCGCCGAACTCACGCTCCAAGGAGGCGATCTGGTTCGAACCGAGGCCGCGTACACGACGGCTCTCGGAGATCCCCAGTCGCTCCATGATCTGCTTGGCGCGGACCTTGCCCACGCCCGGCAGGGACTCCAGGAGAGCGGAGACCTTCATCTTGCCGATGACGTCATTCTCCTGGCCCTGCTTGATGACCTCGTGAAGGGAGGCGCCGGAGTGCTTGAGTCGATTCTTGACCTCGGCCCGCTCCCGGCGAGCCGCGGCGGCCTTTTCGAGCGCGGCTGAGCGCTGTTCAGGGGTAAGGGGCGGAAGAGCCACGCCTACGTCACCTCGGATGTCGAACTGTCGGATACGGACCGGTGAGGAACCTAGTCGCCCCACACCTGGGGAGCTACGAGCAACACGCTTGCCCGCTCCCTCTGCGTCGGAGACTAGCGGGCAAGTGCGCCAGAGTCAGCGAGAACAGCGGAAAAGTCCTGGTCAGCCTCTCCGGAGTCGAACATTTCCGACATATCGCCCCGGATTTGAGGATGTATTCAGGCTCGGCACCCTCCGAAGACCCTCGTCGGAGTGCCTCCGAGGCACCTAAACGCACTCCCAAGGACCGCCGCGAGGACTTCGGACGGCTCAGGCGGCCCCCACAGCGACCCTGATCTCCTCCGCGAAGCCCTCCGCGACCTCCCGCAGCGCGACGACGTCGGGACCGTGACGCAGAACACCCCGGCTGACATTCGGGACGACATTGCGCACCGCCGCGCCGAAGGCACCCGCGAGATCGGCCGCGGTGGCCCCCTGAGCGCCGATTCCGGGCGCGAGGATCGGCCCGTTGATGTCCAGGTCGTACGAGGAGAGGTCGCCCAGCGTGGCGCCCACCACCGCACCGTAGGAGCCCAGAGGCGTCTCTCCCGCGTTCTCGGCGGCGAGGTGGGCCAGCATGGTCGCTCCGACGTTCCGGCCGTCCGCGCGGACCGCGTGCTGCACCTCGCCGCCTTCCGGGTTGGAGGTGAGCGCGAGGACGAAGAGACCGGCGCCGCTCTCGCGGGCCAGTTCGACGGCGGGCTTCAGCGAGCCGTAGCCCAGATACGGCGACACGGTCAGCGCGTCCGAGAACAGGGGCGCGTCCTTGCTCAGGAAGGTCTCCGCGTACGCGGCCATGGTCGAGCCGATGTCGCCGCGCTTGGCATCCATCACGACCAGCGCACCGGCCGCCCGCGCCTCCTCGACCGACCTCTCCAGGACGGCGATGCCGCGCGACCCGAAGCGCTCGAAGAACGCGCTCTGCGGCTTCAGGACGGCGACCCGGTCGGCCAGCGCCTCCACGACGGTGCGGCTGAAGCGTTCCAGGCCCGCGATGTCGTCGCTGAGGCCCCAGTCGGCGAGCAGCGAGGCGTGCGGGTCGATGCCGACGCACAGCGGACCACGGTCGTCCATGGCACGGCGAAGACGTGCACCGAAGGGTTCCAGGCTCATGCGGACTTCCTCACGTCGGCGCCGACGGCGTCGGCGAGAGTGGCGTACGGGCTCGTACGGAGGCGCGCGGCGAGCCCCTTGTGGATGGTGCGCCCCCAGAAGGGGCCCTCGTAGATGAAGGCGCTGTAGCCCTGGACCAGCGTGGCGCCGGCCAGGATGCGCTGCCAGGCGTCCTCGGCGTTCTCGATGCCGCCGACGCCCACCAGGGTGATGCGGTCGCCCACGCGCGCGTAGAGGCGGCGCAGCACCTCCAGGGAGCTCGCCTTCAGCGGCGCTCCCGAGAGTCCGCCGGTCTCCTTGACCAGGGAGGGTTGGGACTTCAGACCGAGTCCCTCGCGCGCGATGGTGGTGTTCGTGGCGATGATTCCGTCCAGGCCGAGTTCGACGGCGAGGTCGGCGACCGCGTCGATGTCGTCGTCGGCGAGGTCGGGCGCGATCTTGACGAGGAGCGGCACCCGCCGGTCGGTGACCGCGCGGTCGGCGGCCGCACGGACGGCGCTCAGCAGTGGTCGCAGCGCCTCGGTGGCCTGGAGGTTGCGCAGACCGGGGGTGTTCGGCGAGCTCACGTTGACCACGAGGTAGTCGGCGTGGCGGGCCAGCCGCTCGGTCGACTTCACGTAGTCACCGACGGCCTCCGCCTCGGGGACTGCCTTGGTCTTGCCGATGTTGACGCCCACGACGGTCCTGAAGACGGGCGTACGGGCCGCCAGGCGCTCGGAGACGGCCGCGGAGCCCTCGTTGTTGAACCCCATGCGGTTGATCAGCGCCCGGTCCGGCACAAGGCGGAACAGCCGCTTCTTGGGGTTGCCGGGCTGCGGCTCCCCGGTGACGGTGCCGATCTCGATGTGGTCGAAGCCGAGCATCGACATCCCGTCGATGGCGACGGCGTTCTTGTCGAAGCCGGCGGCGAGCCCGAACGGGCCGTGCATCCGCAGGCCGAACGCCTCGGTGCGCAGTTCGTCGTGGCGGGGAGCGAGAGCAGCCGCGACGAAGGTGCGGAGCACGGGGATGCGGGCGGCCAGGCGGATCCACCGGAAGGCGAGGTGGTGGGCCTGCTCGGGGTCCATCCGTTGGAAGACGAGCCGGAAGAAAATCCTGTACATGATCATGTCCTCATGAAGGGCCTCATGAAAAGGGGGACACCGTTTCCGGTGTCCCCCTCAGGGCTGCTAGTCGCGGCCCGCGGTCAGATGCTCGGCGTGTTCCTGCAGTGAACGCACGCCCACGTCACCGCGGTTGAGCGCGTCGATGCCCTGGACGGCTGCGGCGAGCGCCTGAACCGTCGTCAGGCACGGGACGGACCGCGCCACGGCCGCCGTACGGATCTCGTAGCCGTCGAGTCGGCCGCCGGTGCCGTACGGCGTGTTGACGATGAGGTCGACCTGGCCGTCGTGGATGAGCTGGACGATGGTCTTCTCGCCGTTCGGACCCGCGCCCTCGCTCTGCTTGCGCACGACCGTGGCGTTGAGACCGTTGCGCCTGAGCACCTCGGCCGTACCGGACGTGGCGAGCAACTCGAAGCCGTGGGCGACCAGTTCACGCGCCGGGAAGATCATCGAGCGCTTGTCGCGGTTGGCGACGGAGATGAAGGCACGGCCCCTGGTCGGCAGCGGACCGTACGCGCCCGCCTGGGACTTGGCGTACGCCGTACCGAACACCGAGTCGATGCCCATGACTTCACCGGTAGAGCGCATCTCCGGGCCGAGCACCGTGTCGACACCGCGCCCGTGGATGTCGCGGAAGCGCGACCACGGCATGACGGCCTCCTTGACGGAGATCGGCGCGTCGAGCGGAAGCGTGCCGCCGTCACCGTTGGCGGGCAGCAGCCCCTCGGCCCGCAGTTCGGCGACGGTCGCGCCGAGCGAGATGCGAGCGGCGGCCTTCGCCAGCGGTACCGCGGTCGCCTTCGAGGTGAAGGGGACGGTGCGCGAGGCACGCGGGTTGGCTTCGAGGACGTACAAGATGTCCCCGGCCAGCGCGAACTGGATGTTGATGAGTCCGCGTACGCCAACACCCTTGGCGATGGCCTCGGTCGAAGCCCGCAGCCGCTTGATGTCGAACCCGCCGAGGGTGATCGGCGGCAGCGCGCACGCCGAGTCGCCGGAGTGGATACCGGCCTCCTCGATGTGCTCCATGACGCCGCCGAGGTACAGCTCCTCGCCGTCGTACAGGGCGTCGACGTCGATCTCGATCGCGTCGTCGAGGAACCGGTCGACCAGCACCGGACGGGAGGGGCTGATCTCGGTCGACTCGGCGATGTAGGAGGACAGTCGCGTCTCGTCGTACACGATCTCCATGCCGCGTCCGCCGAGGACGTACGACGGCCGTACGAGGACCGGGTAGCCGATCTCGTCGGCGATGGCCTTGGCCCCGGCGAAGGTGGTGGCGGTGCCGTGCTTGGGAGCCGGCAGACCGGCCTCCTCCAGGACCCGCCCGAAGGCGCCGCGGTCCTCGGCGGCGTGGATGGCCTCGGGCGAAGTGCCCACGATCGGGACGCCGTTGTCTTTGAGGGCCTGTGCCAGCCCCAGCGGGGTCTGACCGCCGAGCTGCACGATCACACCCGCGACCGGACCGGCCAGCGTCTCCGCGTGCACGATCTCCAGCACGTCCTCGAGCGTCAGCGGCTCGAAGTACAGGCGGTCGGAGGTGTCGTAGTCGGTCGACACCGTCTCCGGGTTGCAGTTGACCATCACGGTCTCGTAGCCCGCGTCGCTCAGCGCGAAGGAGGCGTGGACGCAGGAGTAGTCGAACTCGATGCCCTGGCCGATGCGGTTGGGTCCTGAGCCCAGGATGATGACCGCGGGCTTCACGCGCGGCGCGACCTCGGTCTCCTCGTCGTAGGAGGAGTAGAAGTACGGCGTGTTGGCCGCGAACTCGGCGGCGCAGGTGTCGACCGTCTTGTAGACCGGGCGGATGCCGAGCGCGTGCCGCACCTCGCGGACGACGTCCTCGCGCAGCCCGCGGATCTCACCGATCTGGACGTCGGAGAAACCGTGCCGCTTGGCCTCCGCCAGCAGCTGGGGATCCAGCTTGTCGGCGGCCGCCAGCTCGTCCGCGGTCTCCTTGATCAGGAACAGCTGGTCCACGAACCACGGGTCGATCTTCGTCGACTCGAAGACCTCCTCGGGAGTGGCGCCCGCGCGGATGGCCTGCATGACGGAGTTGATACGCCCGTCGGTCGGCCGGGCCGCCTCTTCCAGCAGGAGCGCCTTGTCACCGGGCTCGCCCACGAACGTGAACTGCGAGCCCTTCTTCTCCAGCGAGCGCAGCGCCTTCTGCAGTGCCTCGGTGAAGTTGCGGCCGATCGCCATGGCCTCGCCGACCGACTTCATGGTCGTGGTGAGGGTGGAGTCGGCGCTCGGGAACTTCTCGAAGGCGAAGCGCGGGGCCTTGACGACGACGTAGTCGAGGGTCGGCTCGAAGGACGCCGGGGTCTTCTCCGTGATGTCGTTCGGGATCTCGTCGAGCGTGTAGCCGACGGCGAGCTTGGCCGCGATCTTGGCGATCGGGAAGCCGGTCGCCTTGGAGGCGAGGGCCGAGGAACGCGAGACACGCGGGTTCATCTCGATGACGATGATCCGGCCGTCGTCCGGGTTGACCGCGAACTGGATGTTGCAGCCGCCGGTGTCGACGCCGACCTCGCGGATGATCGCGATGCCGATGTCGCGCAGCCGCTGGTATTCGCGGTCGGTCAGCGTCATCGAGGGCGCGACGGTGATCGAGTCGCCGGTGTGCACGCCCATCGGGTCGAAGTTCTCGATGGAGCAGACGACCACGACGTTGTCGTGTCTGTCGCGCATCAGCTCCAGCTCGTACTCCTTCCAGCCGAGGATGGACTCCTCCAGGAGCACCTCGGTGGTCGGCGAGAGCGTGAGGCCCTGACCCGCGATCCGGCGCAGCTCCTCCTCGTCGTGCGCGAAGCCGGAGCCTGCGCCGCCCATGGTGAAGGAGGGCCGCACGACGACGGGGTAACCGCCCAGCGTCTCCACGCCCTTGAGGATGTCGTCCATGGAGTGGCAGATCACGGACAGGGCGGACTCGCCGTGCCCGATCTTGGCGCGGACGGCCTCGACGACGCCCTTGAAGAGCTCGCGGTCCTCGCCCTTGTTGATCGCCTCGACGTTGGCGCCGATCAGCTCGACGCCGTACTTCTCCAGGACACCCTGCTCGTGCATGGAGATGGCGGTGTTCAGGGCCGTCTGGCCGCCCAGGGTGGGCAGCAGGGCGTCAGGCCGCTCCTTGGCGATGATCTTCTCGACGAACTCCGGGGTGATCGGCTCGACGTAGGTGGCGTCGGCGATCTCCGGGTCGGTCATGATCGTCGCCGGGTTGGAGTTGACGAGGATGACCCTGAGCCCCTCGGCGCGCAGGACGCGGCACGCCTGGGTGCCGGAGTAGTCGAACTCGGCGGCCTGGCCGATGACGATCGGGCCGGAGCCGATGACCAGGACGGACTGGATATCGGTGCGCTTAGGCACGCTGGCCCTCCATGAGCTCTACGAAGCGGTCGAACAGGTAGGCCGCGTCATGCGGGCCCGCCGCCGCCTCGGGGTGGTACTGGACGCTGAAGGCCGGCTGGTCGAGCAGCTGAAGCCCCTCGACGACCTGGTCGTTCAGGCAGACGTGGGAGACCTCGGCGCGGCCGTAGGGGGTGTCGGACACCTTGTCGAGCGGCGCGTCGACGGCGAAGCCGTGGTTGTGCGCGGTGACCTCGACCTTGCCGGTCGTACGGTCCTGCACCGGCTGGTTGATGCCGCGGTGGCCGTACTTCAGCTTGTACGTGCCGAAGCCGAGCGCGCGGCCCAGGATCTGGTTGCCGAAGCAGATGCCGAAGAGCGGCGTCCTGCGCGCCAGCACTTCCTGCATGACGGCGACCGGGCCGTCGGCGGTCGCCGGGTCGCCGGGACCGTTCGAGAAGAACACCCCGTCGGGGTTCACCGCGAACACGTCCTCGGCCGTGGCCGTCGCGGGCAGCACATGCACCTCGATGCCGCGCTCGGCCATCCGGCGCGGGGTCATGCCCTTGATGCCCAGGTCGACGGCGGCGACGGTGAACTTCTTGTCGCCGATCGCGGGGACTACGTACGTTTCCTTGGTCGCGACCTCGGCGGCAAGGTTCGCGCCCTTCATCTCGGGCGCCTGCCGGACCTCGGCGAGCATGGTGCCCTCGTCAGGCAGCGCGTTGCCGGAGAAGATGCCGACGCGCATGGCGCCGCGCTCACGCAGGTGGCGGGTCAGGGCACGGGTGTCGATGCCGCTGATGCCGACGACACCCTGGTCGCGCAGTTCCTCGTCCAGCGAGCGCCGGGAGCGCCAGTTGGAGGACACGCGCGCGGGATCCCGTACGACATAACCGGCGACCCAGATCCGCTTCGACTCGGGGTCCTCGTCGTTCACGCCGGTGTTGCCGACGTGCGGGGAGGTCATCACGACGACCTGGCGGTGGTACGACGGGTCGGTGAGGGTCTCCTGGTAGCCGGTCATGCCGGTGGAGAACACCGCTTCGCCGAAGGTCTCCCCCACGGCCCCGTAGGCACGGCCGCGGAAGACCCGGCCGTCCTCCAGGACGAGTACGGCGGGAATCTTCACGGTTCCCTTGGTGGAGGTCGTCATCGTGCGCCTTCCGTGTCGTTGCTCATGTCGCCCTTGTGGCTCTTGTCGATCATGTCGTTCAGGGGGTCGACCCATTCGTTGTGCTCGGCCGCGCGGTCGGAGCGGAACCCCGAGTCGATCAGCCGGTCGCCGTGCGCCCAGGTGACGACGAGCAGGCCGCCCTCGGTGAGGACCTTGCCCGCGATGCCCTTGTCGAGCCTGGCCTCGCGGAGCTGCGCGGCCGGGACGAAGAAGTCGGCCGCTCCCGGGCGTACGACGTCAAGGCCCGCGTCCGTCAGCGTGAGCTCGACCCTGCTGCGGGTGCCCAGGCCGTGCGCGACGATGCGGTCCAGCCACTGCCCGGCGGTGGTGGAGCCGTGGTAGCGACCGGTCAGTTCAAGTCTCACCGGACCGAGGTCCGACGGCGCGGTGGGCAGCTCGGGCAGGTCGCCCTGGAGGGTGCCGCGCCACTTCCAGCCCTCGCGCATCAGCCAGTAGAGGAGCGCGACGAAGAGGGCGAGACCGACGAGCCAGCCGACGCGGGCGGCCCAGTCGGTCACTTCCGCCGACTTCTGTTCGGCGGCGATCATCAGCTGAGGTGTCACGCGAGCTTCCCGTCCACGAGGGTGGCCTTGCCCCGGAGCCAGGTGTGCGTGACACGGCCCGGCAGCTCACGGCCCTCGTACGGGGTGTTGCGGCTGCGCGAGGCGAAGCCCGCGGGGTCCACGGTCCCACGGTATTCCGTGTCGACCAGCGTGAGGTTGGCGGGCTCACCTGCCGAGACGGGACGGCCGTGACCGGTGGCCCGGCCGATCTCGGCGGGCTTGGCGGACATCCGGTCCGCGACACCGGCCCAGTCGAGCAGTCCGGTCTCGACCATCGTCTGCTGGACGACGGACAGCGCGGTTTCGAGCCCCACCATGCCCATGGCGGCCGCGGCCCACTCGCAGTCCTTGTCCTCGTGCGGGTGCGGGGCGTGGTCGGTGGCGACGATGTCGATCGTGCCGTCGGCGAGCGCCTGACGCAGGGCCAGCACGTCACGCTCGGTGCGCAGCGGGGGGTTGACCTTGTAGACCGGGTTGTACGTGCGTGCCAGTTCGTCGGTGAGGAGCAGGTGGTGCGGGGTGACCTCGGCGGTGACGTCGATGCCGCGGGACTTGGCCCAGCGGACGATCTCGACGGATCCGGCGGTCGACAGGTGGCAGATGTGGACGCGGGAGCCGACGTGCTCGGCGAGCAGGACGTCCCGGGCGATGATCGACTCCTCGGCCACCGCCGGCCAGCCGCCGAGCCCGAGTTCGGCGGAGACGACGCCCTCGTTCATCTGGGCGCCCTCGGTCAGCCGCGGCTCCTGCGCGTGCTGCGCGACGACCCCGCCGAACGCCTTCACGTACTCCAGCGCCCGGCGCATGATCACCGCGTCGTCCACGCACTTGCCGTCGTCCGAGAAGACCGTGACCCCGGCGGCGGACTCGTGCATGGCGCCCAGTTCGGCGAGCTTCTTGCCCTCCAGGCCGACGGTGACGGCGCCGATGGGCTGTACGTCGCAGTAGCCGTGCTCCTGGCCGAGCCGGTAGACCTGCTCGACGACACCGGCGGTGTCGGCTACCGGGAAGGTGTTGGCCATGGCGAACACGGCGGTGTAGCCACCGCTCGCCGCCGCCCGCGTGCCGGTCAGCACGGTCTCGGAGTCCTCGCGGCCCGGCTCACGCAGATGGGTGTGCAGATCGACGAGCCCCGGCAGCAGCACCTTGCCCTCGGCCTCGAACACCTCCGCGCCCTCGTCAAAGAGCCCGGTGCCGACCGCCTCGATGACCGGGCCGTCGACGAGTACGTCCTGCGGCTCGCCGCCGAGCACCCGCGCACCGCGGATAAGGATCTTGCTCATGTGCTTACTTCTCCTCGGTACGGGTGTGGGTGACGGCGGGCTCGTTGCCGCCAAGGAGCAGGTACAGGACGGCCATTCGGATCGAGACGCCGTTGGTGACCTGCTCGACGACGGTGCAGCGGTCCGAGTCGGCGACCTCGGCGGTGATCTCCATGCCGCGGACCATGGGGCCGGGGTGCATCACGATGGCGTGCTCCGGCATCCGCGCCATGCGGTCGCCGTCCAGGCCGTAGCGCCGCGAGTACTCGCGCTCGGTCGGGAAGAACGCCGCGTTCATCCGCTCGCGCTGCACACGCAGCAGCATCACGGCATCGGACTTGGAGAGCGTGCTGTCCAGGTCGTACGAGACCTCGCAGGGCCATGCCTCGACGCCGACCGGCACCAGCGTGGGCGGGGCGACGAGGGTGACCTCGGCGCCGAGGGTGTGCAGCAGGTCGACGTTGGAGCGGGCGACGCGGCTGTGCAGGATGTCGCCGACGAGCGTGATCCGCTTGCCGGCCAGGTCCTGCCCTATCCCTGCGTCCCGGCCGACGAGTCGGCGGCGCATGGTGAAGGCGTCGAGCAGGGCCTGGGTGGGGTGCTGGTGGGTGCCGTCACCGGCGTTGATGACGACTGCGTCGATCCAGCCGGACGTCGCGAGCCGGTAGGGGGCTCCGGAGGCGCCGTGCCGGATGACGACGGCGTCGACGCCCATGGCTTCGAGTGTCTGGGCGGTGTCCTTGAGGGACTCGCCCTTGGAGACGCTCGACCCCTTGGCCGTGAAGTTGATGACGTCCGCGGAGAGACGCTTCTCGGCGGCTTCGAAGGAGATCCGGGTACGGGTCGAGTCCTCGAAGAAGAGGTTGACGACGGTGCGGCCGCGCAGGGTCGGCAACTTCTTGATCGGCCGGTCGGCGACCCGGGCCATCTCCTCGGCGGTGTCGAGGATCAGGACGGCGTCGTCGCGGGTGAGGTCGGCGGCCGAGATGAGATGACGCTGCATCTTTCAGGCTCCGTAAGGAAGTTCAGTTCGCGGGAGATTTCGGGCGCGCGGCTGTGCGAGGGCGTACGAAAGGGACGTACGCCTGCGCGTGGCTACTGCTCGCCGCCCGTGGAGGTCCGCTTCGCACCGAGCAGCACGGTGTCGCGACCGTCCTCCTCGGCGAGCTGGACCTTGACCGTCTCCCGCAACGACGTGGGGAGGTTCTTGCCGACGTAGTCGGCGCGGATGGGCAGTTCACGGTGACCGCGGTCGACGAGAACCGCGAGCTGTACGGCGCGCGGGCGGCCGATGTCGTTCAGGGCGTCGAGCGCCGCGCGGATCGTGCGGCCGGAGAAGAGCACGTCGTCGACGAGGACGACCAGGCGGCCGTCGATGCCGTCGGCGGGGATCTCGGTGCGGGCCAGCGCGCGCGGTGGATGCATGCGCAGGTCGTCGCGGTACATGGTGATGTCGAGGGAGCCGACCGGGATCTTGCGGCCGGTGATCTCCGCCAGCTTCACGGCGAGCCGCCGGGCGAGGAAGACGCCCCGGGTCGGGATGCCGAGAAGCACCACGTCGTCGGCGCCCTTGGCGCGCTCGACGATCTCGTGGGCGATGCGGGTCAGCACCCGCGCGATGTCGGGGCCTTCGAGAACGGGCCGCGCATCGGCCTCGTACTGCTGCTTGTCATGCTCGGTGTCCATAGGAAACGGACCTCCTTCTCCGCCTCACGGGACGGATCATTAAAGGACGTCGGAATTGCGCCATCCACGCTACCAGCCCGGCAACGCGCCTGATCACCCCCCTTCAAGCCATGGCCGGTGACACCCACGGAAGGGTCGGTCCGGACCATTCGGCTTGACGGGGGAGAGTAACGCTGCGTAACCTCACAGTGAGTCACCAGAGTCACAAGCCGCGCGGCCGAGCCGCACGTTGATACAGCGTCCGGGGAGCTATATGTCCAGCGAATACGCCAAACAGCTCGGGGCCAAGCTCCGGGCCATCCGCACCCAGCAGGGCCTTTCCCTCCACGGCGTCGAGGAGAAGTCCCAGGGACGCTGGAAGGCGGTCGTGGTCGGTTCGTACGAGCGCGGAGACCGCGCCGTCACCGTGCAGCGTCTTGCCGAGCTCGCGGACTTCTACGGGGTTCCGGTGCAGGAGCTGCTGCCGGGCACCACTCCGGGCGGGGCCGCCGAGCCGCCGCCGAAGCTGGTCCTGGACCTTGAGCGCCTGGCCCACGTGCCGGCCGAGAAGGCGGGCCCCCTGCAGCGCTACGCGGCGACGATCCAGTCGCAGCGCGGTGACTACAACGGCAAGGTGCTGTCGATCCGCCAGGACGACCTGCGCACGCTCGCCGTCATCTACGACCAGTCGCCCTCGGTCCTCACCGAGCAGCTCATCAGCTGGGGCGTCCTGGACGCGGATGCGCGCCGCGCGGTCTCCCACGACGAGGGCTGATCCCAGTCGGCACTTGAGCAGAAACGTGCCGCCGGGGTGGCCGGAACACATCGTTC
>NZ_JBHXMF010000060.1:0-46423 GCF_042721055.1 Streptomyces sp. NPDC058470
GTTGGGGGTGTGGGTTTCTCCGACGTGTGGGGGGGGGGTGGCGGGGTCCCCCCCCCCACCCTCACGTCGTAGGACGACCGCCGGGTCAGGAAACCGCGCTCCGCAGCTCGCCCATGTCGATCCGCTCGGTCTCGTCATGGACGGTCAGGTCGATGACCTGGCCGACGCCACGGGACTCCTCGTCCGCAGGCTTGAAACCGGCCTCGGCCTCCGCCTTGTGCAGGGCGAGCGCCTCCTCGCCGACCACGTCCGCGAGGTCCTCGTTCTGCACGGCCTGCAGCGTCTCCGGGGACGACTCCTGCTGCGTACCGAAGAAGTCGAAGCCACCCTCGACGGACGGACGCCGTACGGGCGCGGCCGGTGCGACGGCCACCGCGGTCGGCACGGTGAAGTGCCCGGCGGACGGAGCGGGCCGCACCGGCTTGATGGGCTTCACCGGCCTCGAGGGCGTCGGGCGGTCCGGCGGCGTCGGCCGGTCCGGGCGTGTGGACGGGTGCGTGTGGTCCGCGGGGCCCGTGCTCTGGGGCGACGCGGAAGAAGGGGCCTCTTGCGCGGGCGATGTCGGGGCGGGCTTCGCCTCGGCGGCCGCGGGCTCATGTCCGCCGACCGCCTCGGGCTTTCCCGCCGCCTCACCCTCCTCCGCAGCGGCGCCTTCCGACGCACTCGCCACGGTGACCGCGTCGGCCTCGGCCCCGGCCTCGGCCTCGGCCCCGGTCTCCGGCTCCGCCTCGGTCTCCGGCTCCGCCTCGGCCCCCGTCGAACCCTCGTGCGCCGACTCGCTCGGCGCCGATCCGTCCGGATCCGGGGCGTTCTCCGCCGTCGGGTCCGTTTCCGGGTCCGTCTCGGAGTCCGTTTCCAGGGTCGTCTCGAGGGCTGTGTCCGGGGCCGTCTCGAGGGCCGTGCCCGGGGCCGTCTCCGTCTCGCCGTTCGCGATCCGGTTCAGCGCCGCGTTGGCCCGTAGGAAGAGCGACGAGCCGCTCGGGGAGAAGACCTCGGGGGACTTCGGCGCATCGGTCTCGCCCTGCGCCTCAACTCCCTGGCCCTCGGCTGCCTCACCGGCGTCAACTGCCCCGAAGTCCCCGTCGGCCCCGTCGGCGTCCGGCCCGGCGGAAACCGCCTCAGAACCCTCAGCCGCATCGGAAGCCTCAAGCGTCTCGGTCGTCTCGGTCGCCTCAGCCGTCTTGAACTCCCCCGGCTCCCCTGAAGCCGTCAGCGCGGGATCCTGCTCCGGATCCGGCGTCTCTATCGTCTCTATCTCGAGCAGTCGGCGCCCTTCCAGGGCGGTGGCCCGCTCCGTCTCCGCCGTGGCGTACCGCCTGAGCAGCGCCGCGTGTTCGTTGCGCAGGCCCGCCAACTCGGTCCGCTTCGCACGCAGTTTGTGCTCCAGCTTGACGCGCAGCTCGCGCGACTCGTCGAGGTCCGTCTCCAGTTCGGCGACGCGCTCCTCGAAACGCCACTCGTCGCTCACTCGCGCGCGCTCGAGGTCAGCGACCTGTTTGCCCGCGGACCAGTCCCAGCGGCGCATGACGACCGCACCGAGGACCGCCGTCAGCGCGGCACCCCCGGCCAGCCCGCGGAGCACCATCGGCTCCGTGAACAGCCAGGGCCCCACGGCGCAGACGAGCGAGACGGCCGCGATCGCCGACGGAGGCAGCAGCCTGTGCAGAGGCGGGGAATGACGGTGACGTCCACGTGGCATGGCCAGAAACTTACCGCGAGTAGGCGAATCTTGGTGCCCCGCCCGGTAAAAACACAACCAGCTCGTAGCCTTCACGCGACTCGGCAGCCCCTGTGGACACGTGCCCCCTTACTTGATCAAGCCCTTCGCCCCATTTCTCCACGGTTTTCTCCACGATGCGAAATTCCGTGAACGTCACCGTGTATCCCCAAAGGGGGCACATCCCGAAGGCGCCGTATCCCCCGAAGGCGGCCGCCCTATCCGTGAACCTCGCCGCGCATTCGCCCGGAGATCGATTTGAACGGCCGGTGGCTCAGCGGTCGCTCAGCCGCCCGCTCATCCACTCCAGGGTCCCCGGGATTTCCCGCCGCCAGGTGTTGAAGTGGTGACCGCCGCTGTCGAGGATGATCGACGAGATCCGGGTGGGCCTCTTCGACCTCACCAGCTCGATGAACTCCAGCGTGTCCTGGTGGTCGGCCTCGCCCACCTTGCTGCTGGTGACGAGCAGTGAGGTGTCGGGCGCGGGCCTGTGCAACAGGCACCACCGCAGGTCGGCGCTGTTCCGCAGCTCCTCGTTCCCGTGGAAGAGGTCGCCCGTCGTGGCGTCGACGGGCGCCTTGTAGTACGCCGACAGGCCCGCCCCCGCTGCGTACACCTCGGGGTGGTGGATGGCGAGTTTCAGCGCGCAATAGCCGCCCGTGGAGTCGCCGATGACACCCCAGCTGCCCGGTTTTTCACCCACCCTGTAGTGGGCCGATACGGCGTCGGGGAGATCCCTGGCGAAGAACGACTCGGCCTGCGGGCCACCCGGGATGTCCACGCACTCGGTATCGCGCGGGGGCGCGACGGTCGGCCGCAGCATGACAAGGATCATCGGCTGCATTGCGCCGTCCCTGGCCAACTCATGGGCCGTCCGCGGATAATGCAGAGCCTTGATGAGCCCCTCGGCGGTGCCCGGGTATCCGGTGAGGACCGTGGCGGCCGGGAAGGTGCGGGTGCGATACCGCGCCTGGAAGTACTCCGGGGCAGATAGACGTACGCCGGAGTGGCGATGTGTGTCGTACGGCCCACAATGTCGATCTTCTGGATCTGGCCGCCGACCGGTGGCCGGGAACCGCCCGCCACGTTCACCTCCTGGGTGTCGACCACCTGGAGGGGACCACCTGGAGGGGACCACCGCCCGCGCCGTCGTGGTCGACGACCACACCCCCGCCGTTCTCCCTGCCGAAGAGGTCGGCCCAGCCGCCGTAGAAGCCGAACGCCTGGTTCGCGCCGAGGCCGACCGAGGCGAAGACCACCACCTGGGTTGGTCAGCAACAGGCCGATCCGGCCGCTGACGGCCCGCCAGTTGGGCGCGCCAGCCGCGGCCACAGCCACACCGTGCCGACGAACAGCAGTACGGCGAGTACGACCGCCGACACCAGCACGTTGTCACTCGTGAGACCCATGAGCTGTTCTGCCCGCGCTTTCCGTCCCGGGCCCGCCCCCGCACCTTCGCGAGCGCTTGCCCGGCACTTTCCCCGACCTTTGAACCGGCTTTCCTGTAGGGAGTGAACCTGCACCCCCAAGACACCGTCCTAGAGGGCGTAATGTCGCCGGATGCCGGAATGGCCCCGGAAGCCAAGGTCTCTCGCAGAACCACAGGGTGCGATGTCTGTCAGGGTAGAGGGTGAAATGTCGGTCGGGGTTCCGGACCGAACGGGGCACGCGCGGCGCATGGTCCGTGACTCGCTGGTCCGTGGTCCGCGTCCCGACGCGGTGCCCGCCCTGATCGCCAGGGCCTGCACGCTCGTGGGGCTCCTGGACATCGCCGCCGGGGTCTTCCCGCGCTTCAGGAACAGCCGTATGCACAGCGCCGCCGAGGTACTGCCGGGTGCGCTCGGGCCGTTCGCCGCCGCGCTGTCGCTCAGCACCGGCGTACTCCTGCTGCTGCTCGCCCACGGACTGCGCCGCCGCAAGCGCCGAGCCTGGCGGGCCGCCGTCATCCTGCTCCCGGCAGGCGCGGTCGCGCAGTTCGCGTACCGGCACTCGCTCATCGGCGTCGCCATCTCGCTGGCCCTGCTCGCGCCACTGCTGCGCCACCGTGACGAGTTCGCCGCCCTGCCGGATCCACGCAGCCGCTGGCGCGCGCTCGCCAACTTCGTTCTCATGGGCGCCGGTTCGCTGCTGCTCGGACTGGTCATCGTCAGCGTCCACGCGAACCGGATGATCGGCGACCCGAGCCTGGCCGACCGCATCACCCACGTGCTGTACGGCCTGTTCGGCTTCCAAGGGCCCCTCGACTACACGGGCCCCACCTCCTGGACGGTCGCCGTCTCGCTCGGCGCGCTCGGCCTGCTGACCGCGATCACCACGATCTACCTCGCCTTGCGCCCCGAACACCCGGCCGCCCGCCTCACCCAGGACGACGAGACGCACCTGCGCGCCCTCCTGGAGAAGCACGGCGGCCGCGACTCGCTCGGCCACTTCGCGCTCCGCCGGGACAAGGCGGTCGTCTTCTCGCCGAGCGGCAAAGCGGCGGTGACGTACCGCGTCGTGTCGGGAGTGATGCTGGCCAGCGGCGACCCGGTCGGCGACGTGGAGGCCTGGCCCGGCGCCATCGAGCGGTTCATGGACGAGGCCAAGGCGCACTCCTGGACGCCCGCCGTCATGGGCTGCTCCGAGACCGGCGGCGAGGTGTGGACCCGCGAGACGGGTCTCGACGCCCTCGAACTGGGAGACGAGGCGGTGGTGGATGTCACGGATTTCTCCCTGGCCGGGCGCGCGATGCGGAACGTGCGCCAGATGGTGAAACGCATCGAGCGAGCCGGCTACGAGACCCGGGTACGGCGCGTCCGCGACCTGAGCGAGGGTGAGCTGGAGCGGATCCGGCGCGCCGCGGAGGACTGGCGCGGCACGGACACCGAACGCGGCTTCTCCATGGCACTCGGCCGCGTCGGCGACCCGGCCGACGGGGACTGCCTGATCGCCACCGCCCACAAGACCGACCGGCCCGAGAAGCCGGATACCGGCGCGGAGCCCGGCTCGTACGCCGATCCTGGCGCGTACGCCCACCATGGGACGTACGGCGACCTTGACCCGTACGGCGACCTTGGCCCGTACGGCGACCTGAAGGCCGTCCTCCACTTCGTCCCATGGGGCACCGACGGCGTGTCACTGGACCTCATGCGCCGCGACCGCTCCGCCGACCCCGGCATGAACGAACTCCTCATCGTGGCCGCGCTTGAGGCCGCCCCCGGCCTCGGAATCAAGCGCGTCTCGCTGAACTTCGCGATGTTCCGCTCGGCGCTCGCGCGCGGCGAGAAGATCGGCGCGGGCCCCGTGCTGCGCGTCTGGCGGAGCCTGTTGGTCTTCCTCTCCCGCTGGTTCCAGATCGAGTCCCTGTACAAGTTCAACGCCAAGTTCCGCCCACGCTGGGAGCCCCGCTTCGTCGTCTACGGCTCCTCCCGCGACCTCCCCCGCATCGGCCTCGCCGCCCTGCAGGCGGAGGGCTTCGTCAGCCTCGCCCTGCCACGCCTGCTGCGCCGCCGGAGGGCGGCCGCGCGTCCCTGCGCGCACGCGGTGGCCGAGCGGGTCCGGGCGGCGTAGACCCGGCGGCCCCATGCCCCGGGCAGGCGGGGGAGAGACAGGCCGTGAAGCGGCCAAAAGACCCCTGCCCGCGGCGACCCGCACCCGCCGACGGGAAGCAGCCCTTGTCCACAGGGGCGAAACCGCCCCCTGCCAGAGGCCTAGGCTGGACGTATGAGCATTGAGCGCGGGCGCGGCCAAGTCGCGGGACTGCCGACGTGGGACCGCTGCGCGGTCATGGGAGTCGTGAACGTGACTCCCGATTCCTTCTCCGACGGGGGCCGCTGGTTCGACACGACGGCCGCCGTCAAACACGGCCTCGGCCTGGTCACCGAGGGCGCCGACCTCGTGGACGTCGGCGGCGAGTCCACCCGCCCCGGCGCTACCCGCGTCGACGAGGCCGAAGAGCTCAAGCGGGTCATCCCCGTCGTCCGGGAACTCGCCTCCGAGGGCGTCACCGTCTCCGTGGACACCATGCGCGCCAGCGTCGCCGAGCAGTCGCTCACCGCGGGCGCCGTCCTCGTCAACGACGTCAGCGGCGGCCTCGCCGACCCCGCGATGATCCCGGTCGTCGCGGCGGCGGGCGCCCCCTTCGTGGTCATGCACTGGCGCGGTTTCCTGCACGGCGGAAACGTGAAGGGGGTGTACGAGGACGTCGTCACCGAAGTCGTCGACGAGCTGCACGCACGCGTGGAGGCCGTGCTGGCCGGCGGCATCGCCCCCGACAGGATCGTCGTCGACCCGGGCCTCGGCTTCTCCAAGGACTCCGAGCACGACCTGCTGCTCCTGGCCCACCTCGACCGCCTGGGCGAACTCGGCCACCCCTTGCTGGTCGCCGCGTCCCGCAAGCGGTTCCTGGGCCGCGTACTGGCGGGCCCGGAAGGCGCCCCGCCGCCCGCGCGCGAACGCGACGCCGCCACCGCCGCCGTCTCCGCCCTCGCCGCCTACCAGGGCGCGTGGGCCGTCCGTGTCCACGAGGTCCGCGCCACCGCCGACGCCGTACGCGTCGCGAGGGCCGTAGAAGGAGCCCGGTGAGCGCCCCCCGCACCGACGTCGAGCAGGTCGAACTCGCCAACACCGCCTTCTACGAGGCCCTGGAGCGGGGCGACTTCGAAGAGCTGTCGTCTCTCTGGCTGGCCCCGCTGGACACGGCCGACGAGGTCGTCGAGGGCGGCCCCGAGGACGAGGGAGGCCCGGGAGTCTCCTGCGTCCACCCCGGCTGGCCCGTCCTCAACGGCCGCGGCGAGGTACTGCGCTCGTACGCGCTGATCATGGCGAACACCGAGTACATCCAGTTCTTCCTCACCGACGTGCACGTCTCCGTCGTCGGCGACACGGCGCTGGTCACCTGCACCGAGAACATCCTCAGCGGCGGCCCCGCCCCCGACGACAGCGACGAGCTCGGCCCGCTCGTCGGCCAGCTGGTCGTCGCCACGAACGTGTTCCGTCGCACGGCCTACGGCTGGAAGCTCTGGTCGCACCACGCCTCCCCCGTCCTCGCCGAGTCGAGCGAGGAGGACGAGGACACTCCCGGCTGAGGCGAGGACGCCCCGGTCGAGACGAGGACACCCGGTCGAGTGGGTGGGCGGTCCGGCCGAGTGGGTGGGCGGTCCGCGAGCACCAAGGCGTGGTTGGAATCACGTACCCCTGGGTAGGGGCGGCTATCAACCCGTGAGCCGCCGTGTTCCCCAAGGGAAACACCCGATGAAGCCTCATGACCGCCGACCGGGCGGGCGGCCCCACGGACGAGGACTGTCAGTGTCCGCAGGTAGATTCGTTTGAGGCCGGTGTACCGACCGCACTCGGTACATATCTGCCCCTACCGACGATTGCAGGAGTGATTCGCGTGGATCGTGTCGCGCTGCGCGGCCTCAAGGCCCGTGGGCACCATGGCGTCTTCGCCAGGGAGCGAGAAGAGGGCCAGACCTTCATCGTGGACCTGACGCTGGGCCTGGACACCCGAGCGGCCGCGGCCGACGACGATCTGGCGAAGACCGTGCACTACGGCATCGTGGCGGAGGAGGTCGTGGCCGTCGTCGCGGGCGAGCCCGTCGATCTCATCGAGACGCTGGCCGAGCGCATCGCCCAGACGTGCCTGAAGCACGACGGGGTCCAGGAGGTCGAGGTCTGCGTCCACAAACCGGACGCGCCGATCACGGTGCCCTTCGACGACGTGACCGTCACCATCATCCGGAGCCGAGTATGACCGCCTTCTTCACCGAGGGTCAGAGCGACCCGACCGTACAGCCGGTGCCCGCCTCCGTGACGCAGCAGGTGGACGCCGCCGACACGACCCTGCAGAATCCGAGGCGAGCGGTGATCTCCCTCGGTTCGAACCTGGGCAACCGTCTGGAGACCCTCCAGGGCGCCATCGACGCCCTGGAGGACACCCCCGGCGTCCGCGTCAAAGCGGTCTCCCCCGTCTATGAGACCGAGCCCTGGGGCGTCGCCCCGGACAGCCAGCCGACGTACTTCAACGCGGTGGTGGTCCTCAGGACGACCCTGCCCCCCTCGTCCCTCCTGGAGCGGGCCCACGCGGTCGAGGAGGCCTTCCACCGGGTGCGCGCGGACCACTGGGGCCCCCGCACCATCGACGTGGACATCGTGGCGTACGCCGATGTGGTCTCCGACGACCCGGTCCTGACCCTCCCTCACCCGCGCGCCCACGAGCGGGCCTTCGTCCTCGCCCCCTGGCACGACGTGGAACCCGAGGCACAGCTCCCCGGCCGCGGCCCGGTGGCCCAGCTCCTCGCGACGGTCACCCGGGACGGAGTCGCGCCCCGCGCGGATCTGGAACTCCAGCTGCCCGAGTAGTCGTTAAGGTCAAGACGACCATCAGGCGGTTGACCGAAGGGGCACAGTGGCTGCGTCCTCCCGGGGGACGACCCCCGGCCCCCCGGCCGACACCTGTGGCAACCGGGACATGTAATCGCGAGGGGAACTGAGTGAAAGAGCTGCGCATCAGGACGCTGGCCGCGGTGTTCGTCATCGCCGGAGCCCTGTCCTGGGCGGGTGCCCGCCTGTGGAACTCGGTGGGCACGCTCCCCTCGGTCCCGCTGGCCGCCCCCATCGTCCTGGCCCTGATCGCGGTCGTCCTGCTGGCCACGGCGCTCTCGCTGCGCGGCCGCCTCAAGGCCCAGCGCGAGCGGCGCCCCGGCGCCAAGGGAGTCGACCCCCTGATGGCGGCCCGCGCCGTCGTCTTCGGTCAGGCCAGCGCCCTGGTCGCCGCCCTGGTCGCCGGCATGTACGGCGGCACGGGCGTGTTCCTGCTCGAATCCCTGGACATCCCCGCCCGCCGCGACCAGGCCATCTACGCCGGCTTCTCGGTCCTCGCCGGCATCGGCGTCATAGCGGCCGCCTTCTTCCTCGAGCGCGTCTGCAAGCTCCCGGAGGACGACGACGAGAACGGCGGCACGGCTCCGGCGATGTGACCCGAGCCGGCGCCTCGTAGGGGCGCGAGGAACTGCGCGACCAGCCACGACGAACCCGCAGGCGAAACACCGGCAGGCGGCGCACCCGCGGGCAACGCACCCGGCCTCCGGCGGGGCGCCGGGCCGACGGGACCTAGCGCGCCATGATGAGGCTCATCGCCTCATTGCGCGTAGCTGCATCCCGCAGCTGCCCCCGCACCGCCGACGTGATCGTCTTCGCGCCGGGCTTGCGGATACCGCGCATCGACATGCACATGTGCTCGCACTCGACGACCACGATCACGCCGCGCGGTTCCAGGATCTCCATCAGGGATTCGGCGATCTGCGTCGTCAGCCGCTCCTGCACCTGCGGGCGCCGGGCGTAGACGTCCACCAGCCGCGCCAGCTTGGACAGCCCTGTGATCTTGCCGCTGGTGGCCGGAATGTAGCCGACGTGCGCAACACCCCGGAAGGGGACCAGGTGGTGTTCACAGGTGCTGAACACCTCGATGTCCTTCACCAGGACCATCTCGTCGTGCCCCAGGTCGAACGTCGTCGTCAGGACGTCCTCCGGCTGCTGCCACAGGCCCGCGAATATCTCACGGTACGCCCGGGCCACCCGCCCCGGGGTCTCCCGCAGGCCCTCGCGGTCCGGGTCCTCGCCGACCGCGATGAGGAGCTCTCGTATGGCGTTCTCGGCTCGCTTCTCGTCGAACTCGCCGATCGCGCCCTCGCCGTCCAGCGTCACGGGGTCGGTCATGTGGGTCCTCGTTCCTGTGCCTCTCACGCGCGCGGGTCGACGCGTCCACCGTACGGGCACACCAAAATGCCGCGCCCCCCAGGCTAGAACCTGGGGGGCGCGGCATTCATTCCGGGCCTGGTGGGGCTACCGGGAGCCGTGGACGTCAGCTCTCGGGACGCTCCTCCGGGACTGCTTCCGTCGCCGGGACGGACTCGGTCGCCTTGGCGATGGCGGGCGTCGCGCCGTTCGACCCGTTCGTCAGTGACAGCTCCTTGGGGGAGAGCACCGGCGGGCGGGTGGACGGAGTACGCCGGGAGGAGCCGGTCCACGCGGGGCGGGCAGGACGCTTCACGAGGGGAGTGAAGACCTCGGCGATCTGCTCCTTGCTCAGCGTCTCCTTCTCCAGCAGCTGGAGCACCAGCGCGTCGAGGACGTCGCGGTTCTCGACCAGGATTTCCCAGGCCTCGTTGTGCGCGTTCTCGATGAGCTTCTTGACCTCTTCGTCGACGAGCGCGGCGACCTCTTCCGAGTAGTCACGCGGGTGCGACATCTCCCGGCCCAGGAAGGGCTCGGTGTTGTCGCCGCCGAACTTGATCGCGCCAAGACGCTCGGTCATGCCGTACTGCGTGACCATCGCGCGGGCCGTGGCCGTGGCCTTCTCGATGTCGTTCGCAGCGCCCGTGGTCGGGTCGTGGAAGACGAGCTCCTCGGCCGCGCGCCCGCCCAGCATGTATGCCAGCTGGTCGAGCATTTCGTTGCGGGTCGTGGAGTACCTGTCCTCGTCCGGCAGGACCATCGTGTAGCCGAGGGCACGGCCACGCGACAGGATCGTGATCTTGTGGACCGGGTCGGAGTTCGGAGACGCCGCCGCGACCAGGGCGTGGCCGCCCTCGTGGTACGCGGTGATCTTCTTCTCCTTGTCCGACATGATCCGGGTCCGCTTCTGCGGGCCCGCGACCACACGGTCGATCGCCTCGTCCAGCATGTCGTTGTCGATCAGCTTCCCGTTGTTGCGCGCGGTGAGCAGCGCAGCTTCGTTCAGCACGTTCGACAGGTCCGCGCCGGTGAAGCCCGGTGTACGCCGGGCGACCGCACTGAGGTCGACGCCGGGGGCGACCGGCTTGCCCTTCTGGTGAACCTTGAGGATCTCCAGACGGCCCTGCATGTCCGGGCGGTCGACCGCGATCTGGCGGTCGAAGCGGCCGGGGCGTAGGAGGGCCGGGTCGAGGATGTCGGGGCGGTTCGTGGCGGCGATCAGGATGACGCCGCCCTTCACGTCGAAGCCGTCCATCTCGACGAGCAGCTGGTTGAGCGTCTGCTCGCGCTCGTCGTGACCGCCGCCGAGGCCGGCGCCGCGATGACGGCCGACCGCGTCGATCTCGTCGACGAAGACGATCGCCGGAGCGTTCGCCTTGGCCTGCTCGAACAGGTCTCGGACTCGGGAGGCACCGACACCGACGAACATCTCGACGAAGTCGGAACCCGAGATCGAGTAGAAGGGGACGCCGGCCTCGCCCGCGACAGCGCGTGCGAGCAGCGTCTTACCGGTTCCAGGAGGCCCGTAGAGGAGCACGCCCTTGGGGATCTTCGCCCCGACGGCCTGGAACTTCGCGGGTTCCTGGAGGAACTCCTTGATCTCGTGGAGCTCCTCGACCGCCTCGTCCGAGCCCGCCACATCGGCGAACGTCGTCTTCGGGGTGTCCTTGGTGATGAGCTTCGCCTTGGACTTCCCGAAGTTCATGACCCGGGAGCCGCCGCCCTGCATCTGGTTCATCAGGAACAGGAAGACGACGACGATGAGGACGAAGGGCAGCAGAGAGAGCAGGATGCCCAGGAAGGGGTTCTGCTTGGACGGCGCCACGGTGTAGCCGTCCGGGATCTGCTTGCTCTGGTACTTGTTCTGGAGTGTGTCGGCCAGGGTCACGCCCTGGTTGCCGATGTAGCTCGCCTGGATCTTGGAGCTGCCGTCGACCTTCTCGCCATCCTTGAGAGAGACCTTGATGATCTGCTCGTCGCCGGTGGTGATCTTGGCCGACTCGACCTTGTTGTCATTGATCGCCTGGACGACCTGGCCGGTGTCCACTGTCTTGTAGCCGCCGGACGAGCCGACGACCTGCATCAACACGACCACGGCAAGGACGGCCAGCACGATCCACATGACCGGCCCACGGAAGTATCGCTTCACGTCCATCCATACGGAGCGGTGACGCTCCGTCCCTCCTGCCATAGTGAGATTGATAAAGACTTTTAAAGACTGTTCTTCGGACGGTACCCCAGCATTGCCACCCGAAGCCGCAGGGGACTGCTGGCAATCCCGTCCACGCATGCTCCAACGGCGCGGACCCCGCTGGGGTTCCCGATTGTCTTACACGGCTGTGCTAGCCGCCGTACACGTGAGGCGCGAGCGTACCGACGAACGGGATGTTGCGGTACTTCTCCGCGTAGTCGAGGCCGTAGCCGATGACGAACTCGTTCGGGATGTCGAAGCCGACCCACTCCACGTCGATGGCGACCTTGGCCGCGTCCGGCTTGCGCAGCAGGGTGCACACCTTGAGCGAGGCGGGTTCGCGGGAGCCGAGGTTGGAGATCAGCCAGGACAGGGTCAGCCCGGAGTCGATGATGTCCTCGACGATGAGGACGTGCTTGCCCTTGATGTCGGTGTCGAGGTCCTTGAGGATCCGCACCACGCCGGAGGACTGGGTGCCCGCGCCGTACGAGGACACCGCCATCCAGTCCATGGTGACGGGGGTGGACAGCGCACGCGCCAGGTCCGCCATGACCATCACGGCGCCCTTGAGGACACCGACGATCAGCAGGTCCTTGCCCGCGTACTCCGCGTCGATCTTCGCGGCCAGCTCAACCAGCTTGGCGTCGATCTCTTCCTTGGTGATGAGCACCGACTTGAGGTCGGTGCCCATGTCTTTCGCGTCCACCCGCATCACTTTCGGTCGTCCGTCCGAACCTTTTCGGCGGCCGCTCGAACCGCTCGCGACCCGCGTGAGAGGGCCCCCGGGAACCGCGTGGGCGGTCCCGGTGGAGGGTCCGGATTCAGCCTTGCCGAATCACCAGTCTGCCACCCTGGCGCTGGGCGACGACCTTGCCCGGGAGATTGATGGCTCCCTGGCCGCGCCAGCCGGTGATCAGCCGGTCGACTTCCTCGATGTGCCGGGCGAACAGTGAACCGGCCGGGGCGCCCGCCTCGATGGCGGCACGGCGCAGGATGCGGCGGCGTACGGCGGGCGGCAGGGCGTAGAGCTTGGCGCACTCCAGGAGGCCCGCTGCGTCCCGTACGGAGGCCTCTGCCTGGCTGGCCCAGGCGTCGAGGGCGTCGGCGTCGTCGCGGGAGAGCTGGGCGGTACGGGCGAGCGCCTCGACGACTCCCTTGCCGAGCGCCTTCTCCAGGGCGGGCAGGCCCTCGTGGCGCAGCCGGGAGCGGGTGTAGGCCGGGTCGGCGTTGTGCGGGTCGTCCCAGACGGGCAGCGACTGGACCATGCAGGCCTTGCGGGCGGTCTGCCGGTCCAGGAACAGGAACGGGCGACGGTAGCGGCGGGCGGCCCCGGGGCCTCCGGAAACAGCGGCCATTCCGGACAGGGAGCGGATGCCGGAGCCGCGGGCGAGGCCGAGCAGGACGGTTTCGGCCTGGTCGTCGCGGGTGTGGCCGAGCAGGATCGCGGTGGCGCCGTGGCGTTCGGCGGCTGCGTCCAGGGCGGAGTACCGGGCGTCGCGGGCGGCGGCCTCGGGCCCGCCTTCGCGGCCCACGGTGACGGCGATGGACTCGGCCGGGTTCAGTCCCAGCTCGGTGAGGCGCAGGACGACCTCGTCGGCGCGCAGGTCGGAGCCGGGTTGCAGACCGTGGTCGACGGTGATGCCGCCGGCGCGGATGCCGAGTTTGGGGGCTTCGAAGGCGAGGGCGGAGGCGAGCGCCATCGAGTCGGCGCCGCCGGAGCACGCGACGAGCACCAGCGGCGTGGGCTGGTGCGGGGGTGCCGGCGGGGTGTCGGGTGCGGGCGAGCGCCTGGTACCCGGAGCGGGTACGCGCTCGGCGGCGGACGGGCGCGCGGCCTCGGAGGCGGGCGTGCGCCTGGTGTCGGGGGCGGGCGTGTGCTCGGTGAGGATGTCGTGGAGTACGCGGCGAACCGCCAGGCGTATCGCCGCGACCGCAGGATGGGGACCCATGTCCGGTTCCCTTCATGAAGTTTTCGGGGGTGGTGAACCCGGTGTCGGTCACTCAGAGTGTGTAGATGGTGACAGAACCGGGCCGTTCCCCGAGCATTGCACGCCTGCCCGTGCCCCACGGTCCCTCGGACGGGTGATTGGAGGGGCGTTTGCCTGCCGTCGGCCGGATTCGCTTCACGACCCCCACGTAGGGTTCACGACTCCGCCTTGCGATGCACCCGCGCGACCCAGTCCGCCGGTTTGGCGATCTCCGCCTTGGTCGGGAGTGTGTTCGGGGAAGTCCACACACGGTTGAACCCGTCCATGCCGACCTCCTCGACGACGGACCGCACGAACCGCTCGCCGTCCCTGTACTGCCTCAGTTTGGCATCCAAACCGAGCAGCTTGCGCAGGGCCAGGTCCAGGCGGGAGGCCCCCTTGGCACGACGTTGCTGGAACTTCTCACGGATCTCGGCGACGGACGGCACGACGTCGGGACCGACGCCGTCCATCACGAAGTCCGCATGGCCTTCCAGCAGCGACATCACGGCGGTCAGCCGGCCGAGGATCTCCCGCTGGGCGGGCGTCTGCACGATCTCGACGAGCGAGCGGCCGCCGTCGTCCTCCTCGCCCTCGGGCCGTCCGCCCGCCAGCGACTGGGCAGCTTCGCGGATACGTTCGAGGACGGTCATGGGGTCGACCTCGGTCTCCCCCAGGAACGACTGGATTTCGCCCTCCAGGTGGGCCTGCAGCCAGGGCACGGCCGTGAACTGGGTGCGGTGCGTCTCCTCGTGCAGGCAGACCCAGAGCCGGAAGTCGTGGGGCTGTACGTCGAGTTCGCGCTCCACATGCACGATGTTCGGCGCGACCAGGAGGAGCCTGCCGCCGCCACTCGGTGAATCGGAGGAGCTGCCCGCGGGCAGCTCACGCGTCGCCGGGGCGAACGTCTCGTACTGGCCCAGGACCCTCGACGACAGGAACGACAGCAGCATGCCCAGCTCCACGCCGGTGACCTTGCCACCGACGGCGCCGAGGACAGCTCCACCCGGGGTGCTCCCCCGCCGCTCCTGCATCTTGTCCAGCAGGGGCTTGAGCACCTCCCGGAACCCTGCGACGTTCGCCCGCACCCAGCCGGGGCGGTCCACGACGAGGATGGGGGTGTCGTGGGTGTCCTCCGTACCCATCCGAGTGAAGGCCCGGACGTGCAGCTCCGAGGCTTTCGCGTGCCGCCGCAGCTCCGCGACGACCTCTCTGGCCTCGTCGCGGCTCACCTCGGGGCCCGGACGTACGAGCCGTGTCGCGGTTGCCACCGCGAGATTCCAGTCGACCATCTCGGCACCACCGATGCTCGTCATGCGTCAACCGTACGTGAGCGTGTCCGGCTGCGGTGAGAGGTACGAGGTCCTGGTCGCCCTCCGCCTTGGGGCGGGCGGTGCGCTTGGTGCCGTCCGGGTCGGCAGGGGCCGGGGCGTGGCTTCTCGTTGCCCGGCGCTGTCGGCTGTGCCCACCCTCCCCCCAGCGGCAGCGACTGCGGGCGGCGGTCCCCAGCGGCAGCGACTGCGGGCGGCGGTCCGCAGCGGCAGCCCTGCGGGCCGCCGCCCGCAGGGAGGACAACTACCTGCAGCCGCACCCCGCCAACGCCGTAGCCGTGCGGTCCAGGGCCGCCTGGGCTGCTTCCTTCTGGGGTGGCTGGGCCTCGTCGGAGGTCAGGAAGGCGAAGGCGAGGAGGCGGCCGTCGGTGTCGACCACGGTGCCTGCCAGGGTGTTGACGCCTGTCAGGGTGCCGGTCTTGGCGCGTACGACGCCGGTGGCGGAGGCGTCGGTGGCGTAGCGGTCGGTGAGGGTGCCGGTGAAGCCGGCGATGGGGAGGCCGGTGAGGACGGGGCGGAGTTCGGGGTGGGCGGGGTCGCCGGCCTTCGCCAGCAGCGCGGTGAGCAGGTCGGCCGTCAGCTTGTCGGCGCGGTCCAGACCGCTTCCATCGGCGAACTCCACGCCGGGCAGGGGGAATCCGAGCTTCTTCAGCTGCAGGCCGATCGCCCTCCCGCCACCCTCGAAACTGGCCCGCTGACCCGTCGCGAGGGCGACCTGGCGGGCCAGTGCCTCCGCGATGTCGTTGTCGCTGTTCGTCAGCATCCGCTCGACCAGGGCGGAAAGAGGCGGCGAGGAGACCGAGGCGAGGGCCTGCGAACGGCCCGTCGCCTTCGAGAGACCGGGCGATGTCGTCTTGATGCCCTTGGCCTGGAGCAGCTTCGCGAACTCCCTGGCTGCGTCCCCCGCCGGGTCCTCGCTGCGCGTGGCGGTGCCGCTGTCCGAGTCGTCGGTGCGACCCTCGTCGACCATCAGGGCGGTGACCGGTGCGAGGTTGGGGTTGGCGCCGATGGGGTGCACGGTGGCACCGGAGTACAGCGAGGTGTCGTACGAGAGCGTCACCTGGGACAGCCGACGCGCCTTCAGGGCGGTCGCCGTCTCGTCCGCCAGGGTGCGCAGGCTCGCATAGCCCTTCGCGTCCTCGCGGGCGGTCAGGGTCGGGTCGCCGGCGCCGACGAGGACGACCTCCTTGGTGTCGGGCTCCAGGACCGCGCGCGTGGTGATGCGGTGATCGGGGCCCGCCGCCGAGAGCGCGGCGACAGCGGTGGCGATCTTCGTGGTGGAGGCCGGGGTCTGGGCCTCGCCCGCACCCATGCCGTACAGCCGCTTGCCGGTCGCCACGTCGACGACCACGGCGGTCCGGTCCGCGCCCAGGGCAGGGTCCTTCAGGAGCGGGTCGAGGACGTCGGCGAGTGCCTTCTCGGCAGGTGCGGGCACCGAACCCGCGGCGGTGGAGCCGCCGAGGCCGGTCAGTACGGAGGCGGCACTGGGCGCGGGGCGGGGCGCCTTCGCGGACGTACCGGACACAGGGCCGTGATCTGTGCCACCCTCGCCCTCCCGCGATGCCGCCCAGTCGCGCTCCGCCGTACGCTGACCGGAGGAGTCCCAGGGACCGGCCGCGGCCACCGCCCCGGCCGCGAGCGCCAGGCCCACGGTGGCGGCGACGACGGTGAGCCGCGGGGTCGTGAACTTGACGGAACGCGGCCGCACGGCTTGGGTGATCCGCGCCACGTGCGGTTTCACCGAGCTCGCGAGCCGCACCACATGCGGTCTCACGGCCCGCC
Source organism: Streptomyces sp. NPDC058470 (assembly GCF_042721055.1). Classification (NCBI taxonomy): domain Bacteria; kingdom Bacillati; phylum Actinomycetota; class Actinomycetes; order Kitasatosporales; family Streptomycetaceae; genus Streptomyces; species Streptomyces sp. NPDC058470. The sequence goes on from NZ_JBHXMF010000060.1 coordinate 16,705, forward strand.
AAGCCCTCACCTCTGGCACGACCACCAGCCCCTTTCGCGATCACACACCTGCGTGAGGGACACTTAACCACCAGAACTATGTGCTGATCATGGAGGAGCCACCGGTGGAGTTCGACGTCACGATCGAGATTCCGAAGGGTTCGCGGAACAAGTACGAGGTGGACCACGAGACCGGTCGGATCCGCTTGGACCGTCGACTCTTCACCTCGACCAGTTACCCGGCCGACTACGGATTCGTCGAGAACACCCTCGGCGAGGACGGCGACCCGCTGGACGCGCTGGTCATCCTGGACGAGCCGACCTTCCCGGGCTGCCTCATCCAGTGCCGCACGATCGGCATGTTCCGTATGACGGACGAGGCCGGCGGCGACGACAAGCTGCTGTGCGTCCCGGCGCACGACCCCCGGGTGGAGCACCTGCGCGACATCCACCACGTGTCGGAGTTCGACCGCCTGGAGATCCAGCACTTCTTCGAGGTCTACAAGGACCTGGAGCCCGGCAAGTCCGTCGAGGGCGCCAACTGGGTGGGCCGCACTGAGGCCGAGGCCGAGATCGAGCGCTCGTACAAGCGACTCAAGGAGCAGGGCGGCCACTGAGCCCCCCTTTGCGCCTAATCCGGCGCCGCTCTCGCGGAGCTGGTTGCTCGCCATCGTGGTTGCTCAATTGATGGCTGCGGTGCGTGCGTCATGACTACAGCAGGCCGCGCGGTCCCGTCGGGGGCGCGCGGCCTGCTTGTGTGTCTGTGCGCATACTGAGGCGGTACGGGCAAAGGCGAGCCGGGAGTTGTTGGTGACGGAGGCGGAGGACCGCAAACCGCAGTCGGACGAGGCCCGCAGTGCCTTCGTCGTACCGGCCGGAACGGCGCCGGAGGTCGAGAGCGAGTCGTCGACGACGTCGGAGTTCGCACTCCCGAAGGGGATGGGCGCACCGCAACCGTCCGCGGCCGACGCCGAGGGTTCGGCGTTCAGTACCCCCGCTTCGTACAGCGCGCAGACCGCCTGGCCCGCGTTCACGCCTCCGACGGGCATCCCCATGGTCAAGCTGACCAAGGACGTGCCCTGGCAGGACCGGATGCGCGAGATGCTGCGCATGCCGGTGACCGAGCGGCCCGCGCCCGAACCGGTCCACAAGGAGGACGAGTCGGGGCCCGCCGTCCCGCGCGTGCTCGACCTGACCCTGCGGATCGGCGAGCTGCTGCTCGCGGGCGGTGAGGGCGCCGAGGACGTGGAGGCGGCGATGTTCGCCGTGTGCCGCAGCTACGGCCTGGACCGCTGCGAGCCGACGGTCACCTTCACGCTGTTGTCCATCTCCTACCAGCCGTCCCTGGTGGAGGATCCGGTGACGGCGTCCCGGACCGTACGCCGCCGGGGCACCGACTACACGCGCCTGGCGGCCGTCTTCCGGCTCGTGGACGACCTGAGCGACCCGGAGACCGCGATCTCCCTGGAGGACGCGTACGGGCGGCTCGCCGAGATGCGGCGCAACCGGCACCCGTATCCCGGCTGGGTGCTGACCTCGGCGACCGGGCTGCTGGCCGGCGCGGCCTCGGTACTCGTCGGCGGTGACGCCCTCGTGTTCGTTGCCGCCGCGCTCGGCGCCATGCTGGGCGACCGGCTCGCGTGGCTGTGCGCGGGGCGCGGGCTGCCGGAGTTCTACCAGTTCACGGTGGCGGCGATGCCCCCCGCCGCGATCGGTGTCGCGATCCAGCTCGCGCACATGGACGTGAAGGCGTCCGCGGTGATCACCGGTGGGCTGTTCGCGCTGCTGCCCGGGCGGGCGCTCGTCGCGGGCGTCCAGGACGGTCTGACGGGCTTCTACATCACGGCGTCCGCGCGCCTGCTGGAAGTCATGTACTTCTTTGTGGGCATCGTCGTCGGCGTACTTCTTGTGCTCTATTTCGGCGTGAAACTGGGCGCGGAACTCAATCCGGACCAGGCCCTGAGCATCTCCGAGCGGCCTCTGCTGCAGATCGCCGCGTCCATGCTGCTGTCGCTCACCTTCGCGATCCTGCTCCAGCAGGAACGGTCCACCGTCCTCGCGGTGACCCTCAACGGAGGCGTGGCCTGGTCGGTGTACGGGGCGATGCACTTCGCGGGCGGCATCTCACCGGTTGCCTCCACGGCCGTGGCGGCGGGTCTGGTCGGCCTGTTCGGGCAGCTGCTGTCCCGTTACCGGTTCGCGTCCGCGCTCCCGTACACGACGGCCGCGATCGGCCCCCTGCTGCCGGGTTCGGCCACCTACTTCGGCCTGCTGTCCATCGCCCAGAACGAGCTCGACAAGGGGCTCGTGTCCCTGACCAAGGCCGCCGCCCTCGCGATGGCCATCGCCATCGGCGTGAACCTGGGGTCCGAGATCTCCCGGCTGTTCCTGCGGGTGCCAGGCGGGAGCGCGGGGGGCCGCCGCGCGGCCAAGCGGACGCGCGGCTTCTAGTCGTACGGGGTTCCCGGTCGTACGGGGTTCCCGGTCGTACGGGAATCCTGGTAGTACGGGGCTCCGGTCCTGTCGGCGTTACCGCTTGGCGTGGCGGCCGCCGCGCGGAGGCTGATTCGGGTCCTGGTTCGGGTCCTGGCTCTGGCTCTGGTACTGCTGGAGCGGGGGTACCCGGAGCTGTGCGGTCTCGTCGTCGGCCGGTCCGGTGGGAGCCGGCTCGGGGGCCTGGGCGGCCTCCTTCTTGGACTTGCCGCGCGCCCGGAGGTACTCGATGACGATCGGGATCACCGAGATCAGGACGATCAGGATCAGGATCGCCTCGATGTTCTTGTGCACGAACTCGATGTTGCCGAGCCAGGCGCCGAGCGCCGTCACGCCGGCGCCCCACAGGACACCACCGATGACGTTGTACGTGATGAACGAGCGGTACTTCATGCCGCTGACGCCGGCGATGATCGGTGTGAACGTGCGCACGATGGGCACGAAGCGGGCCAGGACCAGGGACTTGGGCCCGTGCTTCTCGAAGAACTCGTGGGCCTTGGCCACGTTCTCCTGCTTGAAGAGGCGGGAGTCCGGGCGGGTGAAGAGCGAGGGTCCGACCTTCTTGCCGAAGAGATAGCCCGCCTGGTCACCGAGGACCGCCGCGAGGCAGATCAGCGCGATCGCCGCCCACAGCGGGAAGTCCAGCGTGCCCGCGGTGATCAGCAGGCCGGCGGTGAACAGCAGCGAGTCGCCCGGCAGGAAGAAGCCGATGAGCAGGCCGGACTCGGCGAAGACGATGAGCAGCAGGCCCCAGATACCGAAGTTGTCCAGGAGCGTGTTCGGATCCAGCCAGCTTGGTCCGAGGGCAAGCGTCGTCACGGTTCCGGGCTCCTGAGGGGTGAAGGAAGGGACGGCGGTCCAGATGCGGCCGACCAAAGCTATCAACGCAATACGTCCCGCCCAGGTTCCACCGCCCCCTACAGGATGCACTGTGAGCCGACTGGTACAAAGCTGTGAGCCGTACAAAGCTGGGCGTCATGGGCATTGAAGAGTACGGCGGCGGTCAGGGACCCCAGTCCGACGTTCTGGTCGTGACGACGAACGACGCACCCGGTTACCGAGTCCAGGAAGTCATCGGCGAGGTCTTCGGCCTCACCGTGCGCTCCCGGCACCTGGGCAGCCAGATCGGCGCCGGCCTGAAATCGATGATCGGCGGTGAGCTCAAGGGGCTCACCAAGACGCTCGTGGAGACCCGCAACCAGGCCATGGAGCGGCTCATCGAACAGGCACGCGCGCGCGGCGCCAACGGGGTGCTGATGTTCCGCTTCGACGTGACGGAGGCGGCGGAGGTGGGCACGGAGGTGTGCGCGTACGGGACAGCGGTCGTGCTGGTGAAGGATTGACTTGCTCCTCGGGCTGAAGCCCGAGGATTCTGGCCTTCTCGTCCGTTGCTGTGCCGCTACGCGGCACGGGGTTCGGGCGGGAATCCGTGGCTTCCTGTTTCCTTGCGCTGTGCCAGGAGGAGTCCTGGTCTGACCTGCGCTCCACAGGCTGTAACCGCCAGTCCGGCGGCCGTTTTCACGTTCTGCGCGGAAGATCCGTTGGCGAAGTCGCCGTACGTTCTCTTCCTCGCTGGCCCAGTCGATGCCGTGCCAGTCAAGTTCGGGTCCGTCGTCAGGTCCGTTCACCGCAGCAGGTGCGGCGTCCAACTTTCCCATCAGTTCTGGTCCCTCCCCACTATCTCTTCATCGGACTGAAGCCCGATGCACTGCGAATGAATCCCGGTAGCGGACGGGGCCGGTCCGAAGGAAGAGGGCTGGGCGGAGAAGTGCACGTCGGTAAGGGGCGTGGCCAATTGGCGACGCCCCTTACCGTCAGGCTCCCTGGGAGTGCCGGGCCGCGTTCGCCCCGATCGCGTCCCTCAGGTGTTCGGCGAGCCCCGGGCGCATGGAGTCGTAGAACTCCTTGAAGCGCACGTCGGCGACGTACATCCCGGCGAGCCCCTGGTGGGTCTCGTACGAGCACGCGTAGAACCACGTGGTGATGTGCTGCCGGTGTTCCTCGGCCATGTCCATGGCGCGCTCACCGGCCGGCGGCTCACCGGCCGCCATCAGGGCGTCGTAACGCTCGCCCCAGGAGGCCACTTCGGCCTGCATGCGCTGCCAGTCGTCCTTGGTGTAGCGGGCGGCGCGGCGCTGCGACTCGGCGTAGGCCTCCGTGCCGCCCCAGCGCCGCTCGGCCTCTTCCGCGTGCTTTTCCGGATCCTTGTCCCCGAAGACCTCGAACTTCTCCTCGGGCGTGAGGTTGATGCCCATCGTGCGTGCCTCCATGGCGTGTTCCACGGCCGCCGCCATCTTCTGCAGCTTCTCGATCCGGGCGGTCAGCAGCTCGTGCTGCCGGCGCAGATGTGCGCGCGGGTCCGCGGCCGGGTCGTCGAGCAGGGCGGCGACCTCGTCGAGGGGGAAGCCGAGTTCCCGGTAGAACAGGATCTGCTGCAGGCGGTCGAGGTCGGCGTCGCTGTAACGCCGGTGGCCCGCGTGGCTGCGCTCGCTCGGTGCGAGCAGGCCGATCTCGTCGTAGTGATGCAGCGTGCGCACCGTGATTCCGGCGAAACCGGCGACCTGGCCCACTGGATAACTCACTTCCGCTCCCTTCATCCGGTGTCCGTACGCCTCCCAGGCTGGGTCCTCACGTGACGTGAGGTGCAAGTCCGAAAATCCCGGGGACCGGGGACCGGGGACCGGGGACCGGGGACCGGGGACCGGGGACCAGGAACCGGGGACCGGGGACCGGGGACCAGGAACCGGGGACCGGGGACCGGGGACCGGGGACCAGGAGCGGGGGACCGGAGACCAGGAGCGGGCCGCCTGGGGTCCTGGAGCAGGCCCCTGGGGTGTTATGTCGGTTTCACCCGCTTAGGGTGTGCGCGTGACCACAGAAGCCCCGGCGGAACCGGATCCGGCGCAGGTCCCCGCGCCGCGTCTGCTTCCGTTGATCGTGCCCTCCGCGGTGGTCGATGTGGCGGGGGTCCTGCTGGGCATCAGTCTGGTGGCCGAGCGGCTCCAGGACCTCCTGTGGGAGACCCTGCCGGACGCGCCGCGCGTGGGGCGCCACCGGGGTGTGCTCAGGCTGTGGCGTCAAGGACGGGCCCGAACCCCTGCACGTACGGAAACGGATCTGCCGGCACTGCGGCATCGTCCACGATCGCGACCACACTGCCGCGAAGAACGTCGAATCGGCCGCCGGACTGGCGGTGACAGCCTGCGGAGCGCCGGTGGGACCAGGACTGGTCCTGGCACAGCGCGGAAAAGCAGGAAGCCACGGACACCCGCCCGAATCCCGTACCGCACAGCGGCACAGAGCCCCGCCGAGAAGGCCAGAGTTCTCGGGCTTCAGCCCGAGGAGCAGCTCAATGCGTGCTCCATCCGTGCTCCATCCGCGCTCTTGATGATCGTGATGCCCACCGCCACCGGTCTCGCGGTGGGCCTGGTGGTGTGGAAAGCGCCGAGGCACGCGGGTCCGGGCCCGGCGACCGGATGAAGCTTCACGACGACGGAACCCCGATCCGCTAGGAGAGATGTCATGCCGCTGCACCAAGGCCCCGAGAAGCGCGACGAGCGCCCGATGTCCGTCAACCCGTTCTTCGGGGAGGCCAATCCCGTCGGCGGTATGACCGAGGCCCCGCCCAAGCACCGGCTCCCGGACGGGCCGCTGCCGCCCACGACCGCGTATCAACTCGTCCATGACGAGCTGATGCTGGACGGCAACGCGCGGCTGAACCTCGCCACCTTCGTCACCACCTGGATGGAGCCGCAGGCCGGGTTGCTGATGACCGAGTGCCGGGACAAGAACATGATCGACAAGGACGAGTACCCACGCACCGCCGAGTTGGAGCGGCGCTGTGTGGCCATGCTCGCCGACCTGTGGAACGCGCCCGACCCGGCGGCCGCCGTGGGCTGTTCGACGACCGGCTCCAGCGAGGCCTGCATGCTCGCCGGGATGGCCCTCAAGCGCCGCTGGGCCCAGCGCAACGCGGACCGCTATCCCGGGGCGCGCCCGAACCTCGTCATGGGGGTCAACGTCCAGGTCTGCTGGGACAAGTTCTGCAACTTCTGGGAGGTCGAGGCCCGCCAGGTCCCCATGGAGGGTGACCGGTACCACCTCGACCCCCAGGCGGCCGCCGAGCTGTGCGACGAGAACACCATCGGGGTCGTCGGCATCCTCGGGTCCACCTTCGACGGGTCCTACGAGCCGATCGCCGATCTGTGCGCGGCCCTGGACGCCCTTCAGGAGCGGACCGGACTCGACATCCCGGTGCACGTGGACGGCGCGTCCGGCGCAATGGTCGCCCCCTTCCTCGACGAGGACCTGGTCTGGGACTTCCGGCTGCCGAGGGTGTCGTCCATCAACACCTCGGGTCACAAGTACGGCCTCGTCTACCCGGGTGTCGGCTGGGCGCTGTGGCGGTCGGCCGTCGAACTGCCGGAGGAACTCGTCTTCCGGGTCAATTACCTGGGCGGCGACATGCCGACCTTTGCTCTCAACTTCTCCCGGCCGGGCGCCCAGGTCGTGGCGCAGTACTACACGTTCCTGCGGCTGGGCCGCGAGGGCTACCGGGCCGTGCAGCAGACGACCCGGGACGTGGCGCTCGGGCTCTCCGAACGCATCGAGGCGCTGGGCGACTTCCAACTCCTCACCCGAGGCGACGAGTTGCCGGTCTTCGCCTTCACGACGAAGCCCGACGTGACCGCGTACGACGTCTTCGACGTGTCCCGGCGGATGCGCGAACGGGGCTGGCTGGTGCCCGCGTACACCTTCCCGGCCAATCGGGAGGACCTGGCCGTGCTGCGGGTGGTGTGCCGCAACGGCTTCTCGGAGGACCTCGCCGAGCTGTTCGCGGAGGACCTCGGGCGACTGCTGCCGGAACTGCGCATGCAGCCGCATCCGTTGACGCGCGACAAGGCCGCGGCCACCGGCTTCCACCACTGATCCGCCGCTGCTGCCCGTCCTGGCCTGGACGGGCCTGGACGGGACGGGCCTGGTCAGTCTCCGTCGCCCAGCACGAAACTGTGCCAGCGGATGCCGTCGGCGGATATGCGGTAGCTGCCGACGCCGAAGCTGTCGCCCGCCAGGTAGCCGAGCGGTGTCACGGTCACCGATCCTCCCAGGCCCTGTGAGCCCCTGGCCCCCTCGAAGGAACGGCCGCCGTCGGTGCTGCGCCAGACGCCGTCCTCTCCGTGGATGGTGAGGCTGCCGTCGGCGGCGGCTACCGGATCGCTGAGCGTGGAGAGAGGGTGCACGCCCTTGCGGTACCTCCAGACCCGCTCCCAGGTGTGGCCTCCGTCGGTGCTGCGGTGCAGTGCGCGCAGGCCGTTCTTCACGCCCTCCTCGGCAGGCAACGGGCCTGACTGAACGGCGTACAGGACGTCTCCGGACGCGACCACCCGGATTCCCCAGCCCTGCTTGTCGGAGTTGGTGAGCGGGGCCGTACGCCAGGTGCGCCCGCGGTCGTCGCTGACGGCGAGTGCCGGGAGGCCGGAGGACGGGTCGGTGCCGGAGGCGAAGAGCAGACCGCCTGCGGTCTGCCCCGCCGGACTCAGCCGGCCCGCCAGCGGGGGCTGGTTGGCCAGGACCGCGAACCGGCCCGTGTCCGGGAGCACCACGAGCAGCCGGGACGCCTCGCAGTTGCTCCCCTCCTTGTCCAGCCGGGAGCAGTCGTGGACCAGGGCGCCTCCCTCGGGCACCTCGGGAGTCGTGCCCGAGGGAGCGAGGGAGCCGCGCAGCCAGGTGCGGCCGCCGTCGTCCGTGAACCAGGTCCGGTCGGGCGGTGGCAACCACCCCTCGGTGATCAGCGCGCGGCCAGGACCCAGCACCACGAGCCCCGCCGTGATGCCGAAGCCCCCGGTCACGTCCGCCAGCGGGGAGCGCCCGAGGCGCCAGGAGTCGGCGCCCTTGTCGAGCACGGCGACGTGCTGCCTGCAAGGCGCTTTCCCGCACTCCGCGAGCAGGGCGAATCCGGTGGCGTCCGATGCGAAGCCGACGGCGTGCGGAACACCGGGCAGGTCCGGTGAGGAGGGGATCCGGGGTGGCACCGCCCCTGTCGCAGCGGGGGCGCTTCCGCCCACTCCCCCTCCCTCGCCCTGGCCTGTGTCCACGCCCCTGTCCGCACCTGCACCCGCACCCGCGTCGACGCATCCGGCCACCATCGCCAGCACGCCAAGCACGGCGGCGACAGCGCCCACAACCGCCTTGCTCCTGCTCCTGCTTCTGCTTCTGCTCCTGCTCCTGCTCCTGCTCCTGCCCCATCCCCACCTCATGACAGTCCCCCGATCCCGTGATGTGCCGTCATTTCTGGTACACCGCTCGGCGCGATCGGGTTCCCACTTCCTCGCGACGACTTTTCACGTCCCGCCGGGTTGGGGGTTGGGAGCTCCGGGTGCCTACTTGCTCAGCGCCCCGAACCTCCGTACCGCCAGCGGAAGGAACACGGCCAGCAGTGCCAGCGGCCAGGCCACCGCCGCCCAGACGTGCCCCGGCTCCCCGCCCGGCCCGCCGAACAGGTCCCGTACCGCCGTCGCCGTCTGGGACATCGGGTTCCACTCGACCGCTGTGCCGAGCCAGCCCGGCATGGAGTCCGGGGTCGCGAACGCGTTGGACAGGAAGCCGACCGGCCAGACCAGGATCTGCACGGCCTGAACCATCTCCGGCTTCCCGGCCACCATCGCGAGGTGGATGCCGATCCACAGCATGGCGAACCGGAAGAGGAGCAGCAGTGCGACGGCTCCCAGGAACGCCGCGAACGTGCCGTGCGCCCGCCAGCCGATCGCGTACCCGACGCCGATCATCACCACCAGGGCCACCGCCGACTGGAGCATGTCGGCGGCCGAACGACCCACCAGGACGGCCCCGTTGGCCATCGGCATCGACCGGAAGCGATCGATCACCCCCTTGTTGAGGTCCTGGGTGACGGCCAGCATCGTGCCCTCCAGGCCGAAGGCCATGGTCAGCGCGAGCATGCCGGGCACCAGGAAGTCGACGTAGTCGCCCTGGACGCCCCGGCCGCCGCCGATCAGATAGCCGAACATCAGGAGGAGCATCACGGGGAAGACCAGGCCGACGAGCACCTGGACGGGTTGGCGTGCCCAGTGGGCGAGTTCGCGGCGGGTCATGGTCCAGCAGTCGGTCAGGACGTACGCCCCCGAAGCCCGCGAAGCCCCGGGGCGGATCGCCTCGTACGTACTCATACGGTCTCCTCCATACGGTGCTCGTCCGCACGCTGTTTGTCCCCGGTCAGGTCCAGGAACACCTCGTCCAGCGTCGGCCGCCGCAGCGCGATGTCCTCGGCCTCTATGCCGGCCTCCTCCAGGGCGCGGACGGCCCCGGCGAGTGCCGCCATGCGGTCGGTGACCGGGGCGCTGAGGAGACGGCGGTCGGTGTCGACGGAGACACCGTCGGCGGGGAACGGCAACAGGGCCACAGCGGCGCCCAGTTGGCCACCATCCCGGAGCACCACGTCGATCCGGTCGCCGCCGGTGCGCGCCTTCAGTTCGTCGGCCGTGCCGTCCGCGATGACCCTTCCGTGGTCGACGACGGAGATGCGGTGGGCGAGCTGGTCGGCCTCCTCCAGGTACTGCGTGGTGAGCAGGACAGTGGTGCCCCCGCCGACCAGCGAGCGGACGGCGGCCCACACCTCCGCCCGGCCTCGCGGGTCGAGCCCGGTCGTCGGTTCGTCGAGGAACAGCACCTCCGGCTCGGTGATGAGGGACGCGGCGAGGTCCAGGCGACGGCGCATGCCGCCGCTGTACTGCTTGACCGCCTTGCGGCCCGTGTCGGCCAGCCCGAAGCGCTCCAGGAGCTCGTCGGCCCGCACGCGCGCGTGGCGGGCGCCCAGGTGGTGAAGCCGGCTGAACATCTCCAGGTTCTGGTGTCCGCCCAGTTCCTCGTCGAGCGCGGCGTGCTGGCCGAGCAGGCCGATGCGGTGCCGTACCCGACCGGCCTCGCGCACCGCGTCGTACCCGGCGACCTCCACCCGGCCCTCGTCGGGCCGCAGGAGGGTGGTCAGTACGCGCACCATCGTGGTCTTGCCTGCTCCGTTCGGACCGAGCAGGCCGTGCACGGTGCCGCGGCGCACCGCCAGGTCGAGGCCGTCCAGGGCCGCCTTGTCGCCGTACCGCTTCCGTACGCCCTCAGCGACGATCGCGTCGGTCATCCCATCCCCCTTCGGCAAGTAGTCAAACTTGACTACACATCGAAAGTAATCCCCGGAAGGACCATTCGTCAAACTTGATCAGCCGCGAGACCACACTCGATCAGTGGCGAGACCTGACTAGCCGAGGTCCCCGGGATGTGGCGTCCCCGTCGCGTACGGGTTCTCCTCGCCCTCGGCCAGGACGCCGACGAACGGCTCGCCCTCGCCCGCGAAGACGTACGCCCCGCGCTCGATCCGTGCGATCAGGCCGCGCGTCCACTGGGCGTCGGAGTCGGCGGTGTGGACCCACAGGTTCATGATCTCGCCGATGTGACCGAGCTGTTCGGGGCCGTCCTCGGGCACGTAGTGCTCGGTGACGGCTCCCCGCCATTCCTCGATCCTGCGGATCCGCTCCTTCAGGAGGGCCACCACCTCGGCCCTCGGCAGGTCGACGATGGAGCCGATGGCCGCCGACTGGACGTCCATCTTCTGGTCGTACGACGTCAGGGACTCACGCAGGAGCGACAGGAACTCCTCGGTGCCCTTGTCCGTGATCTCGTACTCGGTGCGCGGCGGGCCGCCCGCCGTGGACGGCGCGATCTCGTGCGCGTGCAGCAGGCCCTGCTTCGCCATCTGCTTGAGCGCGTGGTAGATCGAGCCGGGCTTGGCGTTGGACCACTCGTGCGCGCCCCAGTACTCCAGGTCGTTGCGCACCTGGTAGCCGTGGGCCCGCCCGTGCTGGCGGACGGCGCCGAGCACCAGGAGACGGATCGCTGACATGCGGTCCACATTAGGACCCGCCGCCTGCCTCCTACGACGCGCCCTGCTCCTCGACGGCCCGTCTCACCCCCAGGACGTGCCCTGCTCCTTGGCGACCAGTTCGAAGGCGGTCGCGCCGTCCAGGGACTCGCGGACGATGTCGGCATGGCCGGCGTGCCGGGCGATCTCCTCGACGAGGTGGAGCAGGAGCCAGCGCATCGAGACGTCGTCCTTGGGGAACCAAGGGGCCTCGGGCAGCGGGAAGGTGTCGTCCAGGGAGCCGACGGAGCGGATGAACTCCTCGGTCTCGTGGGCCACGCCGTCCCAGAAGGCGAGGGTCCCGGCCAGCGTTTCGCCCTCGACGAGCCGGAAGCTGTCCCCCCATGTCTCCTGGGTACGCTCCCGCTCGTTGGGCTCCTGCTGGGCCATCCGCAGCCAGTTCAGCTCGCACTCGGCGACGTGCTTGACGAGACCGGACAGCGACAACTCGCTGGCACTGGGCGTGCGCGCCGCCTGCTCGTCGCTCAGTCCGAGCACCGCGCGCCGCAGGCCGCCGCGCTGGGCCTCGACGAAGGCCAGGAGGGCCCCGCGCTCGTCTCCGGGTGCCTTTGCGGGAACATGAGTGACCATGACCGGCCGCCTTTCATCGGGTCTTCCTGCCGGGCACCTGCTGCCCGACACCGATGAAGCTACGGGCCCTTGCGGTCAGGTTCTGTCCGCAAGGGCCCGGCGAAAAGCGCGAAGTCTCAGCACTTGGAGAAGACTTCAGAACGGGAAGAAGCTCCGCCCGTGCTGTACCGAGATCCACTTCAGTGTGGTGAACGCGTCGACCACCGCGTCGCCGTTCAGGCGGCCGATGCCCGAGTTCTTCTCGCCGCCGAAGGCGACGATCGGCTCGTCGTGGACGGTGCCGTCGTTCACGTGGAACATGCCGGTGTCGATCTGCTTGGCGAAGGCGACTCCGCGCTCGACGTCGGCGGTGTGGACGGCGCCGCTGAGCCCGTACGGGGTGTCGTTGGCGATGCGGACCGCCTCCTCCTCGCCGTCGAAGGGCACGAGGATGGCCACCGGGCCGAAGATCTCCTGCTGCAAGAGGGACGATTCGGCGGGCAGGCCGGTCAGGACGCTCGGCGAGACGAGGTTGTCGGTCGCGGTGCCGTGCACCAGGGCAGTGGCTCCCTCGGCGATCGCCTGGTCGACCACGCTCGTGAGGGCGTCCGCCTGCGAGGAGTTGATGACCGGGCCGATGACCGTCTGCGGGTCGCTCGGGTCGCCGACCTTGAGCGTCCTGACCTTGGCGACGAACTTCTCGGTGAACTCGGCCTCGATCGAGCGGTCCACCAGGATGCGGTTGGCGGCCATGCAGACCTGGCCCTGATGGACGTACCGGCTGAAGACCGCCGCGTCGACCGCGTAGTCGATGTCCGCGTCCTCCAGGACCACCAGGGCGCTGTTGCCGCCGAGTTCGAGGATCGAACGCTTGAAGTTCGCGGCGCAGACGGTGGCCACGTGGCGGCCGACCTTGTCGGAGCCGGTGAAGGAGATGACCTTCGGGACCGGGTGCTCGATGAAGGCGTCGCCGATCTCGGCGATGTCGGTGATCACGACGTTCAGCAGGCCGGCGGGCAGGCCCGCGTCCTCGAAGACCTTGGCGACCAGGGAACCGCCGACGATCGGGGTGTTCTGGTGCGGCTTGAGGACCACGGCGTTGCCGAGGGCGAGCGCCGGGGCGACGGACTTGATCGACAGCAGGAAGGGGAAGTTGAAGGGGCTGATGACACCTACGACGCCGACGGGCACGTTGTAGACGCGGTTCTCCTTGCCGTCGGCCGACGAGGGGATGATCTTGCCCTCGGGGCGCAGCGCCCACTGGACCGACTCGCGCAGGAACTCCTTGGCGAGGTGGAGTTCGAAGCCCGCCTTGGTGTGGGTGCCGCCGAGCTCGGCGATGATCACCTCGATGATCTCCGCCTCGCGCTCCTCGATGATCCGCAGGGCGCGCTCGAAGACGGTACGGCGCGCGTACGGGTTGGTGGCGGCCCATGCCTTCTGGGCACGCTCGGCTGCGCGGTAGGCGTCGTCGACCTCTTCGACCGTGGCTATCGTGATCGACGCCAGCTTCTCGCCGTCGTACGGGTTGAAGTCGATGATGTCCCAGGAGCCGGTCCCCGGGCGCCACTCACCGTCGATGTACTGCTGGGCCAGGTCGGTGAAGTAGGACGACATGTACTCCCTCTATCCCTCAATCCCTGCGCTGCCGAAGCAGACATCCGATCAACACCTGATCAGACGTCATCGTACTTGTGTCTCAAGGGACTTGGAGAACACCTCGGGAGATCCTGTGAAGAATCCCAGGAAATCCTGGAAAGTTCCCACAGGGTCCTCACGGGGTTCTCAGGAGAGCTGGAGCAGCCCCCTGAGCAGGTCACGGCTCTCCGACGGACCCGGGCTGTCCTGCTGCAACTGCTTGAGCGCGCTCTCGTACTGGGTGACGTCCTCGCGTTTGTCCAGATAGAGCGCGCTGGTGAGCTGCTCCAGGTAGACGACGTCGGACAAGTCGGACTCGGGGAAGCTGAGGATGGTGAAGGAGCCGCTCTCTCCCGAGTGGCCGCCGAAGCTGAACGGCATGACCTGAAGTCGTACGTTCGGACGCTCCGACACCTCGATCAGATGCTGGAGTTGTCCGCGCATCACCTCGCGGTCGCCGTACGGGCGGCGCAGTGCGGCCTCGTCGAGGACGATGTGGAACTCGGGGGAGCTCTCGGCGACGAGGTACTTCTGACGCTCCAGGCGCAGTGCCACGCGCCGGTCGATGTCGGCGGGGCTCGCACCCTTCATGCCGCGCGTGACGACCGCGTGCGCGTACGCCTCGGTCTGCAACAGGCCGTGTACGAACTGCACTTCGTACACCCGGATCAGGTGGGCCGCGCCCTCCAGGCCGACATAGGTCGGGAACCAGCTGGGCAGGACGTCCGAGTAACTGTGCCACCAGCCCGCGACGTTGGCTTCCTTCGCGAGGGACACCAGGGACGTGCGCTCGGCCTCGTCCATGATGCCGTAGAGCGTCAGCAGGTCCTCGACGTCGCGCGTCTTGAAGCTCACCCGTCCCAACTCCATGCGGCTGATCTTCGATTCGGAGGCGCGGATCGAATAACCGGCCGCTTCACGGGTGATTCCACGCGCCTCTCGCAGGCGCCTGAGATGTGATCCGAGCAGCATGCGCCGCACCACCGAGCCGCTCGACTCACCAGCGCTCACGTTCGTCCGCCTCCCCAACCGTCTCCAGGGGCCGCAGTCTGCCACTAAAACACTTCGAGCTGTACTCGTTCGGTTACAGAAATGGAAAGGATTCAAAGGACTGCCACAGGAACAGACCACTTGATGGACAACAAGAGTGAAGAAGGTGACAGAAGAAATGAGCAAGAACCGGTAGAGGAAGGTCCAATTCGGGCGCGTGCACGTGCATCTGCCCTTGCATCTGCCCTGCGCATTCGGAACCATGGTCCTCGCGCCACCGCTGCATCGCAACGACCGCGAACACCCGGGAGTGCCTCGCATGGGGACGAATGGATCGACCATGCTCGAGCCCTTACGGCAGGGACTTCCGCCGCTCGATCCTGCGGCCGTGTCCAATGCCGCTTCCTGCGCCCTGCCCGCCCGCTACGAAGCGGTGCGCGAGGCGCGGCAGTTCACCCGCAGAACGCTCGACCAGTGGGAGGTCGGCGACCGCTTCGACGATGCCTGTCTGGTGGTCTCCGAGCTCGTCACCAACGCGCTGCGGCACGCACTGCCCTCGGACACGCCCCGCCCGGAGGACCAAGGGCCGCCCGTGCGGCTGCACTTGATGCGATGGACCGAGCGTCTGGTGTGTGCGGTGCGCGACCCCAGTCACGACAGCCCGGTCGCGGGTGACTCGGAGGACTTCTCGGCGGAGTCGGGCCGCGGCCTCTTCCTGGTCGACTCGTTCTCCGACAGCTGGGGTTGGCACCCGCTCGCGGGCACCCTCAACGGCAAGGTCGTGTGGGCACTTTTCCGGCTGCCGTCGGCTCCGCCCGCGGCCCCTTGCGACTAAGGAACCGCGGCGCCTTTCGGCGCCGCGGTTCTACGCGCGTTACTCACTGATCTGCGACGATCACGCTCGGTTGCGTGGTCAGGCTCCCGCGACCAGGTGGTCGAACTCGCCGTCCTTGACGCCCAGGAGCATGGCCTCGATCTCGGCGCGTGTGTAGACGAGCGCGGGCCCGGTGGGGAACCGCGAGTTCCGCACGGCGACGTCGCCGCCCGGCAGCCGCGCGAACTCCACGCAGGAACCCTGCGAGTTGCTGTGCCGGCTCTTCTGCCAGGCCACTCCGTTCAGTGCGGTCGCAGCCATGCCGTTGTACACGTCATCCACGAAATCCACGTCGTACACGTCGTGGTCCACAGGTCGCTCCCCGGTCGTGCAGTGGCTGATGTGGCCATTGATGCAGTGGTCAACTGACCCGGATCATAGCTCTGTTCATGTGCAGATGCATGGGCAGATGCACGTGCACGCGGGGTGGTCCTGCGGTTACAGCTTTTACCGGCCTTTTGACTACAGGCGGTTGTCAAGACGACTACAGCTGGTCCCCAGCGCATTCCCGGAAGATCGCATCGCACACGATCTCCGGCCCCCGTGTCTGTATGTAAGAGACGCACGAGGCAGCCACTGTGTTCCAACCTCCTTGAAACCTCGACAAATAGGTACCGGATAAAGCTGAGGGCTCCCTACGTGTGACGCACAGGGAACCCCCAGCAACATGTGCCCCTCGGCCGACCGGCCCACTGGTCAGCGGCTTGAATACGGCAGCAGCGCCATCTCCCGGGCGTTCTTGATCGCGCGGGTCAGCATCCGCTGCTGCTGCGCCGTCACGCGCGTGACGCGGCGACTGCGGATCTTGCCCCGGTCCGAGATGAACCGGCGCAGCAGGTCCGTGTCCTTGTAGTCGATGTACGTGATCTTTTCGCGGTCCAGCGGATTGGGGCGGGGCTTCGCGGGCTTGCGCTCGGGCTTGCGGGCCATGGGGTCAGACCTCCAGGAGGGTGTCGAAGGCAGGCGGGAGCCGCTTCCAGGCGGCGCGCCCCGCGGCATACTCGGCGTCGGTCAACAGGCAGGACTCCAGGAGCAGTTCGAGGCCGTCGCGGTCCAGGCCCGGGGACGTGAAGACCAGGTGCTGGCAGCAGTCGCCGTGCTCCGGGTGCCAGTCCAGGGCGGCGGCGGCACGGCGCACCGGAGGGACCAGGTCCCACGCCGCGTCCGGCAGCGAGGCGAGCCACGGGCCCGCGCTCTCCACACAGAGCGCACCCCCGGCCGCGTCCCAGTGCAGCAGCGTGTCGGGCCGGTCGGCGAGCCAGAACCGCCCCCTGCTGCGCGCCGCCGCACAGCACAGATCCTCCAGCGCCTCGTACAACCGCTCCGGGTGGAACGGACGCCGACGGTGCCATACGAGGGTGGCGACCCCGCACTCGTCGGCCTCGGCCGGGAGTCGTGCACAGGCGGGATGCTGGGCGGCGGCGGCAGCGTCGACGTCGAAACCGGCGAGGGCGGCTTCGGCGAGGGGAGAGCGGGGAGCCGGCGTCAGGTTCGGGATCGGCGTCGGCGTCGGCGAGGCGAAGTCCCCCTCTCCGATCGGCACTTGCCGAGCCGTCGGATGCTCCCCGATCGGCACCTGTCGCGCCGTCGGATGCAACTGCGCCAGCAGCGCACGGTCCTCGTCGTCGGCCTCCTCGGAGGGGGCGATGGCGAGGACGGGCGCGTACTCCAGCTGGCGGGCGAAGGTGTCGGCGACCGTGCGCTGGTCGGAGGCGGCCGCGGCGAGGCCGCCGTCGGCGAGGTCGTCACCGTTGCCGAGGTAGGGCAGCAGGAGGGCCGGGTCGACGGCGGTGATCACGCCGGTCAGCGTGAGACCGCCGGCCGCCACGACCTCGGCCATCGCCCTCGGCTCCACCGAGTCCCACAGCTCCACGATCGCGAGCTGTGTGAGCCCCGCCTCCGCGAGTCGCTCCAGCTCCGGCACCAGATCCTCGCGCAGGGCGCAGCACGCGCAGTCGTTGACGAGGGGTGCCTCACCCACGGACAGCACGCCGGTGGCGTCGCGGATCGTACGGACGACCGTGCCCGCCGCGGCCGTCGCCAGGTCGTGGTGGAGCGCGACACTCCCCGGCACGTCCGTCAGCAACTGCTCGACGGCAGCCTTGCGAGCGTCGGCGTGCAGTCCGCCGACGATCGCGACGGACAGCCCCCCGCCTGCCATCAGCGACCCCCGCGCTTGCCGAACCGTCGCTCGAAGCGCTCCACACGGCCCGCGGTGTCCAGCACGCGCGCGTTGCCCGTGTAGAAGGGGTGGCTCACGTTCGAGATCTCGACGTCGAATACCGGGTAGGTGTTGCCGTCCTCCCACTCGATGGTCTTCCCGCCCGCCGTGGCGGCGAGCGTGGAGCGGGTGAGGAAGGCGTGGTTCGCGGCGCGGTCGCGGAAGACGACGGGGCCGTAGGACGGGTGGATTCCTTCGCGCATGACGGTCAGCGCTCCTCTCGGAAATCGACGTGCCGGCGGACGACCGGGTCGAACTTGCGCAGGACCATCCGGTCCGGGTCGTTCCGGCGGTTCTTGCGGGTGACATACGTGTAGCCGGTCCCGGCCGTCGACCGGAGTTTGACGACCGGACGGAGTTCGTTGCGTGCCATGCTGATATATTACTGAACATGAATCCCATTACCAACCAGCGATCTGGAGAGGTGCGTCACCCTTGTCCGCCCACTGCATGCTGACCGGCGCCCAGCCGGGCTTCGGCAATCGGATCTCCCACTCCCACCGGCGCACCGCACGCCGTTTCGACCCCAACATCCAGCGCAAGCGCTACTGGCTGCCGAGCGAGGGCCGCCACGTACGGCTGCAGCTGAGCGCACGCGGGATCAAGACGGTCGACACGATCGGCGTCGAGGCGGCCGTGGCGCGGATCCGCGCCCGAGGGGTGAAGGTCTGATGGCGAAGAAGAGCAAGATCGCGAAGAACGACGAGCGGCGGCAGATCGTCGCGCGGTACGCCGCCCGGCGCGCCGAGCTGAAGGAGGTCATCCGCCGGCAGTCGTCGAGCGGGGCCGAACGGCTCGCCGCCCAGGAGGAGTTGCGCAGGCAGCCGCGCGACGCCAGCGCCACCCGCGTACGCAACCGGGACAGTGTGGACGGCCGGCCCCGCGGCTATCTCCGTACCTTCGGGCTCTCCCGGGTGAATCTGCGTAAGCAGGCGCACGCGGGATTTCTTCCCGGGGTCCGCAAGTCCTCCTGGTAACTTGCTGCGGTCGTTCCGGCGACCCCGGCATCTTCTCCACTCTTATCTCCACCCTTGGGGGCTTCAGTGACTTCGGCGACCTTCCCGCGGCGTCGGGCACGTATCGCGGCAGCGTCCGCGGTCACGGGCCTGACGGCCGCGCTCGTGCTGACCGGTTGCAGCAGCGGCGACGGTTCCACGGACGACTCCGCGAGCCCCAGCACGTCCGGGAGCGGATCGGCCTCGGCCGACACGGGAGGTGGCTCCGGAGCCGCCACTCCCTCCGGCGGCAAGCTGGAGGGCAGTTGGCTGGCCACGACGGACGGCAAGGCCGTGGCACTGGTGATCACCGGCACGCAGGCGGGGCTCTTCGAGACCGGCGGCACGGTGTGCAGCGGCAGTGCGGGCGAGGAGTCGGGCATGCAGATGATCCGTCTCACCTGCACGAACGGCAACAAGGATCGCGCGGTCGGGATGGTCGACTCGGTCAGCGGTACGACCATGAAGGTCACGTGGCAGGGCGACCTCGGCGCGGAGTCGTACACGAAGTCCGAGGGCGGGCAGCTGCCTTCGGGGTTGCCTACGGCGAGCCTGGGCTGACCCTGCCGGAGGCTTGTGGCTCGAGTGGCTGATGGACGGGCCGCGGAATCCTACGGGTGCCGCGGCCCGTCCGTGTTCGTGGACACGTCCGCGTTCGTGGACACGTCGGCCGTCTCGGGGAGGGCGGCGGTGTCGAGGGCCTCGGAGAATTCGGCGACGGAGTTCGGGAGAAGGGCGGCGCTCCGGTGGACCGCCGCTTCGGGCCCGCCCTCGGGGACACCCGCGCTGTCCCGGCCTCCCGGGCCTCGCGTACGGCGTCCGAGCGCGGGACACGGCTCTCGCGTACGACGTCCCAACGCAGGACGTGCCCCTCGCGTACGACGTCCCAACGCAGGACGTGCCCCTCGCGTACGGCCTCGGTGCCCTGTTCGGTGGCCGTGCGCAGCGCCTCGGCGAAGCGGGCGCTCACCGGGACGGGGAGCGGGACCGGGAGCGGGAGCGGGACCGGGAGCGGGACGGGGGCGGGGGCGGGACGGGGGCGGGACGGGACGGGGGCGGGACGGGGGCCTGGAGACGAGACGGCCGGGGGTGGTGGAGTGGGAGTACCGCGTTGTGCGTGATGATCCTCGGAGCAACGTCACGATCTCAGGGGAACCAAAACATGCGCGCCATACCGATCGCCGTCACCGCTCTCGTCGCGGCCCTCACTCTGACCGCCTGCGGTGGTGGCGGCGATGACGACGGTGGTACGAAGGCCACGGCCTCGCCCGCCTCCGACGCTTCCGCCGCCTGCAAGGTCGGCCAGGTCGGCATTGAGGTCGACCCCGCCAGTGCCGCCCCGGCCGCCGGCGACACCGGCATCGTGCCCGTCACGATCACCAACACCGGCGCCCAGTGCACGCTGGAGGGCTTTCCCGGCGTCGGCCTGACCTCCGGCGAGGTCTCCGCGACCGTTGCCGGTGACGAGGCCGCGCAGCCGGAGAAGCTGACCCTGGCGAAGGACGACACCGCGACCTTCACCATCACCTACGTACGGGGCGAGGCAGCCGGCGCCGGCAGTCTCGACGCCAAGACGGTGCAGGTCAGCCTGCCCGGCGACGCCGCGACCCAGGACTTCCCGTGGTCGTACGGCCCCCTCGCCGGGAAGGCGGGGAAGACCGCGGCGGACGACCCGGACGCCTCGGTGAGCCCCTTCCAGCACGCGGGCGACTGAGTCACGGGGTCACGGGATCGGGCGACGCCCCCTGACCTGCGCCCGGTCCGCCGCCGCGGCGCCTTCCTGCCAGCCGGTCTCGTCGGTCACCCCGCGCAGCCGGGTGGTCACCGTCTCGGGGAACATCCGCTCCATGTGGTCCGTGACCGCCACCTCGCGGGCCACCAGAACGGGCAGCAACTCGCCCACTGCGGAAGCCACTTGGCTCTCCGCGGCGGACGCGAGCCGGTCGCCGATCCGGTGCGCGTACGCGGCCAGGAACGACTGCCGGAAAGTCTTCGTACGCTTCCGTCCCGCCGCCCGCTGCGCCGCTTCCGCCTTCGTCATCGCGGCCGTGGCCTGCACCAGCAGGGAGGTGTAGAGGAGTTCGACCGCCTCCAGGTCGGGTTCGAAGCCGACGACGGTCGAGAAGCCGAGGAAGTCGTTCCACACGGCGCGACAGCGGTTCGCCCCCGCCACCGCGTCCAGGAGTACCGCCTTGGCCGTCTCGTACGGCGGCTCGACCCCGATCCGGCAGGCTCCGGGCGCGTCCTTGGCATGCGTACGGGCCGCCAGCAGTGCCTCGTCGATACTGTGCCGCGCCATCAACTCCTGCGCCTTGGCGCTCAACGCCTCCGCCTCCTCCGGGAACCCGGTCGCCTCCGCCTTCGCCAGCAGCGCGCGGATCCGGGTGAGCATGCGGGAGTCCTGTGGGGCGGTGGCGGTCCCCTCCGATACGTCCAGTGGCTCGATGGTGGGGAGCCGGAGGAGGAGTCGGTACAGCTCCAGGGCGGCCGTGGCGTAGGAGAAGCGGTCGGTGCGGGGCGGCTGTGCGTCCAGGTCTTCGAGCTGGGCCGTCCAACGGGGGCCGCGGGAATCGTGGTTCCCGCTCACGATCAGCGCGGACACCAGACGTACGTGTACGTCCTCCAGTTCGCGGCGGACGAACCGTACGAGATCCGCGGGCTGCCAGCCGCGCCGCCACGCCCCCGCGACGAACTCCTCGCCACGCCGGGCGAGTTCGGCATCGGAGGCGGGGTCGGCGGCGAGCATCGAGGCGCCGGTGTCGAGGGCCGCGTCGGAGTCGGCATAGAGGGCGGCCTCGAAGGCGCGCTCCACGGTGGTGGACGTACTGCTGCTCATCCCTCGATCGTGCCACGGGCGGGGCCCTGCCCTCCCGAAGGCCCTGGTGGTCGTACTGGCCCTACCCCCGGAAGACCCGCTGGTGGTCGTGTCCTGGCGGCCTCCGGACGGTTCGCTGGAGGGCATGGACACCACGACAGCCGTATGTATCCGATCTCTGCGCCATGACCACGGCGCCGTCAACGCCCTGGACGTCCTGGCCCCGCCGAGGGAGCTGGTGGAAGGGGAAGGCCGGACGGCGGCCGTGGTCACGCACGATCCGGTGGCCCCTTCGGCGGCGGAGATCGCGGCGCACCCGGCGAGGCCGGCGGGTGCGACGTGCTGACCCTGGCCTTGTCCTCCTTGCGTATCCGCTGGGCCTCCTTCCTCGGTTCCTTTGTCGCCGTCGCGCTCGGGGTCGCCGTGATGACGGCGATGGGGCTGGGTCTCGCCGCCTCCCTCGGCGCGCCCGCCCGTGCGCCGGAGCGGTTCGCCTCCTCGCCGGTGGTGGTGATGGGCCGGGACACGCTGACCGTGGAGGTGCAACGCGGGCCGGGCACCGCCCTCGTGTCGAAGAAGCTCGCGCATCCACACCCTGTGGACAGTGAACTGATCCGCGAGCTGAGGGAGTTGGGGCAGGTGCGGCTGGACGGGGCGGCACGGGACGCGGTCGGTGTCGATGCTCCCGTCGCGGCCGTACGGGAACTGGTCGGGACCCGTGGCCGTGTCCTGACCGGCGCGGACCGCCACCAGGCCGACCCGTCCGCCGCGCGTGACGCCGAGGCGCTGGTCGGGGTCGACTCCCTGCTGGGCACCGCGGCCGGGGTCGCGGCCTTCGTGTCGGTGTTCGTGACGGCGTCCACGTTCGCCTTCGTGGTGGCCCTGCGGAGGCGGGAGTTCGGGCTGCTGCGACTGGTCGGGGCGCTGCCCGGACAGGTGCGGCGGCTCCTGCTCGGGGAGGCGCTCGCGGTGGGGCTCATGGCCTCGGCGGTGGGATGCGTACTCGGGTCCTGGGCGGCGCCGCGGCTCGTGCGGGCGCTGGTGGAGGGCGGGGTGGCGCCTGCGTGGTTCGCGCTGCGCGGGTCGGGGAGTGGGCCGTATCAAGTCGCCTTCGCGGTAGGCGTGTTGGTCGCGGTCACCGGAACGTGGTCGGCCTCGCGGCGGGCGGGCCGGGTCGGCCCACTCGAAGCCCTGCGCGAGGCGTCCGTGGACACGGGCGTGATGCCGTGGTCCCGGCGGGTGATCGGTTTCACGCTGCTCACGGCCGGACTCGGGCTGCTGGCCTGGACGTTGGGAACGGATCCGGCCGCACTGCTGAAGCGCAAGACGTACGTGACGCAGCCGATGGTTCTGATCACGGCGGTGGCGGCGCTGGCACCGGTCCTGGTGCGTCCGGTCGTACGACTGGTCCGGCTGGACCGGCTCCCCGGGGCCGTCGGGCTGCTGATCCGCGCGAACGCGTCCTCGGCCGTGCGGCGAACTGCCGCCGTGGCGGCCCCCGTTCTGGTGACGGTCGCGCTGGCGGGCTCGCTCCTGGGGTCGGCGGCGACGGTGACGGAAGCGAAGGCGGCGGAGGTTCGGGAGCAGACGCGGGGTCAGTTCGTCGTGACCGGGGAGACGTTGGAGGTGGCGCGGGTGGCCGGGGCGACCGTGTCCGGGACGGCCTCCACCGCGGTCTTCGTACGGGAGGAAGGAACCGCTCTCATACGGTCCGACGCCCGGGCCGTGAGCGATGTGACGGCGTTCGCGTCGCTGACCCGGCTTCCGGTGGTGGCGGGCGACGTAGGCGATCTCGACGACCGTTCGATCGTCGTGAACGAGGAGTGGGAGCGGCACGAGGTGGGCTCCTGGGTCCAGGTCTGGCTCGGGGACGGAACCCCCGCCCGGCTGCGTGTCGCCGCGGTGCTGGCGCGCGGGACGGGTGACAGCGGCGCGTACGTGACCTCGGCGAACGCGCCGGGCGCCACGGTCGACCGGCTCGACGTGCGCGTGGCGCGCGGTGCGGACCCGGCGACGGTCGCGGCGGCGCTCCGGTCCACCGGCGGGACGGTGCGGTCCACCTCGGCGTGGCTCGCCGCCACCCTTCCGGGCGCCGGCCCGCAGACCCGGCTGGGGCTCCTGGTCGTCCTCGGCATCACCCTCGTCTATGCCGCGATCTCACTCGCCGGAACCCTGCTGATGGCCACGTCCGCCCGGCACGCCGAACTGCGGTCACTACGGCTCGCGGGAGCCACCCACGGACAGGTGCTGCGCGTGGTCGCGGGCGAGGCCGCGCTGGGGATCGGCGTGGGGGCCCTGCTCGGGGGCGCCGTCGCCGGGCTGAACCTCGCGGGGCTGGCGGCGGCGCTGGGGCGGTTGTCGGCGCCGGTGGGGGTGGCGGTGCCGTGGGGGGTGCTTGCGGGGTGCGTGGGGGTGTGTCTGGTGGTGGGGACAGGGGCTGCGGTGGCAGCAGCCTGGGGGCGGAGGTGATCACCATCCAGCCCGCCCGGCGTCGGAGAACGACACAGCACCATCGTGATTCCCCACCCGCCCGTGAAGGCGGTGCTCTTCAGCTCCGGGCGAGAGATCTTTCAGCCCGGCCGGGGCTAGAAGTCTTCAGCCCGGCCAGGGCTAGAAGTCTTCAGCCCGGCCAGGGCTAGAAGTCTTCAGCCCGGCCAGGGCCGGAAGCTTTCAGCCCGGCCGACGTTCGAGGATCAGGCAGTGCCATCCCGATCCACCACCCGCCCGCAAGCGCGGCGCTTTCAGCCTGTCCGGCGTTTGTGGGACGAGGCCGTTCAGGCCGACGCCGGGGGTCTGGGGGCGGCAGCCCCCAGGAACAAGGGACGGGTAGGGGCGGAGGGGGGCGAAAACAGCCCTGCCCGCACCGGACGCGCCCCCTTCCGGCGGACACCCCCACAGGGGTGTCAACCCGGGGTTGACACCCCTCGGCTGCCAACCTACGGTTGACACATGACGACGAATCAACCCGCCCCGACATCGACATCCATCCGTCTCGACGACCTCATCGACGCCATCAAGAAGGTCCACACCGACGCACTGGACCAACTCCAGGACGCGGTGATCGCCGCCGACCACCTGGGCGACGTCGCCGACCACCTGATCGGCCACTTCGTGGACCAGGCCCGCCGTTCGGGCGCCTCCTGGACGGACATCGGCAAGAGCATGGGCGTCACCCGCCAGGCCGCCCAGAAGCGCTTCGTCCCGAAGGCCGAGGCAGACCTGGACCCCAGCCAGGGCTTCAGCCGTTACACCCCCCGCGCCCGGAACGTGATCATCGCCTCGCAGAACGAGACGAAGTCCGCGGGCAACGCCGAGATCCTCCCCGCACACCTCGTCCTCGGCCTCCTCGTCGAACCCGAGGGGATCGGCGCGAAGGCGATCACCGCACAGGGCGTGACCCTGGACGCCGTACGCGAGGCGGCGACGGCGGCGCTCCCACCGTCCGTCGGCGAGGTGCCGGCGCTCATCCCGTTCGCACCCCCGGCCAAGAAGGCCCTCGAACTCACCTTCCGTGAGGCACTGCGCCTCGGCCACAACTACATCGGCACCGAACACATCCTCCTGGCCCTCCTGGAGTTCGAGAACGGCGAGGGAGTCCTCAGCGGAGTCGGCGTGGACAAGGCGGCAGCCGAGGAGTACATCGCCCACGTGATCGCGGAGATCGTGAACGCGCGAAAGGAGAGCACCGACTGATCGGACCTGGAGTCGGAGTCGGAGCCGGACCCCGCGCGACACCGCCTGCGTCCTCATTGTCAGACCCTCCTGCGAGACTCGGAATCATGACCGACCGGTGGGCTCTCGCACCGGCCGAGGACGGCGGCGCCGAGGTCGCCCCCCTCGGCCCGGACGGGCTGCCCGCGGGCCCGGTGTGCAGGGAGCCGGATCTCGTCGACGCCGTGCGGACACGGCCGGACGTGACCCGGTGGATCTGGCGGTCCACGGCCGACGTATATCCGCGACTGCTCGCCACGGGGGTGCGAGTGGAGCGGTGTTACGACATCGAGGCCGCCGAGACGCTGCTCCTCGGCCACGAGGGACGGCTCGGCGAACCCCGGTCGGCAGCCGCCGCGCTCGCGAGACTGCGCGGCGGCCCCGTACCGCCGGACCCGCCCCAGCGCGCCGCCGAACCGGGCTCGCAGTCGTCCCTCTTCGAACCGCGCCCGGTCCTCGTACCGCTGGCAGACCTCCTGGAGGTGTACGCGGATCAGCGCCGCCGCCATGACGCGACCGCGCTCCCCGAGCGGATGCACCTGCTGACGACGGCCGAGTCGGCGGGGATGCTGGTGGCCGCCGAGATGAACGAGTCGGGGTTGCCGTGGAGCGCGGACGTCCACCGGGAGGTGCTGCACGAACTGCTCGGCGAGCGGTATGCGGGCGGGGGCGAACCCCGGCGCCTCGCCGAGCTCGCGGAAGAGGTCTCGGCGGCCTTCGGGAGACGGGTCAGACCCGACCTGCCCGCCGACGTCATAAAGGCCTTCGCGCAGGCCGGCATCAAAGTCGGGTCGACCCGTCGCTGGGAGATCGAGTCCATCGACCATCCGGCCGTGAAGCCGCTGATCGAGTACAAGAAGCTGTACCGGATCTGGGTGGCGCACGGCTGGTCCTGGCTCCAGGACTGGGTGCGGGACGGGCGGTTCAGACCCGAGTACCTGCCGGGCGGGACGGTCACCGGCCGCTGGGTGACCAATGGCGGCGGGGCGCTGCAGATCCCCAAGGTGATCCGCCGCGCCGTGGTCGCCGACCCCGGCTGGCGGCTCGTCGTGGCAGACGCCGACCAGATGGAACCCCGGGTACTCGCGGCGATCTCCCGCGATCCGGGGCTGATGGAGGTCGCGGGCCGCGAGAGCGACCTGTACCAGTCGGTGTCGGACCGGGCGTTCTCCGGTGACCGGGCGCAGGCGAAGCTCGCCGTGCTGGGGGCGGTGTACGGGCAGACGTCCGGTGACGGGCTGAAGAACCTCGCCCTGCTGCGCCGCCGCTTTCCCAAAGCCGTCGCCTACGTGGACGACGCGGCCCGCGCGGGCGAGGAGGGGCGGCTCGTCCGGACCTGGCTCGGGCGTACGTGCCCTCCGGCGGCCGGCGCATCCGAGTCCGGCGCTTCGGAGGAGGCGGGTCTGCCGCAGGACGACCCCGCCGAGACCACCGGCGACCGGACGGCCTGGGTCCCGGGCTACGCATCCTCCGACTCCCGCGCCCGCGGCCGCTTCGCCCGCAACTTCGTCGTCCAGGGCAGCGCCGCCGAATGGACCCTGCTGGTGCTCGCCGCCCTCCGGCGCAGCTGCGCCGACCTCGCCGCCGAGCTGGTCTTCTTCCAGCACGACGAGGTGATCGTGCACTGCCCCGCCGAGGAGGCGGAGACCGTGGTGACCGCGATCCGCGCGGCGGCCGACCTCGCGGGGCGCCTCACGTTCGGCGAGACACCGGTCCGTTTTCCGTTCACGACGGCGGTGGTGGAGTGCTACGCGGACGCGAAGTGAGGCAAGAGAAGCCGAGGCGAAGAGCGAATAGACGTCTGGACCTCGCTCGGGGAATGTGACGTTGGTGTCAGGTCACAGCGGCCGGCTGGGCGAGGAGTTCCCTCAACTCCCCCAGCACCGAGGTGTCCGTCCCGTCCAGCGCTTCGAGGGCCGACCGCCACAGCTCATACGCCCCTTCGGCGTCCCCCTCCAAGCTCAGCAGCAGTCCGCGCTGGTGGCGTGCGAGTCCTTCGGTGTACCGGTCGGCGCGGCTGTCGGCGCGGCGCAGCAGCCGGTCGCACTCGCGGGCGGCCCTGGCGCGGAGCCCCACTCCACGCAGGGCGCGTACCAGTCCGAGCCGGGTCTGGGCCTCGCCGTGCCAGTCGCCGTGACCGCCGAGAATGCGCAGGCTCTCCTCGAAGTGCGGCAGGGCGGCGGCCGGTTCACCGAGAGTGAGATGGGCGTAGCCGATGTTGCAGTGCGCGGAGTGCCGGATGATCACGTCGTCCAGGGCGTCACCGAGCGCGAGGCTCCGCTTGTGATGGTCGATGGCGGCCCGTGGGTCCGTGTGCTCGTACAGGTTGCCGAGGTTGCTGTAGGTGATGGCCTCGGTGTGCTGGTCTCCCAACCTCCTTGAGAGGCAGAGGCTTTGCAGCAGCGCCTCGCTGGACTCGTCGTGCCGGCCGAGCCCTTGGAGGAGCATGCCGCGGTTGTTCAGGCCTCGCCGCACCCACGACAGGACGCCGAGCCGCCGCCAGATCGCCAACGCCTCGTCGTTCAGCGCGAGTGCCTCACCCGCGCGCCCGGTCATGAAGTGCAGCCCCGCGAGGTCCCCGAGCGCGTACGCCTCGGCGGCCTCGTCCCCGAGCCGCCGCGCGGCGCCGAGCGCGGCCCGCTGGAGCACCTCCGCCTCGGCGACTCGGCCGCTGCGTTGGGCGTACGGGTGGAGCAGCCGCACCAGGACGGGGATGTACGCGCCCAGCTGCGCGTAGCGCTCCACCAGCGCCACCACGTTCTCCAGTTCCAGATCGCCCCAGGCAAAGGCCTCCTTGGCGGAGACGAACGGCAGAGTCGTCGCGACGTCCGCCGCGTGAGCGTCCGGCTGCGACGCGGTCGGCGTGCCGCGGTCGTCGCGGTCCAGGCCCGGTTCGACGATCGCCGCGAGGGTGCGCGCGGCGACGGCGGCGTACCAGCGGAGGGCGCGCTCCGCGTGGAGGGGGACCTCTGCCTCGGGGACCGTACGGCCGCCGGTCTCCTCGGTAGCCCTGCCACCGGCCTTCTCGGTAGCCGTCTTGCCGGCTGCCTGGGCAGGCGTCTCGTCGACCGCCTCCTGCTCCAGTGGCGTCCCCGCGATCTCGCGGGCGAAGTCGCGGACGAGGTCGTGGGGTGCGTAGCGGCCGTACGCCGTCTCCTCAAGGAGGGCGACGTCGACGAGGCGGTCGAGGGCGGCCTCGGCACGGCGTTCGTCGGTGCCGGTGAGCCGGGCGAGGAGGTGGATCCCGTACACGGGGAGGTCGAGCGCGCCGATACGGCGCAGGGCGAGCGCCGCGTCCCGGTCGGCCTGCCGCTCCGAGGCGTGCAGCGCGTCATGGGCGACGGCCAGTGACCTGCGGACGCTCAGGTCGTCGTACTCAAGATGGTGCAACCGGCCCTCTGTGGCGGCCAGTTGACGGGCGAGCGCGTCCGGTGTGAGCGCGCGGCGGGCGGCGAGACGGGCCGCGACGATGCGGAGGGCGAGGGGCAGCCGTCCGGTGAGTTCGACGAGCGGGTGTCCGCCGTCGAGCCCCTCCTCCCGTCCGGAGATCGCGCGGAGCAGCGCCGCGCTGTCCTCGTCCGACAGCGGTGCCAGCGGGAAACGGTGCGCGCCGTCCAGTGCCGTGAGCGGCGAACGGCTCGTCACGATCACCGAGCACCCCGGTCCCGCGGGCAGCAACGGCCGTACCTGCCCGGCGTGCGCCGCGTCGTCGAGCACCATCAGCGTGCGGGTCGGCGCGAGAATCGACCGGAGCGACGCGGCTGCCGCGTCCGGGTGTTCGGGGATACGACGCGGATCCGTACCGAGGTCTCGCAGCAGCGCGGCCAGTGCCTGGCCAGGCGTGAGCGGGGCCATTCCGGGCGTGGCCCCGTGCAGGTTGACGTACAACTGCCCGTCCGGGAAACGGTCCCTCGTCCGGTGCGCCACGTGCAGCGCGAGCGCGCTCTTGCCGACGCCGGCCATTCCGCTGATCACGGCGACGCCGGGTCCAGGTCCGGTAGCGGCCGGGTGCTCCGCGTCCAGGACCAGGCGCAGCGCCTCTCCTACCTCGCTTCGGCCGGTGAAGTGCGCGGGCGGGGGCGGGAGTTGGGCGGGGCGGGGGGTGGCGGGGCCGGGAAGGGTCGGATCAGGTGGGGTGGGACCAGGTGGGGTGGGCTCCGCGGAACCTGACCTCTGGGAGCCCGCCTCCGGGAGGTCCGACTCCGTGGAGACGGGCACGGAGTTGACGGGCTCGGGGTCTACGGGCTCCAGGGAGCGGGACCCTGCGAAACGGGACTCTGGGGCATCGGACCCTAGGCCACCGGGACCCGAGGAACCGGACCCCGAGGCGCCGGATCGGGGATCCGCGGAACCAGACCTCTGGGAGCCCGCCTCCGGGAGGCCTGACTCCCGGGAGACGGGCACGGAGTTGACGGGCTCCGGGTTGACCGGCTCCGGGCCCACCGGCTCCACGGAGCGGGACCCTGCGAAACGGGACTCTACGGCGCCGGACCCTAGGGAGCCGGAC
>NZ_JBHXMF010000060.1:46522-55408 GCF_042721055.1 Streptomyces sp. NPDC058470
GGGAGCGGGACCCTGCGAAACGGGACTCTACGGCGCCGGACCCTAGGGAGCCGGACCCTGAGGAACCGGACCCCGAGTCGCCCGCCCCTTCGCGATCGGACGCGTCCCGCTCGGCAGCCTCACGGCCCGACTCCACCTCCACCTCCGACTCCGCCTCCACCTCCACCTCCACCTCCGACTCCGCCTCCACCCAGCCCGGGTGACGGACAGACCTCGGCGGCCCCTCCCGAAGAATCTCCAGGTGCGCCTCCCGCACCGCGGCGCCCGGCTCGACGCCGAGTTCCTCGACCAGGCGGGCCCGCAGGTCACGGTGGACGGCCAGGGCTTCGGCGCGGCGTCCGGTGCGGTGCAGTACGAGCATCAGCAGCCGGTGGAAGGCCTCGCGGAGGGGATGCTCGGCGACGTGGGCGGCCAACTCCGGTGCGAGATGGACCAGTCGGATCGCCCCGGCCTCCCCGGCCCCCGCTCCGACAAGGCACAGCTCGGCCTCGTACCGCCACTCCAGGACAAGCAGCCGTGCCTCTGTGAGCCGCTGGACGAGCGCGTGGGCGCCGCCCTCGGGCGGGAGTCCGCTCAGGGGCGCGCCGCGCCACAGTGCGAGCGCCTCCATGGACTCCCGCAGCGCGCGCTGCCACTCGCGTCCGGCGTGCGCGGTGCGTGCCGCGGTGACGTGGCTGTCGAAGACGGAGACGTCCAACTCGTCCTCGCCGACGCGCAGAACGTAGCCCGGCGTTACAGCACGCAGCCGTTCCGGATCGTCGAGGAGGCGCCGCAGCCGTGTCACATGGTTCTGCAGGGAGGCCTGCGCGGAGGCCGGCGGCGCCTCGCCCCACAGCGCGTCCTTGAGCGCGTCGACCGAAACGACCCGGCCCGGCTCCAGCAGCAACGCGGCCAGCAGGGCGCGCATCTTGCCACCGCCGACCGACCGGCTCTCGCCGTCGGCGCCGTACAGCACCGGTGGCCCCAGCAACCCGAACCGCAGTCCACGGCGCAGCCCGTCCCGCATAACGCCGCCCCACTGCCTTCCCGCGCGGCCACTTGACGCCGCACAACCAACCCGCCCACGCCCGCGGCGGCTTCCCGCCGACCGGCACTCGGCTCCCCCTGGAACCGTTGGCCGTCATGTTAGCGATCTGTTGGCGGGACCTGATGTGATCACAACATCGGATCTGGCCCGACGGCGCGCGCGTAGAACGCGTAACTCGGGGGAGTGTCGCCGCCGTGGCCGGATCCGGGGACGCGAGAGGTCCCGGTCGCCCGAGGTGAGCGACCGGGACCTCCGTCTGTCACGGCAGTCGTAGACCGTCGGCGCTCTCAAACTCCAGCATCACACTCCTCGCCGTAAGGCCGTTCGGTCGAACCGCACCGCGTTGACCAGGGCCGGAAACACCTCGGCGGACAACTCGGCACCGGCGGCACAGGCCAGTGCGGCGAGCACGTCCTGTTCCATGCGAGACCTGTCCATCGCATGCGCACTAGGTGACCGAGCCCGGCCTCGACAGGCGTCGGGCCAGCCCCACCGGTGCGGCTTGGGCACCCGGGGGTGCCGGGTTCCAGCTCCGGCGCCTGAGCCGGGAACCCGGGTGCGTCGGTGAGGGAGCAGTACGGCCCTGGGTCCGGGAGCCGGGCCGGTGCGGGCAGCGACGCCACAGGCGCTCACCGAGGTCGGCCGACTGCCGAACCGGAATGGCCGTCCTGACGAGGCATGTGGGTGCGGTCGGAAGGAGGTCGTTCGGGCGATGCCCGACGCCGATACGGTCGTACGCCGCCGAAGCCATACCCTCCGCAGGCAGCAGCGGAGGTTCACCACCCCTCGGCCCGTGACCGGCATTGCCCATAGCTGCATTGCCCATACTGGGAAGGCACACCGCTCCCCAGCCGCGAAGTGACTCATGCCCAAGCGCCCCACCACCCGTCCCACCGCCCCGGAAACAGTCTGGCTGGCAAGCGGACACCACACCGGGCCCACCCCGGAGGACATCCTTCGGAACAACCTGCGAAAGCTGAAGACCAGCGGGACGATCCAGGACTTCCTGGAGCCCGGACAGCCCTCGGAACCCGAACCAGATGCGGAAGCGGAAGCGAGAGCTGACGAGCGTGTGTTCGAGGCCCGCTGGCACGTCGCCGAAGCCGTCACGGTGCGGGCGCGGCTCACCACCGGTGTGCGCGAGCGCCCGGACCAGGAGCCGCGATGGACACTGGCGGCCGAGGCGGAGCGGCCCTGGGACCCCGCATGGCCCTCCCCCGCGACGATGTTCTGGCCGGAGACGAGCTCCGTGTCCTGGGACCACGACGTCGTGGCCGGACTCCACCCGCAGCACATCAACCCGCTCCCGCAGGACGACGCGGCCCTGCGCCGCCTGCTCAGGGACGCGGCACGCCGCAGCTGGAGCATCAACGTCGTCGTCCATGAGGCCATGACACCCGACGAGCGCGGGCTCCTCCCGCTGGCCCGCCTGCTTCCGCCCGGACTGCGGCACCGCGTCGTGGAACACCGCGCCGCACCCGAACAGTTCCAGGCCGTCAACTGGGCCCTGTACGACCTGGGTGTACGGGTGCCGCGGGGCGGCGCCGTGATCCTGCCCGGCACACCTGCCCGGATCGGGTACGAGGCTCAGGACTTCTCCGTGCGCAGCGTGTTCCTCGACGGCTCGGAGCCGACGGAGCTCCTGGACAAGGTCGTACGGTTCGCCGCGCTGCCCTGGCCGCTGCCGGAGGACGCGGAGAAGGCTCTCACCGCTCTCCGGCGGGACTGGCACCTGGTGACCATCGAGGAGGAGCTGGCGCACGCCCGCGCGCTGGTGGATTCCTACGCCGAAGCACTCGACGCCATGACCAAGTCGCGCGACCGGTACCGCGAGGCGACCGAACTCGCCCATGAGGCGCTGGCCGAGCTGAAGGAGCTCCGGCGGATCGCACCCTCGGGGCGCGAGACGTCGTACGGACAGCACGAGCGCCCGGTCACGGCCAACCCGCTGACGACCGCGATTCAGCGGCTCACGGGTCCCCTGCGATCCCGGCGCGTGTCGGGCGACGAGGCGAACGCCCCGGACGCGCCCGGCCCCGAGGGCGAATCCCGCGAATCGGGCGGCGACCGCTGATTACCTGGCTCTTCGCCCGCGAACCGGGCGGCAACCACCGCTTGCCCGGCCATTCGCTCACGGATCCGACGGCTGCCGCTGGCCGCCCGGCCCTCCCTCCGCGGATTTTCGGGTGGCGGGACACGGGAGGGGCGATTACAAAGGTTCAAAGTTCACATGACATGACATAAAGGTCCCCATCATGTCCAGCGCCCCGAAGTGGAGAAAACACATGGCTACCGAGCCTTTCTCTCCCGGTCCGGAACAACCCGGGACACGCCGACACCTCGATGCGACCTCGCTCCACTGGGGAGTCACCGGATTCGGCGCCCCAGCCGCCGCCCCAGCACCTGCCCCAGCTCCGGCCGCGGCTCCGGCCGCGGCTCCGGCCGCGGCTCCGGCTCCGGCTCCGGCCGCGGCCCCGGCCGCGACACGACGACTGATATCCGCGGAAGGCGCCCAGGGCCAAGTGCTTCAGGCGGCCGACGCCGCGATGGACGAGTTGGTGCGTACGGCGGTCGTCTCACGGCCTCTGGACGATGTCGTTCACCTGGTCACTCTGCTGGAGCAGACACCGGACGGCGTAGCGGTCGCGGCGAAGGTGCTGCGGCTGGCCGCGGTGGCGCGTTCCGTGGACGACGTCACACGGCTCGTGGAACTGCTCGGCAGCCCGCCCCACCGCGCCGACCGGATGGACGAGGCGATCCGGGTTGCCGCCGAACAGCGCCCGGTCGCCGAGGTCGGCCGCCTGCTGTTCCTCCTGCACCGGCCCCCGCACGACCCGCACACCGGGACCGAGGCGGTTCGCGCGGCCGCCACCGGCCGCCCCCTCGAAGACCTGGTACAGCTCCTCGGCCACCTGGGAGAAGACCGGGCCACCGGCACCGGCACGGGTGGCGCCGAAGTATGGGACACGGACACGACAGCCACCGGCCGCATCGCGACAGGATTCGCGACCGGACCCGGGGCGGCCACGGAGGGAAGCCGGTCCGGGCGCTCCCTGGCCTCGAGAACGGCCGGCGGCTCCGACCCCGTCAGGTGGCTGCGCCGTCTGGCCGGCGTTCTCGTCCTGCTCTGCGCAGCGGCCCACCTTCCGCTGCACTGGGCCGACGCACCGTCCCGCGGACTCGTCGCGGCGCTCGGCGTTGCCGCCTGTTGCCTGGCCCTGGGGGTCGTACTGGTCTTCAGCGGAAAACCGGTGGTGGCCGCCGCGTGCGCCGCCGTGACCGGTGCGCTGGCCATCGCCCCCCTGCTGGACGGCAGGGTCGGTTCCCCGACGCTGTCCTACGTGCTCGACCCCGGCGGGGTTGTCCATCCGCTCCCGGCGCTGTCGGCCGGTGTCGCCGCACTCGCTTCGCTGATCGTCCTGGCCGTGACCGTCACGCGACGGCAGACCGCCGGTGAACGCAGGATGAGCCTGCCCGGGTAGCCGGGCCCGCGCCGCGCACAACCGTCCGGCGCAATGACCAACGGCGTGTGTCCCCTCGTGCAATCACGAGGGGACACACGCCGTCTCCACGCCGCCAAAGGAACGGCCGGCGCCGTGGCGGACTTGGTTCACTCTCTGTCGGCACCCGCGGATCGTGGCTCTTGGGCCCCTTCAGGTCTTGAAAGCGGCACCGGCCGCCACCCGCTCCCCGGGCCATGACACCTCAGTATTGGTACGGACCTTGACCCCGTATCGAGGGGCTTGTTCAATGCCTCTGAAAACCTTTCGAATGCCCCCACACCGCTGCTTCCCGGGGATATCCGACGCCTCGTCCGCCCCAACGGGAGTGCCTGCACCGCTCACGGGCTGAAGAGATCCCCCACGAAGGGACCTCCATGACCCGGCGTCCCACGATCCGATGACGGACCGACAGCGGGTGTCGACCCGAGGTGCCGACCCGAGGTGTCGACCCGAGGCCCACCCGAGGTGCCGACCCGACGGGCCATTCCCTCACGAGACGGAGACACACTGTGCGAACAGGCGTCCTCAAAATCCCCAGATCCGCGGCGACGCTGGTCTTCGCCGCGTCCTTGGTCGCGACGGGCTTACAGATCGGGCAGGCCCACGCCGACGGCGAGCCGTACCGCGATCCGACACTGCCCGTGCCGACCCGCGTGGAGGACCTGCTCTCCCGGATGACCCTGGACGAGAAGATCGGCCAGATGACCCAGGCCGAGCGGGCATCCGTCACCACCGCCAACGTGCCCGCCTACGGGCTCGGTTCACTGCTCTCCGGCGGCGGCTCCGCGCCCTCGCCCAACAACGCGACGTCCTGGGCGAACATGTACGACGGCTTCCAGAACGCCGCGCTCACCAGCCGTCTCGGCATCCCGGTCATCTACGGCGTCGACGCCGTGCACGGCCACAACAACGTCTACGGCGCCACGATCTTCCCGCACAACATCGGTCTGGGCGCCACCCGTGACCCCGCCCTCGTCCAGCAGATCGGCCAGGCCACGGCGCAGGAGGTCTCGGGCACCGGTATCGACTGGGACTTCGCGCCCTGCCTGTGCGTCGCGCGCAACGACAGATGGGGCCGCACCTACGAATCCTTCGGCGAGAAGCCCGAAGTGGCCACGATGATGACCAGCTACATCAACGGTATGCAGGGCAGTGCCCTCAACGCACCCGGGTCCGTGCTCGCCACCGCCAAGCACTTCATCGGCGACGGCGGAACCGACAACGGCGTCAACGCGGGCAACGCGACCCTGACCGAGGCCCAACTGCGCGCCACCCACCTGCCGCCCTTCCAGGAGGCCCTGCGGCGCGGCGTCGGCTCCGTCATGATCTCGTACAACAGCTGGAACGGCGTGAAGGACCACGGCAACCAGTACCTCATCACCACCCTGCTCAAGGGCGAACTCGGCTTCTCCGGCTTCGTCGTCTCCGACTGGAACGGCATCGACGAGATCGACGGCCAGGCCGGCTTCACCGCGGCCGAGGTGAGCCAGGCGATCAACGCCGGCATCGACATGGTCATGGTGCCGACGGACTGGCAGCGGTTCATCTCCACGCTGCGCGCCGAGGTGCAGAACGGCCATGTGCCGATGTCGCGCATCGACGACGCCAACCGGCGGATCCTCACCAAGAAGTTCCAACTCGGCCTGTTCGAGAAGCCGTTGACCGACCGCAGCTACACCCCGACGGTCGGATCCGCCGCCAACCGGGCGCTCGCCCGCCAGGCCGTGCGCGAGTCGCAGGTCCTGCTGAAGAACTCCGGGAACATCCTTCCGCTGGCGAAGACCAACAACAAGATCTTCGTGGCCGGCAAGAGCGCCGACAACATCGGCTACCAGTCGGGCGGTTGGACCATGTCCTGGCAGGGCGGCAGCGGCGCCACCACGCCCGGCACCACCGTGCTGCAGGGGATCCGGTCCGCCGCCGGCACGGGTACCACCGTCACGTACAACGCCAACGGCACGGGCATCGACAGCTCCTACAAGGCGGCCGTCGCCGTCGTCGGCGAGACGCCCTACGCCGAGGGTTCCGGAGACCGGCCCGGCGCGATGGGCCTGGACAGCACCGACCTCAACACCATCGCCACGCTCAGGGCGTCCGGGGTGCCGGTGATCGTCGTGCTCGTCTCCGGCCGCCCGCTGGACATCGCCGCCCAACTGCCCGACTGGAACGCCCTGCTCGCGGCCTGGCTGCCGGGAACCGAGGGCAACGGCGTCTCCGACGTCCTCTTCGGCGACTACGCCCCGACCGGCAAGCTCCCCAGCACCTGGATGCAGTCGGCGAGCCAGCAGCCCATCAACGACGGCGACGGAAAGACGCCGCTGTTCCCCTACGGGTTCGGCCTCACCTACGGAACACCGCCCAGCCACAGCGCGTACGACGTGACGCAGGCGGAGAGTTACACGTCGCAGTCGGGTACGCAGACGGAGACGACGACGGACACCGGCGGCGGCCAGGACGTCGGGTACATCACCGCGGGCGACTGGCTCGCCTACGGCGCGGTGGACTTCGGGTCGACGACCGCGATCTCGGTGACGACGCGGCTGGCGTCGGCCTCCGCGACCACCGGTACGGTGCAGTACCGCCTGGACAGCACGACCGGGCCGGTCATCGCCACCGTCCCGGTCACCAGCACCGGCGGCTGGCAGACCTGGACGAGCCCCAAGGTCAACCTGTCCGCCGCCGCGACCGGCGTGCACACCCTCTACGCCACCTTCACCACCGGCGGCTCGGGAGACCTGGTCAACCTCAACTGGTTCCAGTTCGCCCGGTAGACGCAGCCGATCGACCGGCCGTCGGCTCGTCACCTCCGCGGAGTGCGGGGGCGGCGAGCCGCACGCCACGCAATCACCGACGCGTGACGATGCCTACCGGACGGCCTCCGGTGTCCAAAACACGTCTTCGCGCACGCCGACGCCGCCTTCGGGCTCGGCTACTACCACTGGTTCTTCCTCGCCGCGGGGAACGGCATCCCCGAGCGGCTCATCGAGGGCGACCCCGAGTACTGGATCCGGGCCCGGATGGGCGCCAGGCACCACGGCGGTACGGCCTTCGACCCGGCCGCCCAGGACGAGTACGTACGCTGCTTCTCCGACCCGGCCGCCATCCACGCGTCCTGCGAGGACTACCGCGCCGCCGCCGGGATCGACCTCGTCCACGACGACGCGGACGCGGCCGCCGGCCGTCGGGTCACCGCCCCCTGCTGGCGCTCTGGGGCGAGCACAGCTTCGTGGGCCGCAGCTACGACGTGCCGGCGGTGTGGGGGGAGTACGCGGCGGACGTCCGCGGGCAGGCGCTGCCCTGCGACCACTACCTGCCCGAGGAGGCGCCGGAGGCCACCGCCGAGCACCTCGCCGCGTTCCTGCGCGAGGTCTAGTCCTCAGGCCGGACATCTCCCTTACCCGACGGACTACAGCAACGGACTACAGCACCTGCTGTCCCACAGCCGCTGCCGCCACCGCGTTCCCGCCTTCTTCAACCGGGTGTTCTCCCGCCGCAGCCGCGCGAGTTCCTCGCGCTCCCCCGACGGCCCGGCCCCGTCGGCCCTGTGAGCCCGGCATACCCAGCCGGCCGGCCTGGTCTCGGTGATTCTCAGGTCCCTCGCGAGTCCGTCCGGGCCCTTGAGCCGGGGAGCGCGGAGTGTCAGCCCGGTCGTGGTCGTGCCGTGGACAACAGTTGGCCCGGCACAGGCCCACTGAGCTGGAGGCTTCATGGACAACTCCTTCGAGATCGACGTCAAGAAGATCCGCGACGACGCGCGGGCCCAGATGGACAAGGGCCCTGTCACGCAGAGCTACGAGGCGGACCGTGAGCGCCTGATCGAGGTGCTCAACCAGGTGGTGGCCACTGAGATCGTCTGCTACCTGCGCTACTCCCAGCACGCCATCGCGGCCTCCGGCATCGACCGGGCTCAGGTGGCGGCCGAGTTCACCGAGCACGCGCAGCAGGAACTGCAGCACGGCCTGTGGGCCGCGGAACGTGTCAGTCAGCTCGGCGGCCGTCCCGACTTCGACCCCGCGACACTCCACGAGCGCTCTCACACCGAATACGTCACCACTGACGAAACGGACCTGAAGCGCATGCTGCAGGAGA
This sequence comes from Streptomyces sp. NPDC058470, assembly GCF_042721055.1. Classification (NCBI taxonomy): domain Bacteria; kingdom Bacillati; phylum Actinomycetota; class Actinomycetes; order Kitasatosporales; family Streptomycetaceae; genus Streptomyces; species Streptomyces sp. NPDC058470. The sequence goes on from NZ_JBHXMF010000060.1 coordinate 55,142, forward strand.
ACCTGATCGCCGAACGCATCGTCATCACCACGTACCAGGAAATGATCCGCTGGATCGACGAGAGCGACCCCACCACCCGGCGCATGCTTGAGAAGATCCTGGCGGAAGAGGAGGAGCACGCTGACGACCTCCGCGACCTCCTCGGCCTCTGAGCCGGGCCGTCGGCCCCTCGATGAACGCTGACCCAGTCAGAGGCCCGCCCGCAGGCGCTAGTCCTGTCGTCACATTCCCGTCTGCCTCGCGACGCCATCCGGGCGACGACGGGAA
>NZ_JBHXMF010000061.1:0-54761 GCF_042721055.1 Streptomyces sp. NPDC058470
CCTGGGGGCTGCCGCCCCCAGACCCCCGCTGTCGGCCTGGACGGCCTCGTCCTCAGACGCCGGACGGGCTGAAGATCTCTCCCCGGCCGGCGTTGAAAGATCTCGGTCGCTCCCCGGCTGGAAGATTTCAGCGCCGCCGGGGAAAGATCCAGCCCCTCCGGCGTTTGAGGAGCGGGGTCTGGGGCGGAGCCCCAAAAGCAAGGGACGGGTAGGGGCGGAGGGGGCGAAAAACCCCGCCCCGCACCACCCACGACCGCGCCAAAGCGGCGCACCCCCCACCTCGACTGCTACGCCTCGTACAAACGCCCTCCGGTTGTCCCACCCCTAACGTTGACGACGAAAGCCACGCCAACCAACCTCGGAAGGGCCGGACTCATACATGACTTCCCCCCACGCCTTCTGGCTCGCCGGCCGCCAGGCCACCGGTGAGACCACGTTCGACGTCACCTCCCCGTGGGACGGCCGGCTCGTCGGCCAGGTCAGCGTGCCGACCGACGCCCAGGTCGAGGAAGCGGTGGCCGCCGCGTACGCGGTACGGGACGAGTTCGCCGCGACCCCGGCGCACGTCAGGGCCGCCGCCCTCGATCACGTGTCGAAGCGCCTGGCCGAGCGGACCGAGGAGATCGCCCGGCTCATCTCGGCCGAGAACGGCAAGCCGATCAAGTGGGCGCGCGGCGAGGTCGGCCGCGCGGTGTCGGTGTTCCGGTTCGCGGCCGAGGAGGCCCGCCGGTTCAACGGAGGCGAGGCGCAGCGGCTCGACACGGACCTCGGCGGTCAGGGCCGGCTCGCGCTGACCCGCCGGTTCCCGAAGGGCGTCGTGCTGGGCATCGCTCCCTTCAACTTCCCGCTCAACCTGTGCGCCCACAAGATCGCCCCGGCCATCGCCGCCGGCGCGCCGATCATCCTGAAGCCGGCGCCCGCGACCCCCCTGTCGGGCCTCCTCATCGGCGAGCTGCTGGCCGAGACCGAGCTGCCCGCCGGTTCGTGGAGCATCCTGCCGGTGTCGAACGAGCGGATGCCCGCGCTGGTGCAGGACGAGCGGCTGCCCGTCATCTCCTTCACCGGGTCCGAGAAGGTCGGTTACGCGATCATGGACAGCGTGCCGCGCAAGCACTGCACGCTGGAGCTCGGCGGCAACGGCGCTGCCGTGGTGCTGGCCGACTGGGCGAGCGACGCGGACCTGGACTGGGCCGCCACCCGCATCGCCACCTTCTCCAACTACCAGGGCGGCCAGTCCTGCATCTCCGTGCAGCGGGTGATCGCGGACGCGTCCGTGTACGACCGGCTGCTGCCGCGCATCGTCGCCGCCGTCGAGGCACAGGTCACCGGGGACCCGTCGGACGACAGGACCGACGTCGGCCCGCTGGTCGGCGAGGACGCCGCCAAGCGCGTCGAGGCGTGGGTGGAGGAGGCGGCCGGGGCCGGTGCCCGTGTGCTCACCGGCGGCAAGCGGGACGGTGCCGCGTATGCGCCGACCGTGCTCGCCGACGTACCGCAGGACACCACCATCTCCTGCGAGGAGGTCTTCGGGCCGGTCCTCACCGTACGGCGGGTGGAGGGCGAGGCAGCCGCCTTCGCCGCCGCCAACGACTCCAAGTACGGGCTCCAGGCAGGCGTGTTCACGCACGACCTCCAGACCGCGTTCCGCGCCCACCGCGCCCTGGAGGTGGGTGGCGTCGTGATCGGTGACGTGCCGTCCTACCGTGCCGACCAGATGCCGTACGGCGGTGTGAAGCAGTCCGGCGTGGGCCGCGAGGGCGTGAAGTTCGCGATGGACGACTACACGTACGAGCGGGTGCTGGTTCTGACGGGTCTCGCCCTCTGACCTTCCCTCCCCAACAACTAGCTCATGGGAACCATTTTCATATAGGCTCCCGATGAAGGGCCCGGCGCCGATGCCTTCCGGTGCCGGGCCCTGTGCGTCGTCGGCCCGCGCGTTGGGCCGCGCGTTGAGCCGCGCGTTGGGCCGAACGCCGCGCGAGGGCTGGTGGGGTCACCCGGAATCAGGTAAATACGATCGAGTAGAACCGATCGGTAACGTGCGCCCGAAGATCAGCGAAATGGTGCACAAGATCGGGGTACCGGAGCGTAGGAGATCGGTACACGAAACCCTGTTCCCGATGCGCGGCGAGGTGACCCTCATGACCGCAACACCCCACAAGCCCACCGTCACCGAACGTGAGGCCCGGCAGGTGGCCGAGGCCGCGCGCGAACAGGACTGGCGCAGGCCCAGCTTCGCCAAGGAGCTCTTCCTCGGCCGCTTCCGGCTCGACCTGATCCACCCGCACCCCCTGCCCGCCGACGAGGACGCCCGGCGCGGCGAGGAGTTCCTCGCCAAGCTGCGCGACTTCTGCGAGACGAAGATCGACCCGGCGCTCATCGAGCGCGAGGCGCTGATCCCCGACGAGGTCATCAACGGCCTCAAGGAACTCGGCGCCTTCGGTATGAAGATCGACACGAAGTACGGCGGTCTGGGCCTCACCCAGGTCTACTACAACAAGTCGCTCGCCCTGATCGGCTCGGCGAACCCCGCGCTGGGCGCGCTGCTCTCCGCGCACCAGTCGATCGGCGTACCGCAGCCGCTGAAGCTCTTCGGCACCCAGGAGCAGAAGGACGCCTTCCTGCCGCGCTGCGCCCGCACCGACATCTCGGCGTTCCTGCTGACCGAGCCGGACGTGGGTTCCGACCCCGCCCGTCTCGCGACGAGCGCCGTACCGGACGGCGACGACTACCTCCTGGACGGCGTGAAGCTCTGGACGACCAACGGCGTGGTCGCCGACCTCCTCGTCGTCATGGCGCGAGTGCCGAAGTCCGAGGGCCACAAGGGCGGCATCACGGCCTTCGTCGTCGAGGCGGCCTCCGAGGGCATCACCGTCGAGAACCGCAACGCTTTCATGGGCCTGCGCGGCCTGGAGAACGGCGTCACGCGCTTCCACCAGGTCCGGGTGCCCGCCGCGAACCGGATCGGCCCGGAGGGCTCGGGCCTGAAGATCGCGCTGACCACCCTGAACACCGGCCGGCTCTCGCTCCCCGCGATGTGCGTGGGCGCCGGCAAGTGGTGTCTGAAGATCGCCCGTGAGTGGTCGGCGGCGCGTGAGCAGTGGGGCAAGCCGGTCGCGTTCCACGAGGCGGTCGGCGCGAAGATCTCCTTCATCGCGGCGACGACGTTCGCGCTGGAGGCCGTCCTCGACCTGTCCTCCCAGATGGCCGACGAGGACCGCAACGACATCCGGATCGAGGCCGCCCTCGCCAAGCTGTACGGCTCCGAGATGGCCTGCCTGATGGCCGATGAGCTGGTCCAGATCCGCGGCGGCCGCGGCTTCGAGACGGCTGCGTCACTGGCGGCGCGCGGGGAGCGGGCGGTACCCGCCGAGCAGGTCCTGCGCGACCTCCGTATCAACCGCATCTTCGAGGGCTCGACGGAGATCATGCACCTGTTGATCGCCCGCGAGGCCGTGGACGCCCACCTCTCGGTCGCCGGTGATCTCATCGACCCCGACAAGTCCCTCTCGGACAAGGCGAAGGCGGGCGCGAACGCCGGTGTCTTCTACGCCAAGTGGCTGCCGAAGCTGGTCGCAGGACAGGGTCAACTCCCGCGCGCGTACGCCGAGTTCAACCAGGACGTCGACCTCTCCCCGCACCTCCGCTTCGTCGAACGCAGCGCCCGCAAGCTCGCCCGCTCCACCTTCTACGCCATGTCCCGCTGGCAGGGCCGGATGGAGACCAAGCAGGGCTTCCTGGGCCGGATCGTCGACATCGGCGCCGAACTCTTCGCGATGAGCGCGGCCTGTGTACGCGCCGAACTCCTGCGCACCACCGAGGAGCACGGCCGCGAGGCCTACCAGCTCGCCGACGCCTTCTGCCGTCAGTCCCGCATCCGCGTCGACGAACTCTTCGGTCGGCTGTGGACCAACACCGACGACCTTGACGGCAAGGTGGTCAAGGGAGTCCTGGCGGGCAGGTACGAGTGGCTTGAGCAGGGCGTGATCGACCCGTCGGGGGATGGCCCGTGGATCGCCGACGCGTCGCCAGGCCCAAGCAAGAAGGAGAACGTCCACCGTCCCATTCGCTGACCTTTTCCCCAGGAGCGCACAGCAGCCCCGTCCGTCATTCCACCGCTTGCCGCACCGAACCTGTGCGCCAACAATGAAATGAGTGGAATGGCGAACGGGCGTCCGCATTCTCCGGTGGGCCCACCACTGGACAAGGGTGCTCACGGACGCCGCTCAGTTGTGGGGGAATTCCCATGCCAGCCAAGGGCCTTGACGCCATCACCGGCAGGATCATGCGGGCCGGTGAGGGCCGGATGCTGCGCCGCCTTGAGCGCGTGGCCGAACAGGTGGGCTCCCTGGAGGAGGACTTCAAGGAGCTGACCGACGAGGAACTCCAGTCGCTCACACCGGAGTTCAAGGAACGGTACGCCGCAGGCGAGAGCCTCGACGATCTGCTGCCGGAAGCCTTCGCCGCGATGCGCGAGGCCGCGCGCCGCACCCTGGGTATGCGCCACTTCGACGTCCAGATCATGGGCGGCGCGGCGCTCCACCTCGGCAACATCGCCGAGATGCAGACCGGCGAGGGAAAGACGCTCGTCGGCACGCTCCCCGTGTATCTGAACGCCTTGACCGGCAAGGGAGTTCACCTCGTCACGGTCAACGACTACCTGGCCGAGCGCGACGCCGAGTGGATGGGCCGCGCCTACCGCTTCCTCGGCCTGACCGTCGGCGTCATCAAGACGCAGTCGACCCCGGCCGAGCGCCGCGACCAGTACGCCTGCGACATCACGTACGGCACCAACACCGAGTTCGGCTTCGACTACCTGCGCGACAACATGGCCTGGTCAAGGGACGAACTGGTCCAGCGCGGCCACCACTTCGCGATCGTCGACGAGGCCGACTCGATCCTCATCGACGAGGCGCGCACCCCACTGATCATCTCCGGCCCGGCCGACCAGCCCACGCACTGGTACGAGTCCTTCGCCGGGTTCGCCCTGCGGATGAAGGGCGTCCTGGTGCAGGAGGAGCAGTTCACCACGCCGACGGACAAGGACCGCCTCGCCGAGCTGCGCACCCAGTACGACTACGAGTACGACCCCAAGAAGCGCACCGTGTCGATCCTGGACCGCGGAGTGGAGTACCTCCAGGACCAGTTGGGCATCGAGAGCCTCTACGAGTCCGACCACACCCCGCTCATCGGACACCTCGGCAACGCCCTCAAGGCCAAGGAGCACTTCAAGAAGGACAAGGACTACGTCCTGGTGGACGGCGAGGTGCTGATCGTCGACGAGCACACCGGGCGCATCCTCGCGGGCCGCCGCTACAACGAGGGGCTGCACCAGGCCATCGAGGCCAAGGAAGGCGTGACGATCAAGGACGAGAACCAGACGCTCGCCACGATCACCCTGCAGAACTTCTTCCGCCTCTACGAGAAGCTCGCCGGAATGACCGGCACCGCCATGACCGAGGCGGCCGAATTCCACCAGATCTACCAGCTGCACGTCGTCCCGATCCCCACCAACCGGCCGATGGTCCGCGTCGACGACCCCGACCAGATCTACCGCACCGAGGAGGCGAAGTACGCCGCGATCCTCGCCGACATCGCCGAGCGGCACGAGGCCGGCCAGCCGGTCCTGGTGGGCACCACCTCCGTGGAGAAGTCCGAGGTGCTGTCCGCACGGCTGCGCAGGGAAGGCATCCGGCACGAGGTACTCAACGCCAAGAACCACCAGCGCGAGGCCCAGATCGTCGCGCAGGCCGGACGCAGGGGCGCGGTCACCGTGGCCACCAACATGGCGGGCCGCGGCACCGACATCATGCTCGGCGGCAACCCGGAGGCCATGGCGCTCGCCGAGACCGGCGCGGACACGGACCCCGAGGACCGACAGAAGGTCCTCGACCGGATCACCACCACGGCCGCCGCCGAACACGACGAGGTCAAGAGCCTCGGCGGCCTCTACGTCCTGGGCACCGAACGCCACGAGTCACGTCGCATCGACAACCAGCTGCGCGGCCGGTCGGGCCGCCAGGGCGACCCGGGAGCCTCCCGCTTCTACCTCTCGCTCCAGGACGACCTGATGCGGCTGTTCCGCGCCAACGTGGTCGACCGCGTGATGTCCATGGCGAACGTCCCCGACGACGTACCCATCGAGAACAAGATGGTCACCCGCGCCATCGCCTCCGCCCAGGCCCAGCTGGAGCAGCAGCACTTCGAGTCCCGCAAGGACGTCCTGAAGTTCGACGAGGTTCTCAACCGGCAGCGCACCCTCATCTACGCCGAACGCCGCCGGGTCCTCGCGGGGGAGGACCTGCGCGAACAGGTCCTGCACTTCATGGACGACACGGTCCGGGCCTACGTCGAGCAGGAGACCGGCGAGGGCTTCGCCGAGGAGTGGGACCTGGAGCGGTTGTGGAGCGCCCTCAGGCAGCTTTACCCCGTGCGGATCACCGTCGAGGACCTGGAGGACGCGGCGGGCGACCGCGCGAACCTCACCGCCACCGAGCTGCTCGACGCGGTGACGGAGGACATCCACGCCCGCTACGAGGACCGAGAGGCCGAACTCGGCGCCGACGCCCTGCGTGACCTGGAACGCCTGGTCGTTCTCTCCGTCCTCGACCGCAAATGGCGCGTGCACCTCTACGAGATGGACTACCTGCGCGACGGCATCGGCCTGCGCTGGACGCTCGGCCGGGAGCCGATCGTCGAGTACGAGCGCGAGGGCTTCGACATGTACGGCGCGATGACCGAGGCCATCAAGGAGGAGTCCGTCGGCTATGTGTTCAACCTCGACGCCGCGGCTCCGGCCGCCGAGACCCGTCGCGGGCCGACCGACGGACTTCACTTCACCGCGCCCACCCTCGACACGGCGGAGGGAGTCGTCGAGGGCGCCTTCACCCCGGCCGACACCGCTCCCGAACCCGCGGAGGAGGCCCCCGCGGGGGAGGGCGCCCGGCCCGAGAGGTCGAGGGCCAGGCGCCGCCGCAAACGGTGAGGGCGGGTCAGCAGTACTTGTCGCTGGGATCCCGCGTCGTCCACGAGCACGAGTCGACCTTGCTGCCGTTCGCCTTGGTGAGCGTGGCGGTGTCGCTCGTGTTGTTCCAGACGTACGCGCGGCGGTTCTGGTACCGGTTCGCCGAGGTGGCCGTGCCCTTACCGGTGTGCACCTTGACGGTCTTGCCCGCCCCGATCTTGATATTGGGGAAGGTGTACTTGTGGTTCGCGATGTCCTTCAGGATCCAGCCCTTGACCGAGATCGCCGCGGAACTGGTGTTCTTGAGCAGCACCCATTCGCCGTTCAGGCTGGTGTTCGAGCCGGTGTCCGATCCCGGGCTGTCGAACCAGACCCGGTTGATGGTCACACCGCCGGCGGCCTGAGCCGGAGTGCTGAGAAATGTGCCGGTCAGTGCCACGGCGCCCGCGAGAGCGGGCAGGGCAGCGCGTATCCGCATGATCCGCATGAGAAACCCCCCAGGGTTTTGTCCACCGGTCGGTCGTCCACCGACCGGTGATGCAGTGTTATCACGTGATCTTCACGTTGGTTTCACAAAGGGTGATTTCAGTTCCTCCGGCACACGTAGGTGCTAATGGGACCGGAAGAGGGCGCGCTGTCCTGCGCGTGACGCATTGCGGCCACAATGGGGGAATGAGCGACAGTCCAGCGCCCCTCGCTGATCCGCATCTTGTCTTCGATCCCGTGAACGGAGTCCGGGATGTCGTGATCCTCGGTTCCACCGGCTCGATCGGCACCCAGGCCATCGACCTCGTGCTGCGCAACCCCGACCGGTTCCGGGTCACCGGGCTCTCCGCCGCCGGCGGAAGGGTCGGACTGCTCGCCGAGCAGGCCCACCGGCTGCGCGTCCGGACAGTCGCCGTGGCCCGCGAGGACGTCGTACCGGCACTGAAGGAAGCCCTCGCGGCGCGGTACGCCCCTGGTGAGGCCCTTCCCGAGATCCTCGACGGGCCGGCCGCGGCCACCCACCTGGCCGCCTCCGCCTGCCACACCGTGCTGAACGGAATCACCGGCTCCATCGGCCTCGCGCCCACCCTCGCCGCCCTGGAGGCGGGCCGGACCCTCGCGCTCGCCAACAAGGAGTCGCTCATCGTCGGCGGCCCGCTGGTGAAGGCGCTGGCCAAGCCCGGCCAGATCATCCCGGTCGACTCCGAGCACGCCGCCCTGTTCCAGGCCCTCGCCTCCGGCACCCGGGCAGACGTACGGAAACTCGTCGTGACCGCTTCCGGGGGCCCCTTCCGGGGACGTACGAGATCCGAACTGGCCGCCGTCACCCCCGAGGCCGCACTCGCCCATCCCACCTGGGCCATGGGGCCGGTCATCACCATCAACTCCGCGACCCTGGTCAACAAGGGGCTCGAAGTCATCGAGGCGCACCTCCTCTACGACATTCCCTTCGAACGGATTGAGGTGGTCGTGCACCCGCAGTCGTATGTCCACTCGATGGTTGAGTTCACCGACGGATCGACGATCGCCCAGGCGACGCCCCCCGACATGCGCGGGCCCATCGCCATCGGGCTCGGCTGGCCCGAGCGCGTGCCCGACGCCGCGCCCGCCTTCGACTGGACCAAGGCGTCGACCTGGGAGTTCCACCCCCTCGACACCGACGCGTTTCCGTCGGTCGCCCTCGCCCGGCATGTCGGGCAGCTCGCGGGCACGGCCCCGGCGGTGTTCAATGCCGCCAACGAGGAGTGCGTGGACGCGTTCCTGAGCGGCGGACTGTCGTTTCTCGGGATCATGGAGACTGTCACCCGAGTGGTTGAGGAACACGGCACACCGGTTACGGGAACTTCCCTGACCGTCGCGGACGTCCTCGAAGCGGAGACCTGGGCGCGCGCCCGGGCCCGCGAACTGACGGCACAGACGAAACAGACAGCACAGACGACAACCGCGGAGGCTCGTGCATGACGACCTTGATGATGATCCTCGGCATAGTCGTCTTCGTGGTCGGCCTGCTCATCTCGATCGCGTGGCACGAGCTGGGGCACCTGTCGACGGCCAAGCTCTTCGGCATTCGCGTGCCCCAGTACATGGTCGGTTTCGGCCCGACCATCTGGTCGCGCAAGAAGGGCGACACCGAGTACGGCATCAAGGCGGTCCCGCTCGGCGGCTACATCCGCATGATCGGCATGTTCCCGCCCGGCCCGGACGGCAGGATCGAGGCCCGCTCGACCTCCCCCTTCCGCGGCATGATCGAGGACGCCAGGTCGGCCGCCTTCGAGGAGCTCAAGCCCGGCGACGAGAACCGCCTCTTCTACACGCGCAAGCCGTGGAAGCGAGTGATCGTGATGTTCGCGGGCCCCTTCATGAACCTCATCCTGGCCGTCGCGATCTTCCTCGGCGTGATGATGACGTTCGGCATCCAGACCCAGACCACCACCGTCGGCAAGGTCTCCGACTGTGTCATCCAGGGCAGCGAGAACCGGACGAAGTGCGCGGCAGGCGACGAGGCCGCGCCCGCCAAGGCCGCCGGCCTCCAGGGCGGCGACAAGATCGTCGCGTTCAACGGCAAGTCCGTCACAGACTGGTCGACCCTCCAGTCCGACATCCGCGCCAACCCCGGCAAGGACGTCACCCTCACCGTCGAGCGCAAGGGCGAGCAGCTCGTCCTGAACGCCCACCTGATCAAGAACCAGGTCAGCAAGAGCGACGGCAACGGCGGCTATGTCGAGGGCAAGTACGTGTACGCCGGCTTCCTCGGCTTCACACCCGCCACCGGCATCGTCGAGCAGTCGTTCGGCCAGTCCGTGGACCGCATGGGCGACATGATGCAGAACGGCGTGGAGTCGCTGATCGCCCTGCCCAGCAAGGTCCCCGCCCTCTGGAACGCGGCCTTCGGCGACGGTCCGCGCGCGGCCGACTCCCCGATGGGCGTGGTCGGCGCGGCCCGCATCGGCGGCGACGTCTTCACCCTCGACATCCCGGCCTCGCAACAGATCGCGATGATGCTGTTCCTGGTGGCCGGCTTCAACCTCTCCCTGTTCCTGTTCAACATGCTCCCGCTGCTGCCGCTCGACGGCGGGCACATCGCGGGCGCGCTCTGGGAGTCGCTGCGCCGGAACCTGGCGAAGGTGCTGAAGCGTCCCGACCCGGGCCCCTTCGACGTCGCCAAGCTGATGCCGGTCGCCTATGTGGTGGCCAGCGTCTTCATCTGCTTTACGATCCTGGTGCTCATCGCCGACGTGGTTAACCCGGTGAGAATCTCCTAGTAAGACAGCGTTCGCGGTGGCCGGGCAGACTGACTGCCCGGCCACCGCCGTTGTGTGCGTCCGGCCGACCACCATTGAGTGCGTTTACCGGCGGGATGTGCTTGGGCCGCTGCCCGTGCCGTAATCTCGAAGCCTGGAGCCCACAATTCCGGGACCTTGATCCACAACTTGGGGTTGCACAGCAGATGACTGCGATTTCTCTCGGCATGCCGTCCGTTCCGACCAAGCTGGCCGAGCGCCGCAAGACCCGGCAGATCCAGGTCGGAACCGTGGCCGTGGGCGGAGACGCACCCGTCTCGGTGCAGTCGATGACGACGACGCGTACGTCGGACATCGGCGCCACGCTTCAGCAGATCGCCGAGCTGACCGCGTCCGGCTGCCAGATCGTCCGGGTCGCCTGCCCCACCCAGGACGACGCCGACGCCCTCGCGGTGATCGCCAGGAAGTCCCAGATCCCCGTCATCGCGGACATCCACTTCCAGCCGAAGTACGTCTTCGCGGCGATCAACGCCGGCTGCGCGGCCGTGCGCGTGAACCCGGGCAACATCAAGCAGTTCGACGACCAGGTCAAGGAGATCGCGCGGGCCGCCAAGGACACCGGCACCCCGATCCGGATCGGCGTCAACGCGGGCTCGCTGGACAAGCGGCTCCTCCAGAAGTACGGCAAGGCGACGCCCGAGGCGCTCGTCGAGTCCGCCCTGTGGGAGGCGTCCCTCTTCGAGGAGCACGACTTCCGGGACATCAAGATCTCGGTCAAGCACAACGACCCCGTGGTCATGGTCAACGCCTACCGCCAACTGTCGGCGGCCTGTGACTACCCCCTCCACCTCGGCGTCACGGAAGCCGGTCCGGCCTTCCAGGGCACGATCAAGTCGGCTGTCGCCTTCGGCGCGCTGCTGAGCGAGGGCATCGGTGACACGATCCGCGTCTCCCTCTCGGCCCCGCCCGTGGAGGAGGTCAAGGTCGGCATGCAGATCCTGGAATCGCTGAACCTCAAGCAGCGGCGCCTGGAGATCGTCTCCTGCCCGTCCTGCGGCCGCGCGCAGGTCGACGTCTACAAGCTGGCCGAGGAGGTCTCCGCCGGCCTCGACGGCATGGAGGTCCCGCTGCGCGTCGCCGTCATGGGCTGCGTGGTGAACGGCCCGGGCGAGGCCCGCGAGGCCGACCTCGGCGTAGCCTCCGGCAACGGCAAGGGGCAGATCTTCGTCAAGGGCGAGGTCATCAAGACCGTCCCCGAGTCGAAGATCGTCGAGACGCTCATCGAGGAAGCGCTGAAGATCGCCGAGCAGATGGAGGCGGACGGAGTCGCTTCGGGCGAGCCGTCGGTGTCGGTGGCGGGCTGAAGCTTTTCCCGGGCCGGCGCTGGAGATCTTCAGCCCGTCCGGCGTTTGAGGACGAGCGCCTTCAGTGCGATGCGGGGGCCCTGGGGCGGTAGCCCCCAGGAACAAGGGACGGGCAGGGGCGCAGGGGGCGAAAAACCCTCCCCACCCCAACGGGGCGGCGCGCCACAACCGTGGCAGGTACAGTGCGGAGATCAGCAGATCCGTATGGTGAGGCCCCCGCACGTGTTGACGCAGACCACCACAAGGGTCCTCGAACCGAGTGACCTGGACGCCGCGCTCGCCGTCCTCGACCGCGAGCCGGTCACGAACGCTTTCGTCGCCTCCAGGGTCCAGGTCGCCGGCCTCGACCCCTGGCGCCTGGGCGGCGAGATGTGGGGCTGGTACGAGGACGGCATGCTGCAGTCCCTCTGCTACGCCGGCGCCAACCTCGTGCCGATCTGCGCAACCCCCCGAGCCGTCCGCGGCTTCGCCGACCGCGCCCGCAGGGCCGGCCGCCGCTGCTCCTCGATCGTCGGCCCCACCGAGGCCACCGCCCAGCTGTGGCGCCTGCTCGAACCGAACTGGGGCCCCGCCCGAGACGTCCGCCCGCACCAGCCCCTGATGGTCACCGACCGGCTCCCCACCGCCATCGCCCCGGATCCGTACGTCCGCCGCATCCGCAAGGACGAGATGGAGACGATCATGCCGGCCTGCGTGGCGATGTTCACCGAGGAGGTCGGCGTCTCGCCGCTCGCCGGTGACGGCGGCCTGCTCTACCAGGCCCGTGTGGCCGAACTCGTCGGCGCCGGCCGCTCGTTCGCCCGCCTCGACCGACACGGCAAGGTCATCTTCAAGGCCGAGATCGGCGCCGCCACGACACAGGCCTGCCAGATCCAGGGAGTCTGGGTCGCCCCCGAGTACCGGGGACAGGGCTTCGCGGCCCCGGGCATGGCAGCGGTCCTGGGCTACGCCCTCGCGGACGTCGCCCCGGTCGTCAGCCTGTACGTCAACGACTTCAACACGGCGGCGCGGCGCACCTACCAGAGGGTGGGCTTCAGAGAAGTCGGCGCATTCATGAGCGTCCTTTTCTAGCCCGGCGCTCCTCCCGACCGTCCGGTTCCGGCCGCGCCACGGCAGTCAGTTCTGAGCCGCGGACGTGACCTGTAGTCTCCCCGGCATGCTGCGCTTCCCCGGTCAGGGCCCCCGCACCCCCGACGACGTGGTCATCGGCCCGCTGGATCTCACCGCGCGCGTCGACGAGGCGCTCGCCGTGCAGGCCCTCGCCTTCGGGCTCGGCGCCGACGAGATCGCCGTACGACGCCAGATCGTGCTGCGGCACCTGAGCTATCCGGGAGCCCGCGCGCTCGGCGCCACCACCGTCGACGGACGGCTCGTCGGCTTCGTCTACGGCATGCCGAACGACCGTACGCACTGGTGGTCAACCGTCGTCGAGCCGTATCTGCGCGGCCAGGGCCACGACAACTGGCTCGACGACTCCTTCGTGATCACCGAACTGCATGTGCACCCGCACCACCAGAACCGGGGGGTGGGCCGCGCACTGATCACCACCATCACGGACGACGCCGCGGAACCCCGTTCGATCCTCTCCGCCATCGACACGGACAGCCCGGCCCGCGGTCTGTACCGCTCGCTGGGGTATGAGGACCTGGCCAGGCAGGTTCTGTTCCCCAGCGCGCCGAAGCCGTACGCGGTGATGGGTGCCCCACTGCCGTTGCGGCGCCGCTGACGGGGAAACGGATTTCCGGGGACGGCGGGCCCCCGGCTAACCTCCTTGGCATCACCCTTGAGCAGCAGGAGTCAACAATCATGGCCCAGGTCCAGCGCATGTCCCGTTTGATGGTCAAGACACTGCGTGACGACCCGGCGGACGCCGAGACGCTCAGCCACAAGCTGCTCGTCCGCGCCGGCTATGTGCGCCGTACCGCCGCGGGCATCTGGTCCTGGCTGCCGCTGGGCAAGAAGGTCCTCGACAACATCTCCCGGGTCGTCCGGGAGGAGATGGACGCCATCGGCGCGCAGGAGGTCCTCCTCCCCGCGCTGCTGCCCAAGGAGCCGTACGAGGCCTCCGGCCGCTGGCAGGAGTACGGCGACCTGCTCTTCCGTCTCAAGGACCGCAAGGGCGCGGAGTACCTGCTCGGCCCGACCCACGAGGAGATCTTCACCCTCCTGGTGAAGGACCAGGCGTCCTCGTACAAGGACCTGCCGGTCATGCTCTACCAGATCCAGACGAAGTACCGGGACGAGGCCCGCCCGCGCTCCGGTGTGCTGCGCGGCCGCGAGTTCCAGATGAAGGACTCGTACTCCTTCGACACCACGGACGAGGGACTCGCGGAGTCGTACGCCCTCCACCGCGCCGCCTACCAGAAGATCTTCGAGCGCCTGGGCCTGGACTACCGCATCGTGTCGGCCGTCTCCGGCGCGATGGGCGGCTCGGCCTCGGAGGAGTTCCTCGCGCCCGCCGCCGCCGGCGAGGACACCTTCGCGGACTGCCCTGCCTGCGACTACGCGGCCAACACCGAGGCGGTCACCTTCGCGCTGGCGCCCGTGGCCGGTGAGCACGGCCCGGTCGAGGAGCTGGACACCCCCGACACCCCGACCATCGAGACCCTGGCCGCGCTCCTCGGCGTCCCCGCCTCCGCCACCCTCAAGAACCTCCTGGTCAAGGTCGACGGCGAGATCGTCGCCGTCGGCGTCCCCGGCAACCGCGAGGTCGACCTCGGCAAGCTCGGCGAGCACCTCGCGCCCGCCGTCGTGGAACTCGTGACGGCCGAGGACTTCGAGGGCCGCGAGGATCTCGTACGGGGGTACGTGGGCCCGCAGGGTCTGGAGAAGGTCCGCTACATCGCCGATCCGCGCATCGCCCCCGGCACCGCCTGGATCACCGGCGCGAACAAGGTCAACACGCACGCGAAGAACGTCGTCGCCGGCCGCGACTTCGAGGTCGACGACTACCTCGACGTCGTGGTGGTCGAGGAGGGCGACCCCTGCCCGTCCTGCGGCACCGGCCTCAAGCTCGACCGTGCCATCGAGATCGGCCACATCTTCCAGCTCGGCCGCAAGTACGCCGACACCTTCCAGCTCGACGTCCTCGGCCAGCAGGGCAAGCCCGTCCGCGTGACCATGGGCTCGTACGGCATCGGCGTCTCCCGCGCGGTCGCGGCCCTGGCCGAGCAGTCGGCGGACGACCAGGGGCTGTGCTGGCCCAAGGAGATCGCCCCGGCCGACGTGCATGTAGTCGCCGCGGGCAAGGCGCTCCAGACCGAGCTGGCCCTCACCGTCTCCGAGAAGCTCGGCGCCGCGGGTGTACGTGTCCTGGTGGACGACCGGGCCGGTGTCTCGCCGGGCGTGAAGTTCACCGACGCCGAACTCATCGGTGTACCGCAGATCCTGGTCGCCGGGCGGCGCTCGGCCGAGGGCGTCGTGGAACTCAAGGACCGCCGCACCGGCGAGCGCGAGGAGCTGACGGTGGACGAGGCGGTCGCCCGCCTGACGGCGTAACCCTCGATCGGTCTTCCACGGCTCTCCGATTGCTTGAAGTCTGGAATTAAAGACGTCTCTCAGAGACTTCTTCTCGGCCCTATGGTCGCCGCACAGGCTTCTCTCAGGCTGCTCCCCGACCGTATGACGTGACAGCGCGTCATACGGTCGGGAGCGCCAATGACAGGCAGCGAGTGGGGGGCCGCCGCGGCGGTCCGCAGAGGGACACGGCGTACGGCGGCGGTGGCAGCGGCCGTGACACTGGCGGCGGCTGCCGGGATGTTCGCCCTGATCGGCACGATGCAGGCGGACGCGAACACGGCGGCGAGCGGCAGCACGGACTCCTCGTCGAGTTCGACGGGTTCGTCCTCGGACTCTTCGTCGTCTTCTTCCTCGTCGGACTCGAGGCTCCAGGCGCCGTCCGACAACCCCACGTCCGTGGGCGGCGGCTCGGCCGACTCCACCTCGGGGGCGTCATGACCGCCGCTGCCGACTGGCGTGCCCTCGGCACGAGCGTCCGCCTGGTCACCACCGACCCGGCTCTGCTGGACTCCTGCAACCTGCTGCTCGCCCGGCATCTCGCCGAGGTCGACGCCACGTGCAGCCGGTTCCGCGAGGACTCGGAGCTGACCGCGCTCGACGGCACCGAGGGCCGGCCGGTCAAGGTCAGCCCGCTCCTCGCGGAGGCCCTGGCCGTCGCGCTGCGCGCAGCGGAGGCGACCGACGGCGCCGTCGACCCGACGGTCGGCTCGGCCATGAACGCCCTCGGCTACGACCGCGACTTCCAACTGCTCAAGGTGGACGGTCGCCCCGTGCGGCTCACCGTGCGCCCGGTCCCCGGCCGACGCCTGGTGACCCTGGACCGCGCGACCAACACGGTCACTGTCCCGGCGGGGATCCGCCTCGACCTCGGCGCCACCGCCAAGGCCTGGGCCGCCGACAGGGCGGCGACGATGCTCGCCGAGGCGGCCGGCTGCGGGGTCCTGGTGAGCCTCGGCGGCGACACGGCCGTCGCGGGCGAACCACCGCACGGCGGCTGGCGCATCCGCGTCCAGGACGCCACCGGTGCCGTGGACGAGATCCCGGCGGCCGGCTCGTACGCCACCATCGGCATCCGCAGCGGCGGCCTCGCCACCTCCGGCACCACCGTCCGCCGCTGGCGCCGCGGAACCCACAACCTCCACCACATCCTCGACCCCCGAACCGGCCTGCCCGCCCAGACCCCCTGGCGCACGGTCTCCGTAGCAGCAGCAACCTGCGCCGACGCCAACGCCGCGAGCACAGCGGCCCTGGTGAAGGGCGCGGGAGCAGAACGCTGGCTGACCCATCTGGGCCTCCCGGCACGACTGGTGGCAAACGACGGCGCGGTGATCACGACACCGGGCTGGCCTACACCAACTTCTGATCCAGGACGGGCACTTTCAGCCCGTCCGGCGTCATTCGAGGACGAGGCGGTGCCATCCTCATCCCTCGCCCACCTGTTGGGGCCCCGCCCCAATCCAGCCCGTCCGGCGTTGTTCGTGGACGAGGCGGTGCCATCCCGATCCCCCGCCCACCCGTTGGGGCTCCGCCCCGTTTCAGCCCGTCCGGCGTTTGAGGACGAGCGCGTTCCGCGCGATGCGGGGGTCTGGGGGCGGAGCCCCCAGGAACAAGGGACGGGTAGGGGCGGCGGGGGCGAAAACCCCTGGACCCCAGCCACAACCGAGGCCGCGGCATGACCGACCCCGCGATCCTCTGGTACGCCAACCGGGCCACCGGCGCGATCTGCCTGGTCCTGTTCACGGTCGTGGTCCTGCTCGGCACAGCCGTACGGCTACGAGCCCGCCTCCCCGGCCTCCCCCGCTTCGGCACCGTAACCCTGCACCGCACCCTCTCCCTCTCCGCCCTCGCCTTCCTCGCCCTGCACATCACCACCGCCGTCGTGGACGGCTACGTCAACATCACCGTCCTCGACGTCCTCGTCCCCTTCACCTCCGCCTACCAGCCCCTCTGGCTGGGCCTGGGCACGGTGGCCCTGGACCTGATGATCGCGCTCGTGGTGACCAGCCTGCTGCGGGCCAGGATCGGCCCCCGCACCTGGCGCGCCGTCCACTGGCTGGCGTACGCCTCCTGGCCGATCGCCCTGATCCACGGCATCGGTATCGGCACGGACACCGGATCCGCCTGGATGCTGTGGCTGACGATCTCCTGCGTGACCGCCGCGCTCACGGCCTTCGGCATCCGGGTGGCCCACGCGGCCCGCGAGTCGAGGCTCACCCCGTCGGCCCTCCTCCACACAGCCGAACTCCATGCGGCCGAACTCCGCACGGCCGAACTCCGTACGAGGGCGGGAGCTCGCTCATGACCATGACCTTCACGGACATCTACATGTCACCCCGTCTGCTCGCCCCCGGCGGCACCCCGGCCGGCCACATCACCCACCAGCAGCGCTACGGCCCCGTGGCGTACGGCAACCCGGCGCACCTGCTGCGCACGCTCGCCGAGTCCGGGCTCACCGGCCGTGGCGGCGCCGCGTTTCCCACGTACCGGAAGGTGGTCGCCGTCGCCGAGGCGAGCCGCCGCTCGGGCCGCGTCCCGGCCGTCGTGGCGAACGGCGCCGAGGGCGAACCCGCCAGCCACAAGGACAAGACGCTGCTGCGGCTCTCGCCCCATCTGGTCCTGGACGGGCTTCAGTTGGCGGCCGAGGCGGTCGGCGCGGGGGAGGCGTACCTCGCTGTCGAGGACGGCGTGACTCCCCTGGAGAGGGCACTCGCCGAGCGCCACGACCCGCTGCCCGTGCGCGTCGTACGCGTCCCGAAGCGCTTTCTCTCCGGCCAGTCGTCGGCCCTGGCCCAGTACCTCTCCGGGCAGGCCGCGCTGCCCCGCGACCAGCACCCCCCGGTCCGTGAGCAGGGCGTGCGCCGAGCCCCGACCCTCGTCCAGAACGTCGAGACGCTCGCGCACCTCGCCCTGATCGCCCGCTACGGCGCCGACTGGTTCCGCTCGGCGGGCACGCCGGACGAGCCGGGCAGTGCCCTGTGCACGGTGTACGCGCCGGGCCGGGAGGTACGCGTGGTGGAGGCGCCGTTCGGGATGCCGCTGCACCGCCTCCTCCCGCTGGACGGCGTCGGCGCGGTGCTGACCGGTGGCTACCACGGCAGCTGGCTCACGACCGCCGAGGCCGCGACCCGTATGCTGAGCGCCGCCAATCTTGGAGCGGGCGTCCTCATCGCGCTGCCCGCCGACCGCTGCGGCCTCGCCGACACCGCCCACGTGCTGCGCTACCTCGCCCTGGAATCGGCAGGCCAGTGCGGGCCCTGCCTCAACGGCCTGCCGCGTATCGCCGCCGCGTTCCAGACCCTGGCCGCACCCGGCCCGCAGGGCACCAGCCGGCAGGACATCGCCCGCTGGGCCGGACTCGTCGAGGGCCGCGGCGCCTGCCACCACCCCGACGGCACCGTCCGCCTGGTCCGCAGCGCGTTCACGACCTTCGCCACCGAACTCGACGCCCACGCCACCGGCCGCTGCACCGCGTCCGACCGTCGCCCGCTGCTGCGCGTCCCCGAGAACCGGAGCTGACATGGAAGCAGGCACGGAACTCGACGTCGACTGGACCGCCTGCAAGGGCCACGGCCTCTGCGCGGAACTGCTCCCCGAGCACATCACGCTCGACGAGTGGGGCTACCCCCTGTTCCCTCCGGGCCCGCTCCCCCGAAAGGCCCTGAAACGCGCCGGAAGAGCAGCGGCCGACTGCCCGGTCCTCGCCCTCAAACTCACCCCGGCACAAGGGAGTTGAATCCGCAGGGGAGTCAGAACCGCAAGCAGGTCAGAGCCACTCCGCGAACTCCAGCAGCAGCTCCGCATCCTGCGCACGCCCGACCCGCCGCGCCCGTACCCCCGACTCGACCGCCCGGAACAGGGTCCAGCCCCGCAGCCGCTCCTGGTCCACGTCGAGTGACTCGGCGAGCCGCTTCACCCGTCGACGTGTGGTCGAGGACCCGGAGGACGACGCGATCAGGTCCTCCACCCGGTCGCGGACCAGCCGGGCCAGATCGAAGGCGCACTCGCCGACCACCGGATCGGGACCCACGGCCAGCCACGGCATGCGCTCACCGGCGAGCACCTTGCTCTGCCGGAAGGTGCCGTGCAGCAAGAGCTCCTCGGGCGGCCCCGCCAGAAGTTCCTCGCGGACCGTGAGCGCCGCGTCCACCAGGGCCGTGACCTCCGCGTCTCCACCCGCCGAGGCCCGCATCGCCTCGGCCTGCCGACCGGTCCGCTCGGCGACGGTCTCGAAGACATGCCCGGCGGGCGGCTCGACCCACAGCCGCCGCAGTGTCCCGGCCGCCTCCAGCAGGGCCTTCGCCTCGGGCAGCGAGCGCACGGACAGGTCGGGATGCAACCGTTCCAGCAGCAGGACGCCCTGCGCGTCACCGGGGTTGAGCAGTTGCACGGCACCCCGGCCGTCCCAGTGGGCGAGCGCGGCACGCTCGCTCTCCGGACGGGCCCGCTCGGGCGCCAGCTTCAGCACGGCCGGCGTACCGTCGGCCTGCCGCACCAGGACCACCAGACTGCTGCGACCGCCGGGCGCCTGCACCCGTTCCACGGTCAACTCGCGTAGATCAACCGCCTGTTGAGCCAACACAGCCAGCTTGTCCAGCCAGTCGCCGGCCCCACCGGTCCCCTCGGCACCGGCGGCTCCGTTGCGCTGCGTCTCGCCGAGCGCCCGTACGAGGCGCTGCGGCGGTTCGAAAGCCATGCGCGAGTGGTTCCCTTCCAGATGGCGTTACGTCGGTGAGGGTGCCGACGCCGACGGGGTGGCCGCCCGCTCGGCGAGCCCAGGGAAGGCTACGCTCTCGCCGCTCCACCGCACCGCCCGTACCGCCGCCTCGCGCAGCGCCTCGGCGGCCGTGCGCCGCCGGTCGCCCGTCGAGGCACGTACGAGATCGGAGTACACCCCGGCCACCCGTTCCTCCAGCTCGGCCGCGAGCCGTACGGCCGCGCCGGAGTCCTTCACCTGGAACGGCAGCGCGTACGCCGCCGCGGATGCCTCGGGACTGCCGCCCAGGTCCCGCACCGCCCGCGCCAGCTCGTCCCGCCGCGCCCGGTGGGCGTCGTACCCCGCCCTGGCCTCGGTCCCGCGCGCGTCGTCGATCTTGCCGCCGACCACGCCGTACCCGTAGACGGCGGCATGCTCGGCACCCAGCGCGGCCTGCAGGGCCTTCAGCTCGGCCGCCTTGGCTTCCTTGGCTCTCTCGGTGTCCTTGGTGCCGCTCATTTCGTCCCCTCCGTCAGCAGATACGCGTGCGCCGCCCCGGCCGCCGCGACCGAGGCCAGCAGTCGGGCCAGCTCTCCCGGGACGTCGAGCAGGGTCTTCGTACGCTGGTCGGCCAGGGTGCGCTCGGCTGCCGCGAGGTCGGCGAGGGCGCCCTTTTCGTCGGTCGGTACGGCGGGGGAGGCGCTGGGGGACGCCGAGGCGGACACGGAGGCGGTCGGCGAGGCGGTGGGCGATGCCGATGCCGACGCGGGCTGCCCGGTGTCGAACGCCGCCGCATGCCGTACGACTTCCGCCCGCAGTGGGCGCAGACGCTCCGCCAGGGGCGGGTGCGCGGTGATCACCGTCGCGTACCGCTCGGCGAGCGCCTGGCTGTCGCCGGCCGCACGCACGCGTGCCCGGTCGGCGGCCGACGGGCTCCCGCCGGTGCTGTCGATGGACGACTCGGGGGCGGAACAGCCCGCGAGCGCGAAGGTGGCCGCGGCCGACGCGAGCAGGGTCCTTCGGCGCGGGCCCGAGGGGGTGCGCGACGGCGGGGTGAACGGCACGGGAGACGTCCTCGACAGGCTCGTACGAAAGGAAGGGCTGCACGCCCGTGATCACGGTACCCGCGCCGTGGTCGATCGCTCGCCAGCGGCTCTCCCCGGCCACGGGTTCGGCCGGTTTGTTTCGCTCCTGCCGCCCCCGCATCCTCCTGTCACCTGGGGAGTGCCGCCGCGTCCGGCCACGACACGATGGACGGCAACACCCCCGGCGACCGGATACCCTTTGACCTGACACGCGAGACCTACCCACAACAGCACACGCGGCCGAGGAGTCACCCGGATGAGCACCACCCTTAGCGAGAGGCTGCGAGAACTGCTGGAACCGCTCGTCAGCTCTCAGGATCTCGATCTCGAAGAGGTCGAGATCGAGTCGGTGGGGCGCAAGCGTGTACTGCGTGTCGTGGTCGACTCGGAGACGGGTGCCGACCTGGACCAGATCGCCGATGTGAGCCGCGCGCTCTCGGCGAAGCTCGACGAGACGGACGCGATGGGCGAGGGCGAGTACACCCTCGAAGTCGGAACCCCCGGTGCCGAGCGCGAGCTCAAGGAACACCGTCACTACGTACGCGCCACGGACCGCCTGGTGAAGTTCCAGCTGACCGAAGCCTCCGGGGCCGGCGAGCTGATCGCCCGGATCCTGAAGGTGGACGACACCGGAGTCGACGTCGAGGTGCCCGGCGTGAAGGGGCGCAAGCCCACCGCCAAGAGGCTCGCCTTCGAGGACATCGCCAAGGCGCGCGTCCAGGTCGAGTTCAACCGCAAGAACAAGACCGACGAGCAGGACCAGCACGACGAGCAAGACGTGCGAGAAGAGCACGAAACGCACGAAGAGAACGCAGAGGAGGCGTAGCCGTGGACATCGACATGAGTGCCCTGCGGGGTTTGGTACGGGAGAAGGAGATCTCCTTCGACCTGCTGGTCGAGGCGATCGAGTCGGCCCTCCTCATCGCCTACCACCGCACCGAGGGAAGCCGTCGGCACGCGCGCGTGAAGCTCGACCGGGAGACCGGTCATGTGACCGTGTGGGCGAAGGAGGACCCCGAGGACCTGGAGGAGGGGCAGGAGGCGCGCGAGTTCGACGACACCCCGTCGGGCTTCGGCCGTATCGCCGCGACCACCGCCAAGCAGGTCATCCTGCAGCGCCTGCGGGACGCCCAGGACGACGCGACGCTCGGCGAGTACGCGGGCCGCGAGGGCGACATCGTCACCGGTGTCGTGCAGCAGGGCCGCGACCCCAAGAACGTCCTCGTCGACATCGGCAAGCTGGAGGCCATCCTGCCCGTGCAGGAGCAGGTCCCCGGTGAGACCTACACGCACGGCCTGCGCCTGCGCTCGTACGTCGTACGGGTCGCGAAGGGCGTCCGAGGTCCGTCCGTGACGCTCTCCCGCACGCACCCCAACCTGGTGAAGAAGCTGTTCGCCCTGGAGGTGCCGGAGATCGCCGACGGGTCCGTCGAGATCGCCGCCATCGCGCGTGAGGCGGGCCACCGTACGAAGATCGCCGTCCGCTCCACCCGGTCCGGGCTCAACCCCAAGGGTGCCTGCATCGGCCCCATGGGCAGCCGGGTGCGCAATGTGATGGCCGAGCTGAACGGTGAGAAGATCGACATCGTCGACTGGGCGGACGACCCGGCGGAGATGGTGGCGAACGCGCTGTCCCCGGCCCGCGTCTCCAAGGTCGAGGTCGTCGACCTCGCGGCCCGCTCCGCGCGCGTGACCGTCCCCGACTACCAGCTGTCGCTGGCGATCGGCAAGGAAGGGCAGAACGCCCGGCTCGCGGCCCGTCTCACGGGCTGGCGGATCGACATCCGCCCGGACACCGAACAGCCCGCCGAGCAGCGCGGGGAATAGACCCGGGAATACGCCGGGGAATAGATCCAAGCCGCAGGTGGCTGAGATCACGACAGTTTTGTGCGCGGCAACTGTTCGATTCTTGCCCCAAAGGGGTGAGGTCGGTACGGGGAGGTAGACTCAAGAGTGTCTGGCCGGACGCGAGCCCGCGCATGCCCTGAGCGCACCTGTGTGGGGTGCCGGGAGCGAGCGGCCAAGAAGGATCTGCTGCGCATCGTGGCGGTCGAGGGTGAATGTGTCCCCGATCATCGCGGTACGCTGCCCGGCCGGGGTGCGTATGTACACCCCGCCCTGGTCTGTTTCGACCTGGCGGTCCGCCGCCGGGCGTTCCCAAGGGCGCTGCGTGTCCCGGGATCACTCGACAGCAAGGCGTTGCGCCACTACGTCGAGCAGGTAACACCGTAAGACGTGTCGTACGGAACCCCCGTGCGGCCCTGGTACCCCGCGAGTTGGAAGTAGGTCGAGATTGCGATGAGCACTCGATGAGCACGCGATGAGTACGCCCATGAAGTAGCGACGGTCCGGACGCAACCCGGACCTAAAAGGAGCGAAGTGGCTAAGGTCCGGGTATACGAACTCGCCAAGGAGTTCGGGGTTGAGAGCAAGGTCGTCATGGCCAAGCTCCAGGAACTCGGTGAGTTCGTCCGTTCAGCGTCCTCGACGATCGAGGCGCCCGTAGTACGCAAACTGACAGATGCCCTCCAGCAGGGCAACGGCGGCGGCAAGCCGGCGCCGCGCAAGGCAGCGCCCGCCAAGCCGGGTGCGCCTTCTCCCGCGCAGGCCGCCCGTCCGGCAGCCCCGCGCCCGCCGGCCCCCAAGCCGGCGGTGGCCGAGAAGCCCGCGGAGGCCGCTCCGGTCACCCCGGTCACCCCGGTCATTCCGTCCACTCCCGCCTCGGGCCCGCGTCCGGGTCCCAAGCCCGCGCCGAAGCCCGTCGTGGCCGCTCCGGCTCCGGTCGCCGCCGAGTTCACGGCGCCTCCGTCGGCTCCCGCGGCTCCTGCCGCCGGCGCCGCTCGTCCGGCTGCTGCCCGTCCGGGCGCTCCCAAGCCCGCCGGTGCCCGTCCGGCCGGTCCCGCCCAGGGTGGCCAGGGTCGTGGCGACCGTCCTGAGCGTACGGACCGTCCCGAGCGTGGCGACCGCCCCGACCGTCAGGGCGCTGCGCGTCCGGGTGGCCAGGGTGCGCGTCCCGGTGCTCGTCCGGCCGGTCCGCGTCCGGGCAACAACCCGTTCACCTCTGGTGGCTCCACCGGTATGGCGCGCCCCCAGGCGCCCCGTCCGGGCGGTGCCCCGCGCCCGGGTGGCGCAGGCGCCCCCGGCGCTCCGCGTCCGCAGGGCGCGGGTCAGGACCGTGGCGACCGTGGTCCCCGTCCCCAGGGCGGTCCCGGCGGCGCTCCGCGTCCGCAGGGCGGTCCCGGCGGTGCCCGTCCGAGCCCGGGCGGCATGCCTCGCCCGCAGGGTGGCGCTCCGCGTCCCGGCGGCGGCCCCGGTGGTAACCGTCCGAACCCCGGCATGATGCCGCAGCGTCCCGCTGCGGGCAGCCCGCGTCCGGGCGGCGGTGGCCCCGGTGGCGGCCGTGGTCCCGGTGCTGGTGGCGGTCGACCCGGCGGTGCCGGTGCCGGTCGTCCCGGTGGTGGCGGCGGCGGTTTCGCCGGTCGTCCGGCCGGTCCCGGTGGCGGTGGCGGCGGTTTCGCCGGTCGTCCCGGTGGTCCGGGTGGCGGTGGCGGCGGTTTCGCCGGTCGTCCCGGTGGTCCCGGTGGCGGTGGCGGCGGTCGTCCCGGCTTCGGTGGTCGTCCGGGTGGTCCCGGTGGCCGTGGTGGCACACAGGGCGCCTTCGGTCGTCCCGGTGGTCCCGCGCGTCGTGGTCGCAAGTCGAAGCGGCAGAGGCGCCAGGAGTACGAGGCCATGCAGGCCCCGTCGGTCGGCGGCGTCATGCTGCCTCGCGGCAACGGACAGTCCGTCCGCCTGTCGCGCGGTGCCTCGCTCACCGACTTCGCCGAGAAGATCGGCGCCAACCCGGCGTCGCTCGTCGGCGTGATGATGAACCTCGGCGAGATGGTCACTGCCACGCAGTCCGTCTCCGACGAGACGCTGAAGCTCCTCGCGGACGAGATGAACTTCGTCCTCGAGATCGTCAGCCCCGAGGAGGAGGACCGCGAGCTGCTCGAGTCCTTCGACATCGAGTTCGGCGAGGACGAGGGTGGCGAGGAGTTCCTCGTCGCGCGTCCGCCGGTCGTGACCGTCATGGGTCACGTCGACCACGGTAAGACCCGACTGCTCGACACCATCCGCAAGACGAACGTCGTTGCGGGCGAGGCCGGCGGCATCACGCAGCACATCGGTGCGTACCAGGTCGCCACCGAGGTCAACGGTGAAGAGCGCAGGATCACCTTCATCGACACCCCGGGCCACGAGGCGTTCACCGCCATGCGTGCCCGTGGTGCCAAGTCGACCGACATCGCGATCCTCGTGGTGGCGGCCAACGACGGTGTGATGCCCCAGACGATCGAGGCGTTGAACCACGCCAAGGCGGCCGACGTGCCGATCGTGGTCGCGGTCAACAAGATCGACGTCGAGGGCGCCGACCCGACCAAGGTGCGCGGTCAGCTCACCGAGTTCGGTCTGGTGGCCGAGGAGTACGGCGGCGACACGATGTTCGTCGACATCTCCGCCAAGCAGGGCCTCAACATCGAGGCTCTCCTGGAGGCCGTGGTCCTCACCGCGGACGCCTCGCTCGACCTGCGGGCCAACCCGGAGCAGGACGCGCAGGGTATTGCGATCGAGTCCCACCTCGACAAGGGCCGCGGCGCCGTCGCGACCGTCCTGGTCCAGCGAGGCACCCTGCGGGTCGGCGACACCATGGTGGTCGGCGACGCGTACGGCCGTGTCCGCGCGATGCTCGACGACAAGGGCGACAACGTGGAAGAGGCGGGTCCCTCGACCCCGGTCCTCGTCCTCGGTCTCACCAACGTCCCGGGCGCCGGCGACAACTTCCTGGTTGTCGACGAGGACCGTACGGCGCGTCAGATCGCCGAGAAGCGCGCGGCGCGTGAGCGCAACGCCAACTTCGCCCGCCGGGGTGTCCGGTTCTCCCTGGAGAACCTGGACGAGGCCCTCAAGGCCGGTCTGGTGCAGGAACTCAACCTCATCATCAAGGGCGACGCGTCCGGTTCGGTGGAGGCTCTCGAGTCCTCGCTGCTCCAGCTCGACGTCGGCGAAGAGGTCGAGATCCGTGTCCTGCACCGCGGTGTGGGTGCGGTCACCGAGTCGGACATCAACCTGGCGACCGGCTCCGACGCCATCGTCATCGGCTTCAACGTCCGCGCTGCGGGCCGCGCGGCTCAGATGGCGGAGCGCGAGGGCGTCGACGTCCGGTACTACTCGGTGATCTACCAGGCCATCGAGGAGATCGAGGCGGCCCTCAAGGGCATGCTCAAGCCGGAGTACGAGGAGGCCGAGCTCGGCACGGCGGAGATCCGCGAGGTCTTCAAGTCGTCCAAGCTGGGCAACATCGCCGGTGTCCTGGTCCGTTCGGGAGAGGTCAAGCGCAACACCAAGGCGCGCCTCATCCGCGACGGCAAGGTCATCGCGGAGAGCCTCAACATCTCCGGTCTGCGTCGCTTCAAGGACGACGTCACCGAGATCCGCGAAGGCTTCGAGGGCGGTATCAACCTCGGAAACTTCAACGACATCAAGGTCGACGACGTCATCGCGACGTACGAGATGCGCGAGAAGCCGCGCTCGTAAAGTGATGGTGTGAGCTGGCCGGGGTGACAAAGTCACCCCGGCCAGCTCACCGCTTTCAGGGGCGCGGGGAACTGCGCGATCAGCCCCCACCGGCCGGCGGCCGGCGGCCGACGAACAACCCAGGGGGTCTGGGGCGCAGCCCCAGAAGGATGGGACGGGTAGGGGCGGCGGGGGCGAAAATATCCGTCGAGCACCCCCACCGGTTCGTTGTACGGTTCTGATGTCCCTGCCAAGCGCATTGGCAGGCCATCTATCCCGTACCGGCGGGACATCCGGTTACACATGTACGTGGGGACGCTGTCCTTCGATCTACTCCTCGGCGATGTCCACTCGCTCAAGGAGAAACGCTCTCTCGTCCGGCCGATCGTCGCCGAACTTCAACGGAAGTACGCGGTGAGCGCGGCGGAGACGGGAAACCAGGACCTGCACCGCAGGGCGGAGATCGGCCTCGCGGTGGTCTCCGGCGACACCGAGCACCTCACCGACGTACTGGACCGGTGTGAACGGCTCGTCGCGGCACGACCGGAGGTGGAACTGCTGTCGGTACGGCGCAGACTCCACACGGACGACGACTGACAACAGCGGCCGGCGTCCGACGAAGACTGACGGAACAAGCAAGGCGAAGAAGGAGACGGACCAGTGGCCGACAACGCGCGGGCTAAGAGGCTGGCGGACCTCATCCGAGAGGTGGTGGCCAAGAAGCTGCAGCGCGGGATCAAGGATCCGCGGCTCGGCACCCACGTCACCATCACGGACACCCGGGTCACGGGTGATCTGCGGGAGGCGACCGTCTTCTACACGGTGTACGGGGACGACCAGGCGCGGGCGGAGGCCGCCGCGGGCCTGGAGAGCGCCAAGGGCGTGCTCCGTTCCGCGGTCGGTGCGGCGGCGGGCGTGAAGTTCACGCCGACGCTGACCTTCGTCGCGGACGCCCTGCCGGACACCGCCAAGACCATCGAGGACCTGCTCGACAAGGCGCGGGCCTCGGACGAGAAGGTGCGCGAGGTCTCCTCCGGCGCGAAGTACGCCGGTGACGCCGACCCGTACAAGAAGCCCGACTCCGACGAAGAGCCTGACTCCGTCGAAGAACCGGAAGACGACGAGACGGACGACGCCACCGGATGACCGAGAAGCACCGGACGCCCGACGGACTTGTCATTGTCGACAAGCCGTCGGGCTTCACTTCGCACGACGTGGTCGCCAAGATGCGCGGGATCGCGAAGACCCGCCGGGTCGGACACGCCGGCACCCTCGACCCCATGGCGACGGGCGTGCTCGTCCTCGGCGTCGAGAGGGCCACCAAGCTCCTGGGGCACCTGGCGCTCACCGAGAAGGAATACCTGGGAACGATCCGGCTCGGGCAGAACACCCTGACGGACGACGCCGAGGGTGACTTCACCTCGTCCACGGACGCCTCCGGCATCGAGCGGGACGCCGTCGACGCCGGCATCGCCAAGCTGACCGGCGACATCATGCAGGTGCCGTCCAAGGTCAGCGCCATCAAGATCAACGGCGTGCGCTCGTACAAGCGGGCGCGCGACGGCGAGGACTTCGAGATCCCGGCCCGTCCGGTACGGATCTCGTCGTTCGCGGTGTACGACGTGCGTGACGCCGTTGCCGAGGACGGCACACCGGTGCTCGACCTGGTGGTGTCGGTCGTCTGCTCGTCCGGGACGTACATCCGGGCCCTCGCCCGAGACCTGGGCGCGGACCTGGGCGTCGGCGGTCATCTCACCGCGCTCCGCCGCACCCGGGTCGGCCCGTACAAGCTCGACTCCGCGCGCACCCTCGACCAGCTCCAGCAGGAGCTGACCGTGATGCCGGTCGCGGACGCCGCCGCGGCCGCGTTCCCGCGCTGGAACGTGGACGAGGGGCGGGCGAAGCTGCTTCTCAACGGCGTACGCCTGGAGATGCCCGAGGAGTACGCGGGGCGCGGCGCCGTCGCGGTCTTCGACCCGGCGGGGCGGTTCCTGGCACTGGTGGAGGACCAGAAGGGCAAGGCGAAGAGCCTGGCGGTGTTCGGCTGACGCCGACCGCCCGCATCGCTGTGCCGAACCCGCCCGTGGAGCGGCGGTCACGGGGTCTCGTGCCCGCCGCTCCAGGGTCCCCCCTCGGTTCCCCCACCCAAGGGTGTATCCATCCGCCCTCGTCTGTTCACCCCTTCGGGCAGGCGCTCGGAGTGAAGCGGGGGAGCGGAAGGGGGCGCGTTCGCCAGGCGATCTGTCGCGCTGATCACCCCATGCCTACCGTCGAAAGCAGGAGCGCGCGGCGGGGAGGTTCGAGCATGGCGGGACGGGGCCCGCGGACCGGGGGCCGGCACGTACCGGTCGACAGCAGGAAAGTACTCGACGGCCGACAAACAGCGGACGACACCCGGGCCATGGAGGCCCATGACCGGGCGGCGCCAGGGGCCGATACCTCTCGGACACCCGACGACGGCCCTCGGACACCCGACGACAGTCGGGAGACCTTCGACGAAGCCCTGGTACGCGTCTGCGACCTGGCGGGGCGTCCGCGTGGCACGGGGTTCGTCGCCGACCACCACGGCACGGTGATCACCAGCCACGAAGCGGTCGACGGACTGACCTGCCTTGTCCTGCACACTTCCGGCGGCCGCACCTGCGTGGTCACCGACGACGCCGTCACGTCCTTCCCGGACGCCGATCTGGCTCTCGTACGCACCGAGGGCCTCGGCGTGGACCCGCTCCCCGTCACCGTGCGGAGCCGCGTCGAGGCCGACACGTACGTCCGGATCGCCGCGGGCGGCTGGCGCGAGGCCCGGGTGCTCGGCGCGTCCGCCGTCACCTACACGGCGACCGACCGCTTCCATCTCCTGGGCGAGGCACTGGAGTTGGCGATCGGTACGGCGGGCGCCGACGCGCTGCGGCTGGGCGGCGGTGCCGCGGGTGGGCCGGTCCTCGACGCCTCGACCGGGGCGGTGGTGGCGGTCCTCGGCACCGCGCTGCACGGCGGGCACAGGGTGGCGGGCCTCGCGGTCCCTCTGCGGGGTCCGGACGCGGAAGGACCACTCACCGCGTTGCTTGCCCGCAACGCGGCCACGGTGCCCGCGTACGGGGCCGATCTGAATCCGGCGGGGGTGCTGGAGCTGACGGCGACCTCCGTGGGCTCGGACGGGCCGGGGACTTCTGTGGGCCCGGACAGCGGTCACTACGGGCCCGTCGAACGGGCCGATGCCGTGCGGGAGTTCGCGGCATTCGCGGACAGCCCGGCCGCCGTGCTCGGGCTCGTCGGCCGGCCCGGCAGCGGCCGTACGACGGAACTGGCGGCCCTCGCCGCACGCCGCACCCGAGGTGCGGAACCGGCGCCCACCTTGTGGCTGCGAGGCGCCGACCTCCTCGACACGGACCTTTCGGTGGCGGACGCGGCGGCACGGGCGCTGGAGCGGGCGGGCCGGATCGTGGCGGCCTCGCGAGAAGGCCCTCAATCCGGAGATTCTGCGGCCTCGGACGTGCTGCCTCCCGAGTCGTACGGCGGTGAGCTGGGCGATATCGGGCCGGAGCGGCTGGCCCGGGTGGCGCGGGACGCGGGGCGGCCGTTGCTGCTGCTCCTCGACGGTCCCGAGGAGATGCCGCCCGCCCTCGCCCACCGGATGCCCGAGTGGACGGCGGGCACGGCGGACTGGCTGCGGGAGAACGGGGCGCGGCTCGTGGTCGCGTGCCGGGCGGAGTACTGGGAGCAGGTGGGGGCGGAGTTCCCGGCGGAGTTGCTGCACCGGAGCGGTGCGTCCTCCGTCCTTGCCGGTCCCTCCGTGTACGAGACCGGGCGGTTTCCCGCCTGTGTGTGGCTGGGGGACCTGACCGAGGGCGAGGCGCTGCGGGCCCGGGCTCGCGCGGGGATTCCCGAGGGTGTGCTCGCGGCGGCCGATGCACGGCATCCGCTGACCTTGCGGCTGCTGGCCGAGGTGCGGTCCGCACTGCCGGAGTCACCTGCGGGGCCGCTCGACCGGGACGAGGTGTTCGCCGCGTACCTGGACCTCATGTGCCTGCGCGTCGCGGTCCGGCTCGCCGCGGCGAACGGGCTTCGGGGGGCGGCCGTACGGCGGCTCGCCGCTCAGGTCTCGGGCCAGGTGCACGAGGCCGCACGGCGCTGTCTGGGGCCCGGGCAGGGGGAGTTGGACCGCGCCTCCTTCGAAGCCGTCTTCCCGTGGGGACCCGCCTCCGGACGCCGCCTCGGCGCCACCACCGGCTGGGCCTCCGCCGTCCTCACCGAGGGCCTCCTCGTCCCCGCGGGCAACGGCTACCGCTTCGCCCACGAGGAACTCGCCGACTGGATCCAGGGCACCCACCTCGACCTGGACTCCGCCCTGCACGCGCTGGTACACCGGGGGTGCGCCGACTCGGCCCGGTCGCGGAAGCCGGCGAACACGGCCGAGGGGGCTTCTACTGGGAGGGGCGCGGCCGACGGGGCTTCGGCCGGGAGGGGCGCGGTGCCGTCCTGGGCGGCCAAGGCCTCCGCCCCGCCCCGCGCACTCCCCGTCCCCCGCCACCGCATCGGCCCGGTCGTCCAGGCCCTGCTCCTCCTGGCCCGACAGCAGGGCCCCGCCGAGCTGGCCCTCCGGCTGGAGGAGCTGGTGCACGCCCTGGACGACCTCCTGCCGGCGAGGACGGCACCGCTCGGCGACCCCGCCTGGTGGGCCACCCACCTCTGCGCCGACGCCCTGCTGCGGCTGCCCGACGCGGGTCCGTACGCCGGGGTGCTGCGGCTGCTCGCCGAGCGGATCGTGACGTGGCGGGAGCAAGGGCGGGGCGTGCCGGGGGAGTTCGGGCCGGCGTTCTGGGAGGGGGCGGCGCTGCCGGAGGCGGAGCGGTTCGAACTGCTGAGGTGCCTGGTGGTCGCCGACGAGGCGCCGAACCCCGCGAGCCAGGAAGGCGAACCCCGTTACCTGGACGCCGTGGCCCGCCTCCTCACCAGCGACCCCACCGCCGTACAACCGCATCTCACTTCCTGGTTCCACGACGACCGCCCCCTTCCCGCGACCCCGCACGCGACCGTGGCGACGGCGGCGCAGGCCTTGCTGTACGCGTACCGGCGTCGGGCCCTGGACGATCTCGCGGAGGCGCTCGTCGCCGTCGCGCACCGGCGTGGCGACGAACTGCTGGCCGTACTCGCCGAGGAGGAACCGTCGGCCGTGTGCCGGGCGGTGGACCGATGGGCGCATGACGAGCGCCCTGCGCGGCGGGTGGCGGCGGTGGCGTACGGGTTGCGGGCCGCACCGCATGTGCGGACCGAGGCCGACCGGACGCTGCTGCGTTACGCGGCGCTCGCGCTGCTGGCCCGCCCCGCCGACTGCTCCCTGCACGGCGGAGCGCTCGGCCTCCTTGTACAGGACCCGTGGACCCGGGCCAGGTACCTCCCGCAGGCGCTGGAGCGGTTCACCGCGGGCGATCCGCAGCTGCCCGCGAGCGCGCTGGTGGCCGCCCTGACGACCCATCCCGACTCGGTGCTCGCCGCCTTCCGCGCCCGGCTGTGGCAACCGGGCGCGGGTCCGGACACGGACGAGACGCTGCGCACCCTGGCCGATGTCACCACGCCCGCCCTGGCCCGCCGGGTCGCGGCCCTCGTCCGCGAGGTGGTGGAGCTGCGCCCGGCAGCCGCCGCGCAGGTGGCCGGGTACGTCGACCGGCACCTCGACCACGGTCCGGAGGCCCGCGCGGTGCTCTTTCCACTGGTCACCGGACTGGTGACCGGCTGCCCCGCACCGGTGCGGTCGGCGCTCGCGACCGTGCTCGCCGCGTCGGGCAGCCCGGTCTCCCGCCCGCTGCGGCGCGAGCTGCTCGACCTCCTCCTCGCGCACGAGCGGGACCCGGCCGTCCTCGACGCCCTGCTGCGGGCCGCCGCGGCCGGTGCGGCCCGCAGAGGAGAGGAGCGTACGCGCGAGCTGGTGCACCGAACGGGCCTCCTCCTGGTCCGGACTCCGGCCGGCGCGACCGGCTTCGACCGCGGCCTCGTCGACCTGGCCCGTACCGTCCCCGGCTTCGCCGCCCTGGTGGCCCGCTGGCTGACCGGTGCCCCCGAGGAGTGGGCCGGCGTGGTCGGCCCGAGCACCCGCCGCATGATCGAGAACCTGGCCGGAGTGCGGGTCCCCGCCCGACCCGCGCGCAGTGGTGCGGGATGCGTCACAGCCTGATGCCGATGCAAGCTGAGCGCACCCGGCATGGCACTCTTAGAGCTGCGAATGAGGCATTCACGGACACAGGTTCGACGAGTTTGCGACAAGGAGCAGACACAGTGCAGCGCTGGCGTGGCTTGGAGGACATCCCCGAGGACTGGGGGCGCAGCGTGGTCACCATCGGTTCCTACGACGGGGTGCACCGCGGACACCAGCTGATCATCCGGCACGCCGTGGATCACGCCCGTGACCTGGGCGTTCCCTCCGTCGTCGTCACCTTCGACCCGCACCCCAGCGAGGTCGTGCGCCCTGGCAGCCACCCTCCGCTGCTCGCCCCGCACCACCGCCGTGCCGAACTGATGGCCGAGCTGGGTGTGGACGCCCTCCTCATCCTTCCGTTCACCAAGGAGTTCTCGAAGCTGTCGCCCGCCGACTTCGTGGCGAAGGTTCTCGTCGACAAGCTGCACGCGAAAGCGGTCGTGGAAGGTCCCAACTTCCGCTTCGGCCACAAGGCCGCCGGGAATGTCGACTTCCTGCGTGAACAGGGCGCGACCTACGACTTCGAGGTCGAGGTCGTCGACCTGTGCGTGACCGGTGACGCGGGCGGCGGGGAGCCCTTCTCGTCGACCCTCACCCGGCGGCTCGTCGCCGAGGGCGATGTCGAGGGCGCGCGCGAGATCCTCGGGCGCCCGCACCGCGTCGAGGGCATCGTCGTACGCGGCGCCCAGCGCGGCCGTGAGCTCGGCTTCCCGACGGCCAACGTCGAGACCCTCCCGCACACCGCCATTCCCGCCGACGGCGTCTACGCGGGCTGGCTGCACGTCGCGGGCGAGGCGATGCCCGCCGCGATCTCCGTGGGCACGAACCCCCAGTTCGACGGCACCGAGCGCACCGTCGAGGCGTACGCCATCGACCGCGTCGGCCTCGATCTGTACGGTCTGCACGTCGCCGTCGACTTCCTCGCCTTCGTGCGCGGCCAGGCCAGGTTCGACTCCATCGAGTCGCTGCTGGTGGCCATCCGGGACGACGTGAAGCGGTCGTTGGAACTGATCGAGGCGTACGGGGGAGAGTAGGTCTGCGGAGCGGTCGGCGTTTTGGAGGCACCGGCCGCTCCTTTCACGTGGTGACGGGATCGGCCGGAGTTCTGGAAGCACCGGCCGCTGCCCTCACGTAGTGACGTGGGCCCTCGCCCAGTGACACGCCACCTGCGTCTCGGCGCCCCCGCCGAGCACCTCCAGATCCTGGCTCCGGCACGCGTCCGCCACACCCGCCCGCTCCGCCTCCCCGCTCGCCAGGATCTGACAGCGGGCGTGGAAACGACAGCCGGAGGGGATGCGGGACGGGTCCGGGGGCTCGCCGGTCAGCACCACCGGGTCGCCCGGGGCTTCCGGCAGGACGGACAACAGGGCTTGGGTGTACGGGTGTTGAGGGGCCGTCAGGACCTGCTCGACCTCGCCCGTCTCCACGATGCGGCCCAGGTACATGACCGCGACCCGGTCGGCGATGTTCCACGCCAGGCCCAGGTCGTGGGTCACCACCAGGGCGGACAGGCCGAGTTCGGTGCGCAGCCGAAGGAGCAGGGCGAGGATCTCGCCGCGTACCGAGGCGTCCAGGGAGGCCACCGGCTCGTCGGCGACGATGAGTTCGGGCTCCAGGACGAGGGCGCCCGCGATGACGACCCGCTGGCGCTGGCCGCCGGACAGCTCGTGCGGGTAGCGGAGGAAGAAGCGTTCAGGTGGGCGAAGTCCCGCCCGGGAGAGGGCATCCGCGACCGCCGCCCGCTCGTCGCCGCCGTACCGGTGGATGCGCAGTCCCTCGGCGACCGCGTCGTACACCGTGTGCCGGGGGTTGAGCGAGCCGCTCGGGTCCTGGAGGACCAGCTGGACGCGTTTGCGGTACGCCTTCAGCGCGCGTGAGGAGTAGTCGAGGGGCTTGCCGTCGAAGGTGACGCGGCCCCCGGTCGGCGGAACGAGACCGAGGAGCGAGCGTGCCAGCGTCGTCTTGCCGCAGCCCGACTCGCCCACCAGCGCGACGATCTCGCCGCGCCGGATGTCGAGGTCGACTCCGTCGACAGCGCGCGCGGGGTCGGCGCCGTGGCGTCCGGGGAAGGTGATGTGCAGCCCCTCGGCGCTGAGCAGCGGCGGTGTCGTCACGGGAGGTGTCGTCATGGCGTGCTCCTGGCTGGTTCCGCTCCTACGGCCGCGTCCACGTGTACACAGGCCGCCCACCGCCCCGCCCCCGCGTCCCGCAGCGCCTGGTCCTCGGTCACGCAGGAGTCCAGGGCCACCGGGCACCGGGAGTGGAACGTACAGCCGGACGGCAGCGCCGACGGGTCCGGCGGGTCGCCCGGCAGGCCGCGCGGCGCGAACCGGGAGGCCGTGTCGCCGATGCGCGGGAAGGCGGCCGACAGGGCGCTGCCGTAGGGGTGTCGGGCATCCTCGTAGACCTGCCGGGCCGGGCCTTCCTCGACCACCCGGCCCGCGTACATCACCGCAAGACGGTCACAGGTGTCGGACAGGACCGCGAGATCGTGGCTGATCATGATGAGGCCCAACTCCTGCTCGGTGACCAGCTGTTGGATGAGGCGGAGGATCTGTGCCTGGATCATCACGTCGAGCGCGGTGGTCGGTTCGTCGGCGATGACGAGCCGGGGGTCGCAGGCCAACGCCATGGCGATCATGACGCGTTGGCGCTGGCCGCCGGAGAGCTCGTGCGGGTAGGCGTCCGCGCGGGCGGCGGGGAGGCCGACGTGTTCGAGCAGTTCGCCGGTCTTCCGTTTCGCGCCCGCCGCGGTCGCCTTCCTGTGCAGCAGGATCGGCTCGGCGATCTGGTCGCCGATGCGGTGCACGGGGTTCAGCGAGTGCATGGCGCCCTGGAAGACGATCGAGGCGCCTGCCCAGCGGACCGCCCGCACCCGGCCCCACTTCATCGTCAGCACGTCCTCGCCGTCGAGCAGGATCTCGCCGGTCGTGCGCGTCCCGGCGGGCAGCAGCCGGAGCAGTGCGAGTGCGAGCGTGGACTTGCCGCAGCCCGACTCGCCCGCGATGCCGAGCTTCTGGCCCGCGTCGAGTGCGAGGTCCACACCGCGTACGGCGGCCGCCCCGCCGGCGTACGTCACTTCGAGGTTCCGGACCTCAAGGAGGCGTTGTCCGGTCGTCGTGCTCAACGTGCCACCCCCAGCTTGGGGTTGAGGATCGATTCGACCGCGCGTCCGCACAGCGTGAACGCCAGCGCGACCCCCGCGATCGCGATACCCGGCGGCACCAGATACCACCACTTCCCGGCGCTGACCGCGCCCGCCTCCCGTGCGTCCTGGAGCAGTCCGCCCCACGAGACGACCGTCGGATCGCCGAGCCCGAGGAACGCGAGCGTCGCCTCGGCGAGGATCGCGGAGGAGATGATCAGCGTGGTCTGGGCCAGCACCAACGGCATCACATTGGGCAGCACATGGCGGGACATGATGTGCCAGTGCCCGCCGCCCAGCGCCCTGGCCCGCTCGATGTACGGCCGCGACTCCACCGCCAGGGTCTGCGCACGCACCAGCCGGGCCGTCGTCGGCCAGGTCGTGACACCGATCGCCAGGATGATCGTGCCCAGCGAACGGGACAGCACGGTCGCCAGCGCGATGGCGAGGACGAGTGTCGGCATGACCAGGAACCAGTCCGTGATCCGCATCATCACGGTGGCGAACCAGCCCCGGAAATGACCCGCCGTGATCCCGATGACCGCGCCGATCGCGACGGAGAGCACGGCGGCCAGCAGCCCGACGAGCAGCGACACCCGCGCGCCCCAGACCACAAGACCGAGCAGATTCCGCCCGAACTGGTCGGTCCCCAAGGGGAACTCGGCGCTCGGACTCTCCATCGGCCCGCCCGGCGCGTTCGTGACGCTCTGCACGTCGGAGCCGACGGTCAGTGGTGCGGTCAGCGCGATGAGGGCGAAGAGGCCGAGGGCGGCGAGCCCGAAGACGCCCGCGCGGTGGCTTCGGTACTGCTTCCAGAAGCGGGCGGCGGAGGCGCGGCGGCGCTGCCGGGCGAGCGTGCGCGGGCTCGCTGTCGCCACCTGCGGGGTTGCTTCGGTCGGCACCGGTCCGCCCGACTCTGTTGTGGTCATCGGCCCACCCGTGGATCCAGCAGCGGATAGATCAGATCGGCCAGCGTGTTCATCACGATCACCGCCGCCGCGAAGAAGAAGAACAGCCCCTGCACCAGGGGCAGATCGGGCACACTCAGGGCCTGGTAGAAGAGCCCGCCGAGGCCCGGCCAGGAGAAGACGGTCTCGACGAGGATGACGCCGGCGACGGTTCGGCCGAGGTTGATGAAGATCAGTGTCACGGTCGGCAGCAGGGCGTTGGGCACGGCGTGCCGGCGCCGTACGAGGTCGTCCCGCAGGCCCTTGGCCCGGGCCGTGGTCAGGTAGTCGCTGCCCATCTCGTCGAGCAGCGCGGAGCGCGTCACGAGCAGCGTCTGCCCGTACTCGACGGCGACCAGTGTCACCACCGGAAGGACGAGATGGTGGGCGACATCGACGACGTACGCGAAACCGGTCTCACCGCTCCCCGACTCCATGCCGCCGGTCGGGAACAGGCCGGGGATCGGGCCGATGCCCACCGAGAAGACGATGATCAGCAGCAGCCCGAGCCAGAAGGACGGGATGGAGTAGAGGGTGAGCGCCAGACCGGTGTTGAGCCGGTCGCCGAGCCCGCCGTTGCGCCACGCGGAACGAGTACCGATGAAGACGCCGAGCGCCGTGAAGAGGACGAACGACGTGCCGGTGAGGAGAAGGGTGTTCGGGAGTGCCTCGGTGATCTTGTCGATGACGGGGGCCCGGAACTGGTACGAGGTGCCGAGGTCGCCGGTGAGCGCCTTGGCGCAGTAGTCCGTGAACTGCTCCCACAGCGGCAGATCGAGACCGAACTCCTTCCGGTAGTTGGCGAGTTGCTCCGCCGACACCTGGCGGCCACCCGTCATGTACTTGACGGGGTCGCCGGGGATGAGCCGGAAGAGGAAGAAGCTGGTGACGAGGACGGCGAGCAGCGAGACGGCCGCGCCGCCCAACTTGCCCGCCACATACCGCGGATAGGCGGTCCTGCTGCGCGCCCGCCGCCCGCGGACCGACGGCCCGGCCTCAGCCGGACCGCCGATCGCCGCGGTCGGGGAGGATGTTGCTTCAGCGGTCATGGACTCTCACTCGGTGGGGGCTGCTCGCGGCTCGGTGGCGGGGGACCCGTGGCTACTCGCGGTCGCTACTCGCGGTCTTCGGCGGTCGAGCGGCGTCGCATCGCGAAGAACGCGCCGGCGCCCACGAGGACGACGATGCCCGCGACGATGCCGATGATGACCCCCGTGGAGCTCGAACCGTCGGAGGACTCACCGGAGGAGGCCGCCGGAACCGCCGACCACCAGCTCCAGTAACCGTCCTGGCCGTAGATGTTGCCCGCGGCCTTCGGCATCGTCTCGATCGACTCGATCTGGTCGGTGCGGTAGGCCTCGACCGCGTTCGGGTAGGCCATGACGTTCATGTACCCGGTGTCGTACAGCCGCGATTCCATCTGCTTGACGAGGTCTGCCCGTTTGGCGGTGTCGTACTCGGCGAGCTGCTGGTCGTAGAGGTCGTCGAACTTCTTGTCGCAGATGAAGTTGTCCGTCGCACCGGTGTCCTTGGGGGTCGCCGGAAGCGCGTCGCAGGTCTGGATCGACAGCAGGAAGTCGGGGTCTGGGTTGGCGGACCAGCCGTCGAAGGCGAGGTCGTAGGTGCCCGCGAGCCAGGGATCGGTCACGTTGTCCAGGCAGTTGAGGGTGACACCGATACCGAGCTCGCCCCACCACTCTTTCAGGTATTGTCCGACCGCCTTGTCGTTCGGGTCGGTGGCGTGGCACAGGACGCGGTAGGTGATCGGCTTGCCGTTCTTGCCGACGCGCTTGCCGTCGCCGTTCTTCTTGTAGCCCGCCTCGTCGAGGAGTTGGGCCGCCTCGGCCGGGTCGTACGACAGCTTCTGGCTCGCGGACGGCTCCCAGAAGTAGTCGGAGAAGCGGGGCGGGATGTAGCCGGCGCCTTCGACGGCGTGGCCCTGGAAGACCTTGTCGATGAGGGCCTTGCGGTCGACGGCCATGAACAGCGCCTGTCGCACCCTCTCGTCGAGCAGCGACTCGTGCCCGTCGCCGAACTTCTGGCCGTTCTTGGCCTGGGCGCCCGGGTTGACGGCGAGCGCGTAGAAGCGGCGGCCCGGCGCGTCGTTGACCTTGATGTTCTTCTGGGTCTCCAGAGTGGCCGCCTGAGCGGGCGTCAGGCCGAAGGTGAAGGACACCTCGCCCTTCTGCAGGGCGGCGACGGCGGCGTCGTTGTCCTTGTAGTACTTGAAGACCAGCTCGTCGAACTCGGGCGAGCCGCGCCAGAAGCTCTTGTTGGCCTTGAGCCGTACGTAACTGTCGGCCTTGTAGTCAGTGAGGATGAACGGTCCGTTGCCGACGACGGGGAAGCTCTTGTCGTTGTTGAACTTCGAGAAGTCCCCGACCTTCTCCCAGACGTGCTTGGGCACGATCGGTACATCGAGCGCGGTCATCGTCGCCTGCGGCTTCTTCAGTTCGATGACGAGCTCGGTGGGGCTGGGGGCCGTGACCTTCTTGAAGTTGGCGACGAAGCTGCCGTTGGCGGTGGCCGCGCCGTCGTCGGTCATCATCTTGTTGAAGGTCCAGGCCGCGTCCGCGGCGGTGGCCTGCTCGCCGTCCGACCACTTGGAGTCGGAGCGGATCGTGTAGGTCCAGGTGAGCTTGTCGGCCGAGGGCTCCCACTTGGTGGCCAGCCCGGGGACGGCGTGGTTGTCCGCGGGGTCGTAGTTGGTCAGGTACTCGTACATGAGCCGGTGAATGCTCGTACTGACCAGGCGGCTCGCCAGGAACGGGCTCAGCGAGTCGACGCTCTGCGCCACCGCGACGGTGAGGGTCTTCTTGCCCTCCTTGGCCTGGGCCTGCTGGGGCGCCGGGTTGAGGGGGGTCGCGAGACCGGCGGTGAGGGTGAGGGCCGCGGCTCCCGCGGCGGCGATGAGCCGCAGCCATCCGGCGCGTACGGCACGACTGCCGTGCTGATCTGGTGTGTTCATGGGTCGGTGACCTCGCGTCATCGCTCGCACAGGGATGGCTTGTTGAACCGGTGGGACTGATGGAACCGACGGAACCGACGGAACCGACGGAACACGGTTGATCGGGTGACGCCGACGGGGTTGATCTGTGTGTCTACCAGCGGCGCTCTGTGAACGTCAACGGCGCATGAACCCCATGTGGCCTGCGGAAATAACGAGTTGACGCGAATTTTCCACTCATTGGTTCAGACCGCTGAAGCCCTCCAGGTGGGGGCCTGGCGGCGCGAAACGCCTGCGGATACGCGCAGGACCCGCACCGTACGGAGACGATGCGGGCCCTGGCGTGAAGCGGTCCCTCGAAAGGGTCCGATCGGGTTACTGCTGAGGCGGCGCCGGCGGCTGGAAGGGCTGGCCGGGCTGGGGCGGATACGGCTGGCCCGGTTGCTGCGGGTAGCCCTGTCCCGGTTGCTGGGGGTAGGGCTGACCGGGCTGCGGCGGGTACGGCTGCTGGGGGGCCTGCCCTGGTGCCGGTGCCGGCTGTCCGGGGTACGGCTGGCCCGGATACTGCTGGTACTGCTGACCGGGCAGCGGCGGCGCGGCCACCGGCGGCGGGTTGCCGTCCGAGGTCCAGAGCCCGTGCGACTGCTGGTGGCGCGCGATGTCCTCGGCCACCATCGCAGAGAGGTCGAAGTACGCCTCCCGCACCTTCGGCCGCATCATGTCGAGGTCGACCTCCGCGCCCGCGGACAGGTGCTCGTCGAAGGGCACGACGACGACACCGCGGCAGCGTGTCTCGAAGTGGCTGACGATGTCATCCACCTTGATCATTTTTCCGGTCTCGCGTACCCCGGAAATGACGGTGATGGACCGCGAGACGAGATCCGCGTACCCGTGCGCCGACAGCCAGTCAAGCGTCGTACTGGCGCTGCTCGCACCGTCGACCGACGGCGTCGAGATGATGATGAGCTGGTCGGCGAGGTCCAGCACACCGCGCATCGCGCTGTACAGCAGTCCCGTGCCCGAGTCGGTCAGGATGATCGGGTACTGCTTGCCCAGTACGCCGATCGCGCGCCGGTAGTCCTCGTCGTTGAACGTGGTCGACACCGCAGGGTCGACGTCATTGGCGATGATCTCCAGGCCGGACGCGGCCTGGGATGTGAACCGCCGGATGTCCATGTACGAGTTGAGGTGCGGGATCGCCTGGACGAGGTCACGAATGGTGGCCCCGGTCTCGCGGCGCACACGGCGCCCGAGCGTACCCGCGTCCGGGTTGGCGTCGATCGCGAGGATCTTGTCCTGCCGCTCGGTGGCGAGCGTCGAACCGAGCGCGGTGGTCGTGGTCGTCTTGCCCACGCCGCCCTTGAGGCTGATGACGGCGATCCGGTAGCACGACAGCACCGGCGTACGGATCAGGTCCAGCTTCCGCTGGCGCTCCGCCTCCTCCTTCTTCCCGCCGAGCTTGAATCGCGACGAGGCGGCAGCCGGGCGTCCGCTCCTGGCCTTCTGCTTCTTGTTGTTGAGCAGCCGGTCGGAGGAGAGCTCCACCGCCGCGGTGTAACCGAGAGGGGCGGCACCGGGATTGATGGGCTGGCGCTGGTCGTGCTGCACCGGCTGCGGCCAGGCGGCCCCGGCTCGCGGGTCGACAGGCGCGTGCGCCTGCGCGGCGGGCGGAACAGGGGGACCTTGCGGGGGCTGTACGTCGTACTGCTGCGGTACGGGCGGGTGGCCCGGCTGCGGTTGGGGCTGCCCCTGCTGGGGATACGGCGGGGCCGCTTGCGCCGGCGGGAGCGGATCGGCCGGCGGCGCGGGCTGGTTGGGGAAGCCGTAACCGGCCTGGGGCGCGGGGGTGTTGGGAACCTGTGGTGCGGGGGGCTGGTGCGGGAAGCCGTATCCCGGCTGCGGAACCGCGGGTGCTCCCTGGGGAGGGAAGCCGTAACCGGGCACTGGGGCGGGCGGGTTGAGCGCGGGCGCAGGCGGGGTGGGCGCCGCTGGTGCCGGTGCCGGTGCTGGCACCGGCGCGGGGGCGCCGGGTTGCGGGAAGCCGTAGCTGCCCTGCGGGGTGGGGCTTGGGGCCGGAACGCTGGGCTGCGGGAACCCGTAGCTTCCCTGCGGTTGCGGTTGCGGTTGCGGTTGCGGTTGAAGCTGTGGCTGTGGCTGTGGGTGGGGCGCTTGCGCCGGAGCGGCAGCTGCCGGCGATGGCGGTGCCACGACCGGGGACGGAACCTGCGGCGGCGCCGGAACCGGGTTCTCGAAGGCGGGCGGGTACACCGGTGCGGGCGCTTGCGCCGGGTCGGCGGAAACGGGTACACCGGGGGAGGGCCACGCCGGCGGCGCCGCGGGCGGCTGTGTCTGGAAGGGCCGGCCTGGTGCCGGGGCCGGTGCCGGCGGCTGGAACGGCTGACCCGGTGCGGGCGCGGGCGGCTGCGCCCGCGGCGGGTCCTGTACGTGTCCGGCCTCGGCCGCCACTGGTTCAGTGGACGCGGGCCACTCCGCCGCGGGAGCGGGCGCCGCAGGATGATAGGCGGGCGGCAACGGCGGCAGCCCACTCTGAGGAAGCGGCGGCGGAGCCCACGCGGGGGGAGCGTCCTGCGCGGAGCCTTCCCCGCTCGACCCGGCCCCGGCGACCACGTCCTGATGCTCGGCGTCCTGCGGCAGCGCGTCATTGACGTCGTCCTGCCGCGGCTCGGCGTCACCGGCCTCGTCGGCCGCTTCGACTGTGTCGGCCGATGCGGAGCCCCGCAGTTCCACGACCTCGCCGCCGCCGCCGTCGGAGGAGTCCAACTCGGCGTCAGCCGGTGCTTCGTCCTGTACGACGTCTACGTCTGCGGCCGCGTCACTGCCGTCGCCCGAGCCGTCGGACTGGTCAACAGCTGCCGCCGTAGCGGTATCGGCATCCGTAGCCCTCGGCGTCGCCCGTTCCGCGACCTCACGCTTCACAGCCCGAGCGGAGATCCGCATGGTCGCGCCGCTCTCCAGATCCCCGTCGCCGGTCTCCCCATCGTCGGAAGCGGCGACACGCGCGGCCGGAGGTGTGGCGGGCCCCGACTGGAGCGGCAGATTCGGCAGCGCGGTCGGACCGCCCGCGAGGGGACTCACCACCACCACCGGCGGCACGGAAGACGTTCCCCAAGCCGATGATTCCGGCGCGGCCGCGGCGTCGGAACCCGCCGAGGACGAAGCCTCCGCGTCGGGAACCTCCGAAGTGCCTGGAGTATCCGAGTCCTCGGAGACCTCCGAAGCGACCGAGACCTCGGAGGCGACCGAGACCTCGGAGGCGTCCGAGACCTCCGAAGCGACCGAGACCTCAGAGGCGTCGGAGCTGCCAGAACTCCCTGAGTCCTCCGGGGCGCCCAAGGCCTCCGGCCCTCCCGAATCCTCCGAGTCTCCCGAGTCCTCCGGTTCCGCCGCCGGCTTCGACTCCGAAGCTCCGTCCCTCGAACTCCCCGAGGCGTTCTGCGTGTACCAGGCCGGCGGTGCGTAGTCGATGGTGAACTCGCCCGTCGTCTCGACGGCGGACTCCGCGTCGGAGTGGTCATCGCCGGGCGTGGCCCAGCCCCCGCGGATGCCGTCCCGATCGCTGTTCACAATTCCTCCTGGTGTGGTCGAGCCCCCTGATGCGGCGCGGTGCCGGGGCGGGACGTGGTCGATCCGTCCACGGGCTCTGGCGTCCCGCCGGTCCCAGCCTAATCACCACCACTGTCAATAGGGCAGGCCCGTCCGCCCCACCGCGGCTGCCCGCTACGTCACACCCTGCCCAGAAGTGGCGTACGCACGTGCACTATTGACCAGCAAAGCGGACAAACGGTGTCATCGAGGTGATCGTGCCGAGAGTGAGCCGCGGCCTGCCCTCCCCTTGTACCCCGTCCGTGCCGGGTACTTGGGCGGTTGGCGAGATCCTCGTGAAGAGGTGTGCGCGGCAGCCCATGAAGAGATGCACGGCCAGGCACACAAACACGAAAAGGCGGCCGACGCAGCGCCCCGCCGCATCGACCGCCGCGCCCTACCACTCCGCTGCGAGCCGCCCGCCCTACTCCGCCGCCGCTCCGCCGTTGTGCGGCGCCGGCTCCAGGTCGAACTCCCCGTCCCGGGCCCCGA
Source organism: Streptomyces sp. NPDC058470 (assembly GCF_042721055.1). Classification (NCBI taxonomy): domain Bacteria; kingdom Bacillati; phylum Actinomycetota; class Actinomycetes; order Kitasatosporales; family Streptomycetaceae; genus Streptomyces; species Streptomyces sp. NPDC058470. The sequence continues at coordinate 43,727 of NZ_JBHXMF010000061.1, forward strand.
GCACAAAGGCCCGCCACTCCGCCTCCGTGTACCGCAGGACCGTGTCGGGGTCGAGGGAGGAACGCATGGCCACCGCGCCCTCGGGCAGGTACGCGATCTCCACCCGCTCCTCGTGCTCCTCCGTGCCCGGCGCGCTCAGCCACTCGACGCCCGAGATGTCGAGGGCGTAGAGCTCGTCCTTCTCCCGCTCCTTGCGCGCCTTGACGTCCTTGTCCGCTTCCTCGGCCATGTTCCGGCGGCCCCTTCCCCACATACGAAAGACCTGTCCGCTCACCCTAGTGGCCTGGTCCTCGCCGTACGGGCGGGTTCGGGGACCGGGTAAGGCGGGTCCTTGCGGGCTGGTAACCTGTGAAACGGCCGTTTGTGTACGCACCCCCGGAGCTCACCGCTCCGGAGGCCGCGCCCAGCGGATCCCGCCTCCCGAGTATCGGAAGATCCCCTGAGATGTGGACCAGGGGCACTCGGTGGCACATCACAGACTACGAGGAGTACGCGTGTCGCTCGACGCCGCAACGAAGAAGCAGCTCATCACCGAGTTCGGTCAGAAGGAGGGCGACACCGGCTCCCCCGAGGTCCAGGTCGCCATGCTCTCGCGCCGTATCTCGGACCTGACCGAGCACCTCAAGACCCACAAGCACGACCACCACTCCCGCCGTGGTCTGCTGATCCTGGTCGGTCAGCGTCGCCGCCTGCTGCAGTACCTGGCCAAGAAGGACATCCAGCGCTTCCGTGCGCTGGTCGACCGCCTGGGCATCCGCCGCGGTGCGGCGGGCGCCAAGTAAGACGCCGTGAGAGGGAGCGGTTCCCACCATTCAGGGGGCCGCTCCCTTTTGCTGTACGTGCTCTAGGTGCGGAGTGTCACCGACGCTTTGTACTGTGGTAGCACAACGCAGGACACAGTAGGTACGACAGAAGTACGTAGGAACACAGCGTGATGACGCCCCGCCCGCCGGGCAGCGCGCCGTCACGACACTGAACGAGGAGAAGCGCACCTCGCCGCCGCCGGTCCTCGGTAGTGGCCCCCGGGGAAACACGAACCCGGGTGCTTCGATCGAAGACCGGCCAGCACCAGAAGGAGCGCTTCTCCGCCGCTGTCCCTCTGCCACACGGGCAGGATGGGGCGAAAGACGAAAAGTATCGGAGAAAACGCTAGTGGAGAACGAGACCCACTACGCCGAGGCCGTTATCGACAACGGATCCTTCGGCACCCGCACCATCCGCTTCGAGACGGGCCGGCTGGCCAGGCAGGCCGCCGGATCCGCCGTCGCCTACCTGGACGACGACACCATGGTGCTGTCGGCCACCACCGCCTCCAAGAAGCCCAAGGAAAATCTCGACTTCTTCCCCCTCACGGTGGACGTCGAGGAGCGGATGTACGCCGCCGGCAAGATCCCCGGCAGCTTCTTCCGCCGTGAGGGCCGTCCCTCCGAGGACGCCATCCTCACCTGTCGCCTGATCGACCGCCCGCTGCGTCCGTCCTTCAAGAAGGGCCTGCGCAACGAGATCCAGGTCGTCGCGACGATCATGGCGCTCAACCCCGACCACCTGTACGACGTCGTGGCGATCAACGCCGCCTCCGCGTCCACGCAGCTGGCCGGTCTGCCCTTCTCCGGCCCGATCGGCGGCGTCCGCGTCGCGCTGATCAACGGCCAGTGGGTCGCGTTCCCGACGCACACCGAGCTCGAGGACGCCGTCTTCGACATGGTCGTCGCGGGCCGCGCCCTGGAGGACGGCGACGTCGCGATCATGATGGTCGAGGCCGAGGCCACCGAGAAGACCATCCAGCTGATCGCGGGCGGCGCCGAGGCGCCGACCGAGGAGGTCGTCGCCGCCGGTCTGGACGCCGCGAAGCCCTTCATCAAGGTGCTCTGCAGGGCCCAGGCCGACCTCGCCGCGAAGGCCGCCAAGCCCACCGGCGAGTTCCCGGTCTTCCTCGACTACCAGGACGACGTCCTGGAGGCCCTGACCGCCGCGGTCAAGAGCGAGCTCTCCCAGGCGCTCACCATCGCCGGCAAGCAGGACCGCGAGGCCGAGCTGGACCGCATCAAGGAGATCGCCGCCGAGAAGCTGCTCCCGCAGTTCGAGGGCCGCGAGAAGGAGATCTCCGCCGCGTACCGCTCGCTGACCAAGTCCCTGGTGCGCGAGCGCGTCATCAAGGACAAGGTCCGCATCGACGGCCGAGGCGTCACGGACATCCGTACGCTCGCCGCCGAGGTCGAGGCCATCCCGCGCGTGCACGGCTCGGCGCTGTTCGAGCGTGGCGAGACCCAGATCCTGGGCGTCACCACCCTCAACATGCTCCGCATGGAGCAGCAGCTGGACACCCTCTCCCCGGTGACCCGCAAGCGCTACATGCACAACTACAACTTCCCGCCGTACTCCGTCGGTGAGACCGGCCGCGTCGGTTCCCCGAAGCGCCGCGAGATCGGCCACGGCGCGCTCGCCGAGCGCGCGATCGTGCCGGTCCTGCCGTCGCGCGAGGACTTCCCGTACGCGATCCGTCAGGTGTCCGAGGCCCTCGGCTCCAACGGCTCGACGTCCATGGGCTCGGTCTGCGCCTCCACCATGTCGCTGCTGAACGCCGGTGTGCCCCTCAAGGCCGCCGTCGCCGGTATCGCCATGGGTCTGATCTCCCAGGAGATCGACGGCCAGACGCACTACGTCGCCCTCACCGACATCCTCGGTGCGGAGGACGCCTTCGGTGACATGGACTTCAAGGTCGCCGGCACCAAGGAGTTCGTGACCGCCCTCCAGCTCGACACCAAGCTGGACGGCATCCCGGCCTCCGTCCTGGCCGCGGCTCTCAAGCAGGCCCGCGACGCCCGCCTCCACATCCTCGACGTGATGATGGAAGCGATCGACACGCCGGACGAGATGTCCCCGAACGCCCCGCGGATCATCACGGTCAAGATCCCCGTGGACAAGATCGGTGAGGTCATCGGCCCGAAGGGCAAGATGATCAACCAGATCCAGGAGGACACCGGCGCCGACATCACGATCGAGGACGACGGCACCATCTACATCGGTGCCCAGCAGGGCTCGCAGGCCGAGGCCGCGCGCGCCACGATCAACGCGATCGCCAACCCGACCATGCCGGAGGTCGGAGAGCGCTACCTGGGTACGGTCGTCAAGACCACCACCTTCGGTGCGTTCGTGTCGCTGCTCCCGGGCAAGGACGGACTGCTGCACATCTCGCAGATCCGCAAGCTCGCCGGCGGCAAGCGCGTGGAGAACGTCGAGGACGTGCTCGCCGTGGGCTCCAAGGTCCAGGTCGAGATCGCCGAGATCGACTCCCGCGGCAAGCTCTCCCTGATCCCTGTGGTCGAGGGCGAAGAGGGCGACGACAAGAAGGACGACACCGACCAGTGACGTCCACCAGCTCCACGGCGACGGCCCGCACCACAACCCAGGCGCCGGCCCTCGCCCCGACCCCAAACCACATCAAGGGCGAGAACGGCATCGGTACGGTCCGCAAGACCACCCTCCCCGGCGGCCTGCGCATCGTCACCGAAACCCTCCCCTCCGTTCGCTCCGCCACCTTCGGTATCTGGGCGCACGTCGGTTCCCGCGACGAGACCCCGACACTGAACGGCGCGACGCACTACCTGGAACACCTGCTCTTCAAGGGCACCCGGCGCAGGTCCGCCCTGGACATCTCCTCCGCCATCGACGCGGTCGGCGGCGAGATGAACGCGTTCACGGCGAAGGAGTACACCTGCTACTACGCGCGCGTGCTCGACACCGACCTCCCGCTCGCCATCGACGTCGTGTGCGACATGCTCACCGGCTCGCTGATCGAGCAGGCGGACGTCGACGCCGAGCGCGGTGTGATCCTCGAAGAGATCGCGATGACCGAGGACGACCCGGGCGACTGTGTGCACGACCTGTTCGCGCACACCATGCTCGGCGACACCCCCCTCGGCCGCCCGGTCCTCGGCACGGTCGACACGGTCAACGCCCTCGGCGCCGACCGCATCCGCCGCTTCTACAAGAAGCACTACGACCCGACGCACCTCGTAGTGGCCTGTGCGGGCAACGTCGACCACAACAAGGTCGTACGCCAGGTCCGCGCCGCCTTCGAGCAGGCGGGCGCTCTCAAGGGCCCCGACGCCACGCCCTTCGCCCCGCGGGAAGGCAGCCGCGCCATCCGCACCGCGGGCCGCGTCGAACTGCTCGGCCGCAAGACCGAGCAGGCCCATGTCGTCCTCGGCATGCCGGGCCTGGCCCGCACCGACGAGCGTCGCTGGGCGCTCGGCGTGCTGAACACCGCCCTCGGCGGCGGCATGTCCTCCCGCCTCTTCCAGGAGGTCCGCGAGAAGCGCGGCCTGGCCTACAGCGTGTACTCGTACACCTCGGGCTTCGCCGACTGCGGCCTCTTCGGCGTGTACGCGGGCTGTCGCCCGAGCCAGGTCCACGACGTGCTCAAGATCTGCCGCGACGAGCTCGACCACGTCGCCGAGCACGGCCTCTCGGACGACGAGATCGGCCGCGCCATCGGCCAGCTCCAGGGCTCCACCGTCCTCGGCCTCGAGGACACCGGCGCGCTGATGAACCGTATCGGCAAGAGCGAACTGTGCTGGGGCGAGCAGATGTCCGTCGACGACATGCTGGTCCGGATCGCATCGGTCACCCCGGACGAGGTCCGCTCGGTCGCGCACGACATCCTGGGACAGCGGCCCTCGCTGTCGGTCATCGGCCCCCTCAAGGACAAGCAGGCAACCCGTCTGCACGAAGCGGTCGCGTAAGCCCTCGGCCGGTGGCGTAAGCCCTCGGCCGGTGGCGTAAGCCCTCGGCTGGTGGCATAGGTCCTCGGCCCGTCGTGTAAGTCCTCGACTGTCCTCGACTAAGGAAGCAGGAAGATGAGCAAGCTGCGCGTGGCGGTCCTCGGTGCCAAGGGCCGTATCGGAGCCGAGGCGGTACGAGCCGTCGAGGCCGCCGAGGACCTGGAGCTGGTGGCCGCGCTCGGCCGGGGCGACAAGCTGGAGACGCTGACCGAGACCGGCGCCCAGGTCGCCGTCGAACTGACCACGCCTGCCTCGGTGATGGACAACCTCGACTTCTGCGTACGGCACGGCATCCACGCAGTCGTCGGCACGACGGGCTGGACCGACGAGCGCCTCACGCAGTTGCGGACCTGGCTGTCCGGCTCCCCGGAGACCGGCGTGCTCATCGCGCCCAACTTCTCCATCGGCGCCGTACTGACCATGAAGTTCGCCGAGGTCGCCGCGCCGTACTTCGAGTCCGTCGAGGTCATCGAACTGCACCACCCGAACAAGGTGGACGCTCCCAGTGGCACCGCCACGCGCACCGCCCAGCTCATCGCCGCGGCCCGGGAACGCGCGGGCAGTACCCCGCAGCCCGACGCCACGGCGACCGCCCTGGACGGCGCCCGCGGCGCGAACGTCGACGGGGTGCCCGTGCACTCCGTACGCCTCCGTGGCCTCCTCGCCCACCAGGAGGTCCTGCTCGGTGGCGAGGGCGAGACCCTCACCATCCGTCACGACTCCCTCCACCACAGCAGCTTCATGCCGGGCATCCTGCTCGGCGCCCGCCGCGTGGTGACCACCCCGGGTCTCACCTTCGGCCTGGAACACTTCCTGGACCTGAACTAGAAGCCATGCGCGCGAAGCTCACATACGCCATCACGGCGGCCGTCCTGGTCGCCTACTTCGTGCTGGTCGGCTGGCGCGGACTCCTGCTCATCCAGGCCGGCACGCTCCTCACCGTCACCTTCGGTGTCGCGGTGCTGATCCTGCCGGTCATCGGCGTCTGGTTCCTCTGGAAGAACACCCAGTTCGTCCGCAGAGCCAACCGCCTCGCCGCCGAGCTCGACGCCGAAGGCGGCCTGCCCGTCGACGAGTTGAAGCGCACGGCGGGCGGCCGCATCGACCGCGACTCGGCCGACGAGGTCTTCGCCAAGCGCAAGGCCGAGACCGAAGACGCCCCGGACGACTGGCGCAGCTGGTTCCGCCTCGCGATCGCCTACCACGACGCCCGCGACACCCCGCGTGCCCGCAAGGCGATGCAGCGAGCGATCGCACTGCACGAGGGCAGGCCACCGGTGGAAGCCTGAGTGCCACGACGACCGGTGGAAGCCTGAGAGCCACGACGAAGGGGCCGGCCCGCGGTGTGCGGACCGGCCCCTCCTCAATTCCCGTCGGCGCTGAGCCTCAGGCCCGCCGGTACTCGTCCGCCCACACCTCGATGGCGTCCGCCGCCCGGTCGAAGGCCTCCACACGGGCCAGAAAGTCCGTGCCGTGCGAGGTCAGCAGCGGCGGCAGGTCGTTGGGCGCACGATTCCTGCGTACGAGGGTCAGTGCCTGCCCCTGAACGGTGCGCGGCAGCCCGAGCCAGCGCACCGGCTGCTGCACCGTCCGTACCGCGACGACCTGCGCCCAGGGTGTCGTACTCGTACGGAGGAAGCTCACCCGGCGCAGCCCCTGGGCGCTCACCCAGACGCCCACCCGCAGCAGTCGCAGCGCGCAGAGTATGGCGAGCGCGGCCCCGCCGAGGCAGGCCGCGGCGCCGGCCGGAGTCCCGGTGACCGCGATGATGACCGCGGCGAAGAGTACGTACGAGGCCAGCAGCAGGACGAGCGCGGCCGCGCCCACCCGCCACGGCCCGGGCCGGTAGGGACGCCGCCAGTGGTCGCGGTCGTCGAACGGCAGCGCGAGGTCGTCCGCCACCTCGTCAAAAGCGCGGTCCGCCGTCAGGAAGGGCAGGGGCACGATTGGTCCTCACTCAATCCACGCATGGGCTGGCTGTGCCCGGTGAGGTTATCGAGCCGGGTCCCCGCTCACCACACTTGGGGGTCCGGATGAGTCAGTGGCCGTGCGACGCCTCGGACTGCTGAGTCGTCGCGGACGTCTGATCCGCGGACGACTTGTCCAAGGACAATGCGGGCATTCCGATGATCAGGGCGCCCGCGAGCCCCGCGATCACAGTGAGTCCTATCAGCCATCGGCCGGCCAACTGACTGGCGGACGGACGCTCACGGGGTGGGGGAGTGACATTGCTGCGGAACTGGTCTGCTTCGGCGAGGAAGGCAAAGGGAACGGGCTCGCGCCGACGGAGCATGGGGACTGCTTCTCCTCTGGGGACTCGAACGAATCGTTGTCACCAATACAGACGAGCGAACGCCCCAATCGGTGCCCGGTTTCGCCGAATTCGCAGAAGTTCGCGGACTAATGTCGCGGCACGCCACCGAACGCCCTGTTGTCGGTGCCGGGCCGTAGAGTGGGCGCCGCCCGAGCCTGTGATGGGAAGGACCCTCTCCACCGTGACCGACACCCCCGCCGACGACCTCAAGCCCAGCTTCCGCAGCGATGTCACCGTCGAGCTGGTCAAGCACACCGCGTCCGACTCGGATGTGCTGTTCGCCGCCCGCGTCTCGACGCTCGGCGAGCAGTCGCTGGACGAGCTGAAAAAAGACCCGGAGCGCTCAAAGGGCCTGCTCAACTATCTGATGCGGGACCGGCACGGCAGCCCCTTCGAGCACAACTCGATGACGTTCCTCATCAGCGCCCCGATCTTCGTCTTCCGCGAGTTCATGCGCCACCGTGTCGGCTGGTCGTACAACGAGGAGTCGGGCCGGTACAGGGAGCTCCAGCCGGTCTTCTACGTCCCGGGCGAGTCCCGCAAGCTGATCCAGGAGGGCCGCCCCGGCAAGTACGTCTTCGTCGAGGGCACCCCCGCGCAGCAGGAGCTCACCGGCCGCGTCATGGAGGACTCATACCGTCAGGCGTACGAGGCGTACCAGGAAATGCTCACCGCCGGTGTAGCCCGAGAGGTCGCCCGTGCGGTCCTCCCGGTGGGCCTCTTCTCCTCGATGTACGCCACGTGCAACGCCCGCTCGCTGATGCACTTCCTGGGCCTGCGCACCCAGCACGAGCTGGCCAAGGTCCCGTCCTTCCCGCAGCGCGAGATCGAGATGGTCGGGGAGAAGATGGAAGCGGAGTGGGCGAAGCTGATGCCGCTCACGTATGCGGCCTTCAACGCCAACGGGCGCGTGGCGCCGTAGCGCGCTTCCGCACGCCTTCCGGCACAGATGTGCGGATGGACCGTGCGAAGTGTCCGTATTGCGGCATTTCGAGAAGTTCATCTAGCCTGATCAAACGGACCCGGCACTGCTTGAACCCCCGAGCAGGCAGTGCCGGGCTCCACCTTTGTCACGACTTGTCGCCTGCCCCTAGGGCAGACCCCGCCCTGAGCAGCGAGTAGCGTATTACCCATGGCTCCGACCTCCACTCCGCAGACCCCCTTCGGGCGGGTTCTCACCGCCATGGTCACGCCCTTCACGGCGGACGGCGCGCTCGACCTCGACGGCGCGCAGCGGCTCGCAACCCATCTGGTGGACGCAGGCAACGACGGCCTGGTCATCAACGGCACCACCGGCGAGTCCCCGACCACCAGCGACGCGGAGAAGGCGGATCTCGTACGAGCCGTACTGGAGGCGGTCGGCGACCGTGCCCACATCGTCGCCGGCGTCGGCACGAATGACACCCACCGCAGCATCGAGCTCGCCCGAGCCGCCGCGAAGACCGGCGCGCACGGCTTGCTGACCGTCACGCCGTACTACAACAAGCCCCCGCAGGAGGGCCTGTACCGGCACTTCTCAGCCATCGCCGACGCCACCGAACTACCGGTGATGCTTTACGACATCCCCGGCCGCAGCGGCGTACCGATCAGCACCGAAACCCTGGTGCGCCTCGCCGAGCACCCCCGTATCGTCGCCAACAAGGACGCCAAGGGAGACCTCGGCCGAGCCAGCTGGGCCATCGCCCGCTCCGGCCTCGCCTGGTACTCCGGCGACGACATGCTGAACCTGCCGCTGCTCTCCGTGGGCGCCGTCGGCTTCGTCTCCGTCGTCGGCCACGTCGTCACGCCGGAGCTGCGCGCCCTGGTGGACGCCTTCGCGAGCGGCGACGTCCACAAGGCCACCGAGATCCACCAGAAGCTGCTTCCCATCTTCACCGGCATGTTCCGCACCCAGGGCGTCATGACGACCAAGGCCGCGCTCGCCCTCCAGGGCCTGCCCGCCGGACCGCTGCGCGCCCCGATGGTCGAGCTGTCGCCCGAGGAGACTGCCCAGCTCAAGATCGATCTTGCCGCCGGCGGGGTACAGCTCTAACTACAGACTTCACAACTGAATACGTACGACAACGCAGGCCACGAGCCTGCAGCCCACACGACAACTGCTACTGCACGAACGTCACGCGCGCCACGTGCCTTGCCAGGTACGTGGCGCGTGTGGTGAGGAGAGTCTTTTGAGTCATCCGCATCCTGAACTCGGCGCCCCGCCGAAGCTCCCGAAGGGCGGCCTGCGGGTCACCCCGCTCGGCGGCCTCGGTGAAATCGGCCGGAACATGACGGTCTTCGAGTACGGCGGTCGTCTGCTGATCGTCGACTGCGGAGTGCTCTTCCCCGAAGAGGAGCAGCCCGGAATCGACCTGATCCTGCCGGACTTCACGTCCATCAGGGACCGCCTCGACGACATCGAGGGCATCGTCCTCACGCATGGCCACGAGGACCACATCGGCGGCGTCCCCTTCCTCCTGCGGGAGAAGCCGGACATCCCGCTGATCGGCTCCAAGCTGACCCTCGCTCTCATCGAGGCGAAGCTCCAGGAGCACCGCATCCGCCCCTACACGCTCGAAGTCGCGGAGGGCCACCGCGAACGCATCGGCCCCTTCGACTGCGAGTTCGTCGCGGTCAACCACTCCATCCCGGACGCCCTCGCGGTCGCCATCCGCACCCCCGCGGGCATGGTGGTCCACACCGGCGACTTCAAGATGGACCAGCTCCCGCTGGACGGCCGCCTCACGGACCTGCACGCCTTCGCACGGCTGAGCGAGGAAGGCATCGACCTTCTCCTCTCGGACTCGACGAACGCCGAGGTCCCGGGCTTCGTCCCGCCCGAGCGCGACATCTCGAACGTGCTGCGCCAGGTCTTCGCCGGCGCCAGTAAGCGAATCATCGTGGCGAGCTTCGCCAGCCATGTGCACCGCATCCAGCAGGTCCTGGACGCCGCCCACGAGAACGGCCGCAGGGTCGCTTTCGTCGGCCGCTCGATGGTCCGCAACATGGGCATCGCGAGGGACCTGGGCTACCTGAAGGTCCCGCCGGGCCTCGTCGTCGACGTCAAGACGCTCGATGACCTGCCCGACAGCGAGATCGTGCTGGTCTGTACGGGATCCCAGGGCGAGCCGATGGCGGCGCTGTCCCGGATGGCCAACCGCGACCACCAGATCCGCATCGTCCAGGGCGACACGGTGATCCTCGCGTCGTCCCTCATCCCGGGCAACGAGAACGCGGTCTACCGCGTCATCAACGGCCTGACCCGCTGGGGCGCGAACGTCGTCCACAAGGGCAACGCCAAGGTGCACGTCTCCGGCCACGCCTCCGCGGGCGAACTCGTGTACTTCTACAACATCTGCAGGCCGAAGAACCTGATGCCGGTCCACGGCGAATGGCGCCACCTACGAGCCAACGCCGAGCTGGGCGCCCTCACCGGTGTCCCACACGACCGCATCGTGATCGCCGAGGACGGCGTCGTCGTCGACCTCATCGGTGGCAAGGCCAAGATCTCCGGCAAGGTCCAGGCGGGATATGTGTACGTCGACGGCCTCTCGGTCGGCGACGTGGGCGAGCCCGCCCTGAAGGACCGGCGCATCCTCGGCGACGAGGGCATCATCTCGGTCTTCGTGGTGATGGACGCCAGCACCGGCAAGATCACCGGCGGCCCGCATGTCCAGGCCCGCGGCTCGGGTATCGACGACTCGGCCTTCACGGACGTGATCCCGAAGGTCAGGGAAGTCCTGGAGAGGTCGGCACAGGACGGCGTCGTCGAGCCCCACCAGATGCAGCAGCTCATCCGCCGCACGCTGGGCAAGTGGGTCTCGGACAACTACCGCCGACGCCCGATGATCCTCCCGGTCGTCGTCGAGGTCTGACCCTCGCACGAGCTCAACCAGGAGCGGGGCGGGGCGGGGTAGGAGAACGGGGCCCCCCCCCCCACCAAATTAACAGACAAGAA
>NZ_JBHXMF010000061.1:54771-55056 GCF_042721055.1 Streptomyces sp. NPDC058470
GCCTCGATTTGCATCGAGGCGCCCCGCTCCAGTACGTTTACGGCTCCGCCTGAACGGGAACCCGGAACGCCTCGTGCGCCGGATCCAGTCCCCGGAAGGGGGCGGAAATTCCGACTCAGAACCTCTGATAAAGTCGGAACCGCCGGAAAGGGAAACGCGAAAGCGGAAACCTGGAAAGCACCGAGGAAATCGGATCCGGAAACGGTCTGATAGAGTCGGAAACGCAAGACCGAAGGGAAGCGCCCGGAGGAAAGCCTGAGAGAGTCTCTCGGGTGAGTACGAAGG
>NZ_JBHXMF010000062.1:0-54953 GCF_042721055.1 Streptomyces sp. NPDC058470
CCCCTTCAGGGGCGCGGGGAACTGCGCGACAAGCCCCCGCGGCCCCGCAGCGAACCAACAACCCCAGGGGGTCTGGGGGCGCAGCCCCCAGGTACGGGAAGGGTGGGGGCGGCGGGGGCGAAAAACTGATCGAAGCCGCCGCCCCCCACTCACATCGCCGACGGATCCTGCGGCCTCCGCCCGGAGAGAACCTCGCCGTACGCCTGCATCAGATCCGGCAGCCGAAGTGTCGACAGGTCGTCGCGCGACAGGACTCCCGGATAGCCGGAGAGTCGCAGATCGCGGTACGCGCAGCTCTTCTCGTACAGCGTCCGCAGGAACCGCCCGTTGCCGAGCTCGTCGATCCAGCCCTGATCGACGACGTGCCCGGCGATCGAGCGCAGCTCGTCCACCGCCTCCCCGTCCCAGGCGTCGCCGTTCTCGGCGGCCAGCACCTCGCCGATGGAGGTGAGTTCGAGTGGACGGTAGGACGGAAAGTCGACGCGGGTGGTGAAGCGGGAGGAGAGGCCGGGGTTGGCGGTCAGCAGGCGGTCCATGCCCTCGGGGTAGCCGGCGAGTATGACGACCAGGTGGTCGCGGTTGTCCTCGGCCCGCTTCAGGAGCACCTGCAGGGCCTCGTCGCCGTACGCGTCGCCCTTGCCGTAACCGGAGTTGGAGAGCGAGTACGCCTCGTCCACGAAGAGGACGCCGCCGATGGCCGAGTCGATCAACTCGTTGGCCTTGACGGCCGTCTGGCCGAGGTACTCGCCGACCAGGTCCGCCCGCTGCGCCTCCACCAGATGGTCGCCGCCGAGCAGTCCGAGTGCGTAGAAGACCCGGCCGAGAATGCGGGCCACGGTGGTCTTCCCGGTACCGGAGGGACCGGAGAAGACGAAGTGCCGCTTGGGCGGCTGGACCGGAAGGCCCTGCCCGGCGCGCAGTCTCGCCATGTTCAACTGCGCGGACAGCGCCTTCACTTGGCGCTTCACCGGCTCCAGGCCCACCATGCGCTCCAGCGCGGCGAGCGCCTCGTCGAGTAAGGCGGGGTCGGTCGGCCCCGGTGGCAGCGGCTGCACCGGCACCATGGCCTTCTCACGCACCACGTCCGTCTCCGGCGGGAGTGCGCCCGGCGGTACGAAACCGGGCTCCGAGAGCTTCAGGTCCCGCCCCTCGGGGCCGAACAGCGGATCGATACCGTCGGGCCCCTCCAACATGTCCTGCCCGACCCCGGCGAGCGTGATCGCCGCGAGGTCACTGACCTCGTCGTACCCGTCGCCCTCCGAGATCGCCGCGAGCCGCGCCGAGGTGTCCATGAAGGCGGGGTCGACCCGGTGCACCGCCCGGTACAGCGGCAGGGCGGCGGCGGAGCGCCCGGTGCCCTCGTGCGCCCGCGCCAGCCAGTACCGCAGCTCCTTGCGTTGCGGCTGCTCGCTGCGACAGCGCATCAGCGCGGCGGACAGGAGCGGCTCGGCCTGCCCGAACATCTCCAGACGCACCCGGGCCATGCCGCCGAAGAGACCGGCCTCGATGCCCAGCATCGGATCGTGGACCAGTGGATCCGTGTGCCGGACCAACTGCTCCCAGTCCTTGACCAGATAGGCACGGCAGGCGTGCAGGAAGCGCACCTGCGGGTCGGTGTCGACCGGTGGCAGACCCGCCAACGCCCGTTCCAGTTCGGGGACATGACGGCCGTCCAGCCAGTGGGAGGCGTGTGCGAGCAGCAGGTCGCGCGGGCTCTCAAGGACCGGCTGCACCCACCAGCCCAGCCAGTACCAGGAGTTGAGCGTGCGGCGATGCCGAGTGCGCTGCTCCCCGAAGCGCTCCCGATGCCGGAACATCCTCAGTAGCGCGGTCGTCGTGTCCACCCGCAGCGCGTGCAGTCCGAGCCAGCCGTCCGCCATGCCCGGGTCCATCTGTACCGCGATACGGAATTCCTCCTCCGCCTGCGGATAGGCGCCCATCGTGTAGGCATCCACCCCCCGCAGCCAGGCGAGGTCGGCCGGGGCCTCCGGGCCCTGCGTGCCGAAGTCCATCACGTCCCCCCACAAACCGTGCCCCCGATGGTCCTCCGCCGGGCCGGTGCCCGTCGGCAGCCTAGGTCGAACCGCTGTGCCGCGGACGGGAGTTGCACTGGTGCGCAGAGCAGCCGTCCGAATATCGCACCGAGAGGCATCGTACCTGCGAGGGAGTGCCGGGCCGAAGGGTGCAGCACACCCCGTTCCACGAGGCGGAAGCAGATGGGGCGCACTCGGTTTGGTGACCGAGGGTGAGCGAATCACGCCTCGCAGCGTCCGGAAAACCTGTCCGGGGCAGAACGAAGCCCCCGATCACGGGGGAACAACCGGGGGCTTCGCGTCTGCGGGGCGGCCTCGAACGGCCGCACATTCAGAACGTAAGACCTGTACGGCCCCCCGGTCAAGCCGAGTTGAGGCACTGAAGAAAGTTCTCAGGCAAGGGTCTTCACAAGTTCAGCACACTGCGGATGGTCCGTCACCGTGAGTGATTCCTTGGTCCAGTCCAGGAGTCCTGGCGGGCCCCGGAAGCACCTCGTAACTCTCGGAACGCTGTCGCACCAGAAGATCGGCGAAGGGTCTTGAGGGGTCCTCGGCGAAGTGCCGGCGCTCGGCGGAGACCCACTCGCCCCAGAACTCGTCCTGCGCCTCGCCGTCCCGCCGCCGCCCTCGCGTCCACGCCTCTTCCTGCGGCAACTCCATCCACAGCAGTCGCGCGAGATACGGCCGCAGCGCCCGGCGGCCCGCGCCGACGCCCTCCAGGAGGACCACGGGAGCGGGCGGCAGCTCACGGACCGGCCGGAAGGCCCGCGTGGTCCAGTCGTACGGGGTGTAGCGCGCGCTCTCGCCGTGCCGCAGCGGCTCGACCACCTGGCTCAGCAGTCGCCCGGTCCAGGCGAAGAGCTCCTCGTGCGTCGCGATGTCGTCGAGGTGCAGAACGGGTGCGCCGCCCAGTGCTGCGGCCAGCCGCCCGGCGAACGTGGTCTTTCCGGAGCCGGCGTGCCCGTCGACGCCGACGATGCGGACCGGGCCGCAGGAGGGCGGCAGCCGGAGCAGATGTGGGACGAGGTCGTGGATGGGAGTTCCTGGGAGGGGTGGGGCGGGTGTCTTGTCGGAGTATTCCTGAGAAAAAACTCTATACCGGGCGGCTTCCCGCGTCCGGGCCGCCGCGTTCCCGGTCATGCCAAGGGTCAGGACCAATATTGGTGGGCGCCGCGAGGCTAAAAGTGCTGGCAGAAGCCTGGGGAGGCATCCATAGTTGGCGCACACACCCGCGCATTGGACCTGCCCGTTTCGGATCGGACACCCGGGGGTCACCCACCCATGCCCAGAGCTGAACAGCCGTCCCGCAGAACCGTCCTGACCGCGGCAGTGGTCGCGGCCGCGGCGGGCGCAGTGAGTCCGGCGGCTGCCGCGGACTCGCCCGAGCGCCCGGTGAGAGCCCGGTCGAAAGCGCCGTCGACAGTCCCATCGAAGGCGCCGCCCGGCCTCGTGGACAACCGCGCCTGGATCTCGTACGCCGACTGGCGTGGCGGCACGGCCAAGGGCACGCGCGCCGTGCCCGGAGTCCGTCCCGGCGTGATGATCGCGACCCCGGCCGGCACCAGGACGTACACCGACCCGCACACCAACAAGACCGCCCTGTGGGAGTACGGGACCTGGACCTCCCCCGTGCACCAGCTCGCGGTCCCCGCCACCGAGGCCGTCGCCTCCTGGAACGCGGACACCCCGGCCGGGACCTGGATCCAGGTCGAGCTGACGGGCACGTACTCGGACGGCACCGACACCCCCTGGTACGTACTGGGCCGCTGGGCGGCCGGCGACCAGGACATCAGGCGGACCTCCGTCGACGACCAGAGCGACGGCAGGAGCAGCATCTGGACCGACACCTTCTCCATCGACGACGCGGCCTCCGGCCTGCGCCTGGTCTCGTACCGGCTGCGGCTGACGCTGTACCGCACCCCGGGCACCAAGGTCACACCCACCGTGTGGCGGCTGGGCGCGATGGGCTCCGACGTTCCCGACCGGTTCACCGTCCCGGCCTCCACGCCCGGCCTCGCCCAGGAGCTGAAGGTCCCGCGCTACTCGCAGGAGACCCACGCGGGCCAGTACCCCCAGTACGACAACGGCGGTGAGGCCTGGTGCAGCCCCACCTCCTCGCAGATGATCGTCGAGTACTGGGGCCGCAAGCCGACGGCGGACCAACTGGCCTGGGTCGACCCGGACTTCACGGACCCGCAGGTGTGTCACGCGGCCCGGTACACGTACGACTACCAGTACGCCGGCTGCGGCAACTGGCCTTTCAACGCGGCGTACGCGGCGACGTACAAGGATCTCCAGGGTGTGGTGACCCGGCTCGGTTCGCTCACCGAACTGGAGACGCTGATCGCCGCCGGTATCCCGGCCATAACGTCCCAGTCGTTCCTCAAGTCCGAGCTGACCGGGGCGGGTTACGGGACCTCCGGCCACCTGATGACCGTGATCGGATTCACCGCCGACGGTGACGTGATCGCCAACGACCCGGCGTCCCCCAGCGACAGCGCGGTGCGCCGTGTCTACAAGCGGCGCGAGTTCGAGAACATCTGGCTGCGCACGAAGCGGTACAACGCCGCCGGGGGCGTCGCCTCGGGCAGCGGTGGCGTCTGCTACCTGTACTTCCCGGCGCAGCCGTCGGCGCGACAGCTCGTGGCGCTCGCGGCGGTGGGCGTCCGCTGAGGAGACGGGCGGCCCCTCACCCCCGTGAAGGGGCCGCCCGTCGGTTCAGCTCTGGACCGGATTGACCACCCAGTCGGGGTGGCCCGGCATCGGCGGCGTCGTCGCGCCGTACAGCCAGGGGTGCAGGAAACCCTCGAGATCCTCGCCCGCGACCTTCGACGCCAGGTCGACGAAGTCCTGCGTACTCGCCGTCTTTCCGCGGTACTTGGTGACCCAGGCGCGCTCGATCTTCCCGAACGTCTCCTGGCCGACCTGCTCGCGCAGCGCGTACAGGACGAGCGTCGAACCGTCGTACCGCATCCGCTTGAAGAGGTTCGGCTCGGTCGGCTCGGCCGGGGCGCCGTAGTCGTGGCGCCACTGGTCGTGGTTCGCGTACGCCGTCTTCATGGTCGCCTCGAAGCTGTCGCCGCCGTGCGACTCCGAGTACAGCCGCTCGTAGTACCGGGCGTGGCCCTCGCTCAGCCACAGGTCGGACCAGGTCTTGATGCCGATGCTGTCGCCGGTCCACTGGTGGGTGAGCTCGTGCACCAGGTTCCGCTCCGCGCTGACCCGGTCGCCGAGCAGGTCGGCCTTCGGGATCAGGGAGATCGTGTTCGTCTCCAGGGCGACGCCCAGGTCGGTGTCGCCGACGAGGAGGCCGTACCGGTTGAAGGGGTAGGGGCCGAGCCGCTCCTCCAGCCAGGCGATGTGGTCGGCGGTGAGCTTGCGGTACTGCTCGGTCGGCGCCACCAGGTCGTCCGGGACCACATCGCGGATCGGCAGCCCGTGCGGGCCGGTGCTGTCGACGAAGGTGAACTTGCCGATCGCCAGCTGCGCGAGCTGGGCCGCCACCGGCTGTTCGGAGTCGTACGTCCACCGCACCCGTCCGTCGGCCTGTTCGGTGCGGCCGGTGAGCTTGCCGTTGGCGACGGCCGACAGGCCCGCGGGAGTGGTGATGTGGAAGGTGATCGGCGCCCGCCTGCTCGGGTGGTCGTTCGACGGGAAGATCATCTTGGCGCCGTTGGGCTGCGGGTAGAGCACCGTGCCGTCCGGCGTCGGGATCCAGCCGTAGTCCTCGATGGCGTCGTCGCGGTGGCGGATCTGGGTCGGGTCAGCGGTGTAGGTGACCTTGACCGTGAAGGCTTTGCCGCGGGCGAGGGCGTTCGCGGGAGTGATCACCAGCTCGTCGCCCTCGCGTACGGCGTCGGCCGACTGTCCGTCCACGGTCACCGTGTGCAGGGTGTTGCCCGCGAAGTCCAGGTTGAAGCGGGAGAGGGCCTGCGTCGCGGTGGCCTTGATCGTCGTCGAGGCCTCGAAGGGTGTCTTCGGCGCCTGCCAGTCGAAGTCGAGGGTGTAGCGGCTCACCTCGTATCCGCCGTTGCCGTCGAGCGGGAAGATCGGGTCGCCGAGCCCTGCCGCTCCCGGCGACGCGGCACCGGAGCCGACGGAAGCGGCTTGGGAGACCGGACCCGTCAGGGCGGCAGCCATGGTGATCGCGGTCGCGGTCGCGGTCGCGAGGGCGAGGCGGGCGCTGCGGCGGTGCGTCCGGAACGTGCTCATCGAGAACCTTTCGGTTGGCTGACCATTTGCCTGTGAGGAGACGCACACACCGCATGCACAGTTGTGGGAATTGCGGGATTCGAAGCTGATCGAAGTGTCGGGCCGGCGGACGTGACCAAGGTCTCTACCAATGAAACTGTTTCCGGTGGCAAAGTGGTCGAGTCGGTGGGGAGCCGACGGGAGGCGGGGGAGTCCACCGCACCACTACGTCTGCGAGATGCCATGACCGCGACCTCCGCCACCACCACCCGTGTCCGCGCTCGCACGGGCGGCCCCAAGGACGACGGACCCAGGATCCTGGAGCACGTCGCGGGCTGGACCTTCGTCGTGGTTCTGGCCATGCTCGTCACTCAGCTGGGCCTGCTGTGAGCTGACCCGGTCGGCGCCTTTGGTGGACGCCTGTGAGGTCGATGAGAGTCGAACGAGCAGGTGGTGCCGGTCTGCCATACTGCGGATGTCCCGCCGGCAGCCGGAGACCAGGATCGAAATTGAATAGCAGTCAACAGCGTGGCGTCGAGCGCCCACGGGCTCGCGGTACCGTTCGCTCACTGGCGCGCCGCGCCGAACTCATCGCCATCGGACGGAAGTTGTTCGCCGACACGTCCTATGACGCGCTGTCGATGGACGACATCGCGAGGCACGCGCATGTCGCCAAAGGGTTGATCTACTACTACTTCAAGTCCAAGCGCGGCTACTACCTCGCCATCATCGAGGACTCGGTCACCGAGCTGGTCTCCCGGGCGGCGAGCGGCCTCGAACTCCCCCCGGCGCAGCGGGTGCACCGCACCATCGACGGCTATCTGCGCTATGCCGAGCACAACCAGTCCGCGTACCGCACGATCATCAGCGGCGGCGTCGGCTTCGACGCCGAGGTGCACGCCCTCCGGGACGGCGTACGCGAGGTCATCGTCGAGACCATCGCCGAAGGGGCGTACGGGCGGCGCAAGATCGCCCCGCTGCCGCGGATGGCCCTGCTCGGCTGGCTCTACAGCGTCGAGGGGGCGACCCTCGACTGGATCGGCCACCAGGACCAGGTGCTGCCGCGCGACACCATGCGCGAGCTGCTGGTGAAGATGCTGGGCGGCGCCATGCGTGCGGTAGAGGAGCTGGACCCCTCGTACGTGGCCCCGGCGCCCGCCCGTCGGGACACATGAGGAAGGGGCGGGGGCCGCCGGACCCCCGCCCCGAGTGACGTACCAGTAGGGCTAGTTGATCGACTTGATCAGCTCGCCGTTCGTGGTGTCACCGCTCAGCTCCCAGAAGAAGGTGCCTCCCAGGCCCTGCGCGTTCTTGTACGTCATCTTGGTCGCGATGGTCGCCGGGGTGTCGTAACTCCACCAGTTGGTACCGCACTTGGCGTACGCCGTGCCCGCGACCGTGCCGGTGGCCGGGCACTTCGTCTTGAGCACCTTGTAGTCCTCGATGCCCGCCTCGTACGTACCCGCCGCCGCGCCGGTCGCCGTGCCGCCCGGTGTCGACTGGGTGACGCCGGTCCAGCCGCGCCCGTAGAAGCCGATGCCGAGCAGCAGCTTCGAGGCCGGGATGCCGAGGCCCTTGAGCTTCGCGATCGTCGCGTCGGTGTAGTAGTTGGCCGTCGGGATGCCGGTGTACGAGGTCAGCGGCGAGTGCGGGGCCGTCGGTCCCGTGGTGGCCCAGGCGCCGAAGAAGTCGTACGTCATCGGGTTGTACCAGTCGACGTACTGAGCGGCGCCCGCGTAGTTCGCCGCGTCGATCTTGCCGCCGGTGGTGGCGTCGGCAGTGATCGCCGAGGTGACGAGGTTGCTCGTGCCGAACTTCGCCCGCAGCGCCGCCAGCAGGTTCTTGTACGCCTCCCTGCCGCTGGTGTCACAGGTGTTGCCGCAGGAATTGGGGTACTCCCAGTCGATGTCGATGCCGTCGAAGACATCGGCCCACTTGGAGTTCTCGACCAGGTCGTAGCAGGACTGGGCGAACGCGGTCGGGTTCGCGGCGGCCGCTCCGAACCCGCCGGACCAGGTCCAACCACCGAAGGACCAGAGGACCTTGAGGTTCGGGTGCAGCTTCTTCAGCTCACGGAGCTGGTTGAAGTTGCCGCGCAGCGTCTGGTCCCAGGTGTCGGCGACGCCGTCCACGGACTCCGCCGCGGTGTACGTCCGGTCGGTCGCGGCGTAGGCGTCGCCCATCGCGCACTTGCCGTCGACGACGTTGCCGAAGGAGTAGTTGATGTGGGTGAGCTTGGCCGCCGAGCCGGAGGTCTCGATGTTCTTGACGTAGTACTTCCGGTCGTAGGTGCCCCATTCGGTGAAGTACCCGACGACCTTGGAACCGGCCGCGGCGGCCTGGGCGGTGCCGGCCTGGGTGTCGACCGCGGCGGGGGCGGACTCGGTGGTGGCGGTCGCGGTACCCGCGCCTGCCAGGAGCCCGGCGCCGAGAATGGCGCAACAGGCGGCGGACAGGAGCGCGCGGAAGGGCGCGCGGGGGAGGTGCGGTCTGCGCATCGATGTCTCCTCGTGGGGGAGGGGAGCCGGGGGGCGTGGTGCTGGGACCTGCTGAGCACTGTCATGCGTATATGTCTGTTTGGCATGAACGCGGTGACGTGGGAGGAACCTTAGGAGGACTAGACCAGTGCGGTCAATGGTTCGGACCAATTTCCCTTTCTTTTAGTAAGCGGTCGTTAACTGGTGACTCGATGCCTCCGATCGGGCATGCTTACAGCGCCACCGCCGCTGATCAGCCGATTCCGCAACCCGGGACGGCAGCATCGGCTGAGGCCAGTGAGACCCGGCGGGAGTCACCCCACCCAGGTGCACGCCCGCCAGTGCCCAACAGGGAGGAGAGCGTCGCCATGCCCGACCGCGCCCCGCAGCCGGTGGACCGTCAACTGCCCACGGACGAGGCCCGGGATCTGATCTCGCTCGTCCGGGGCATCGCACAGCGCGAGATCGTCCCGCAGGCGGCCGAGCAGGAGGACGCCGGGCACTTCCCTCGCGATGTCTTCCGCCTGCTGTCGGAGTCGGGACTGCTCGGACTGCCGTACGACTCCGAGTTCGGCGGCGGCGACCAGCCGTACGAGGTCTACCTCCAGGCCCTCGAAGAGCTCGCTGCGGCCCGCCTCACCATCGGCCTCGGCGTCAGCGTGCACTCCCTCGCCTGCCACGCCCTTGCGAACTACGGAACCAAGGAACAGCAGGCCGAGCACCTGCCCGCGATGCTCACCGGCGGCCTCCTCGGCGCCTACTGCCTCTCCGAACCCTCCTCGGGCTCGGACGCAGCGTCCCTCCGTACGAAGGCCGTTCGGGACGGTGACGACTGGGTGATCACGGGCACCAAGGCCTGGATCACCCACGGCGGAATCGCCGACTTCTACACCGTGCTCGCGCGCAGCGGCGGCGAGGGTGCCCGCGGCATCACGGCCTTCCTGGTGCCGGGCGACGCCGAGGGCCTGAGCGCCGCGGCGCCCGAGAAGAAGATGGGCATGAAGGGCTCGCCCACCGCGCAGGTCCACTTCGACGGCGTACGGGTGTCCGACGACCGGCGGATCGGCGAGGAGGGCCAGGGCTTCGCGATCGCCCTGTCCGCGCTCGACTCCGGGCGGCTCGGCATCGCGGCCTGTGCGATCGGCGTGGCCCAGGCGGCCCTTGACGAGGCTCTGGCCTATGCCACCGGCCGGCAGCAGTTCGGGCGGCCGATCTCGGACTTCCAGGGGCTGCGCTTCATGCTCGCGGACATGGCGACGCAGATCGAGGCGGGCCGGGCGCTCTACGTCGCCGCCGCACGCCTGCGCGACATGGGCCGGCCGTTCTCCAAGCAGGCGGCCATGGCCAAACTGCTGTGCACGGACACCGCGATGAAGGTCACCACGGACGCCGTCCAGGTCCTCGGCGGGTACGGCTACACCGCCGACTTCCCCGTCGAGCGCTATATGCGCGAGGCCAAGGTCCTCCAGATCGTGGAGGGCACCAATCAGATCCAGCGGATGGTCATCGCCCGTCACCTCGCAGGTCCCGAGTCGCGCTGAACGACCCGTGGCCGTACATCGCCGACGGCGACGCCAGCCGTACCCACTCCGGGTCGTGGCGCCCCGGCAGTGTGCGGCCACGATCGGCCCAGGTGCGGATGAGGGCGCGGTAGATGGGGGGATCCGGGAGTGGCGGCGTCTGCTGAACCGACCGCGGAACCGATTCTGCGGTCGCCGACGCGACGGTCCTGCGCCGACGTCCGGTCGCTGAATATGTGGGGGTCATACCGGGGCAACGCGTAGGCGGGCGGGCAGGTCACCGGCCCCCGGAATCGCCCGTGCGTTCGCGACCGGCCCCACGCGGGGGGCTCCGTCCGGGTTCCGGCATCTGGCCCATGGCCCACACCTGACGTACCGTCAATTGCGCGCCGGGCCGTACCTCTCCGGGCGACGTCAACTGCCGCGCGCCCAGGGAGGCTTGCGATGCCCGACGACCGCCCCGTTGCCCTCGACGAGTACCCCGTACACCAGGTGCCCCTGTCGATGAGGCATGTCGCGACAGGCGACCGGAACGCCTACGACCGCTGCATCTTCCATGTCTTCGACCACCAGGGGCGGGCGCTCCTGATCGTGGGGCTCGGGGTGTACCCGAACGCCGGGGTGATCGACGCGTACGCCACCCTGCGGTACGGCGACCGCCTGTACGCGGTACGGGCCTCGGACGCGCTCGGCGACGACCGGATGGACCTCGCGGTGGGACCGCTGCGGATCACGGTCGAGAAGCCGTTGCGGCGGCTGAGGCTTCAGCTGGAGGCCGATTCGCTGCCGGATTCCCCGATGGGCTCCTCCCGTCCGGCCTCCTCGCCAGGTTCTTCGCCGGGTTCTTCGTCCGGCTCATCACCGGATCCGTCGCCGGATCTGCCGTCGTCGGACTTGCCGCCGGACTCCCTGTCGTACGACATCACCTGGACCGCCGACTTCCCGGCCCTCTGGGAGCCGCATCACGTCCAGCGCCGGGGCGGCCGGCTCACGCTGGAAGGGCGCCGCTTCGTGCAGGCGGGCAGCGTCGAGGGGATGATCCGCGTCGGTGGCCGGGAGATACCCGTCCGGACGGGCGAGTGGACCGGCACCCGCGACCGCAGCTGGGGCGTCCGGCCCCTCCCGGGCGAGGAGGGCGGACGCCTGGCCGAGGAGAACCCGACCGAGGGGTTCCACTGGGTCTGGTGCCCGGTCCGCTTCGAGGACCGGTTCCTGATGGTCGTCATCCAGGAGGACGCGGACGGATACCGCACCCTCAACGACGCGACACTCGTACGCGACGGCCGCCGCGACCTCCAACTGGGTTGGCCCCAGGCCGACATCACCTATCGACCCGGTACCCGCCACCCCGCCTCCGCCGTCATCCACCTCACGCACCCGGCGGACCGCAAGCCCATGGAACTGGAAGTGGAGGTGCTCACCTCCTCCCCGCTGGCCGTCGGCGCCGGCTATCCACCGGCCGACGATTGGCAGCACGGCACCTGGCGCGGCCGTGGCTGGACCGACCGCCGCGTCTACGACCTCTCCGACCCGACGGCTCATCGGCCGGCCGCGTACGGGGTGATCGACCACTCCGCCCGCTGCACGCTGGACGGACAGACCGGGCACGGGATCTTCGAGCACGGCTCCTTCGGCCGCCATGATCCCAGCGGGTTCTCCGGATTCGACTCGGTCGCGCACTGAAGGGGGCGCGAGATGGCCACGGCACCCCGCCCACGTACGACGACACGCGACCTCCAGGAGCTGACCGGCAAGCTGACGGGCTGGCTCGCCACCCGCCTCCCCGGCGCCAGGGCGGTGAACGTATCCGTCCCCCAGTCCAACGGCATGTCCAGCGAAACCCTGCTCTTCGACATCGAGCACCCCGAACTGCCCCTGCGCGCCTGTGCGTTGAGACTGGCCGCGGACCCGGCGGCGTACACGGTCTTTCCCGTCTACGACATGACCCGGCAGTACCGCACGATGCGCCTGGTCGCCGAGCACACCGACCTGCCGGTGCCGAGCGTGCTGTGGCTGGAGGAGGACCCGGGACCGCTCGGGGCGCCGTTCCTCGTCATGGAACGGATAGCGGGACGGGTGCCACCGGACGTCATGCCCTATACGTACGAAGGGAATTGGCTGCACGCGGCAAGTGACGAGGAACGCGGGCACCTTGAGGCGGCCTCGGTCGGACTCCTGGCGCGACTGCACGACCAAGTCCCCTTGAAGGAGACGGGATTCCTGTCCCTGAAGGGCCGTCGAAGCCCACTCGGTAGGCATGTCGAGGCCCAACGTGCCTACTACGCATGGGTGGTTGACGGCCTGTCACGCTCGCCCCTCATCGAGTGCGCCTTCGACCGCCTCGACGAGCTGTGGCCCCGAGACGAGGGCGAGACGGTGCTCAACTGGGGCGACGCGCGCATCGGGAACGTCATCTACGACGGCTTCGAACCCGTCGCCGTCCTCGACTGGGAGATGGCGGCACCGGCCCCGCGCGAGGTGGACCTCGGCTGGACCGTCTATCTGCACCGCTTCTCCCAGGACCTCACCGTGAGTTTCGGCCAGGCCGGACTGCCCGACTTCCTGCGCCGCGACAGGGTGGAGCGGCGCTATGCCGAACTCACCGGCCACACACCGCGGGACATGGACTTCTACACGCTGTACGCCGCCCTGCGCCACGCGATCGTGATGCTGCGCATCGCCTACCGCCAGGCACACTTCGGTGAGGTCGCCGTCCCCCGGGATCCGGACACACTGATCCTGCACCACGGCAGCCTGCGGGCCATGGTGCAGGGCAGCTACTGGAGTTGACCGGGCGTCAGCCGCGGCGCGCGTGAGACGGTCAGGCGGCCAGGCGCCGCATCTCGGGAACCCGCATCGGGCGCGAGCTGGGGCCGCCGACGTGCGAGAACGGCTGGGTCCGCCAGTCGAGGCCCTGAGGGAGCGTCAACAGCAGGGCGGTGTCCTGCTCCTGAGGTTCCGTGGTCTCGTCCGCGGGCTGTGCGTCGTCCGCGGCCCGGCCCGTGCCGGTGCAGACCGTGAGCCCGAACGGGTTCCACGGCGAGGCGCACAGGGCGTGCTCGGGAAGGATCTCTTCGTCCGCCAGGAGCGCGATGGGCTGCGCGCAGTCCGGGCAGACCACCCGGTACATCTCGAAGGTGTCGTACGCGTCGAACTCCTCACCGTCCAGGGCGTCTGATTCGACGCCCTCCGGCTCAGGGTCGACAACCGGCTGCTGCCGCCTGGGTGCGGTACGACCAGGGCGCTTAAGACTCTGCATGGGCTTCTCCCCCTTGGGTGGGCCGACAAGGCGCTGCGACCTCGACCACAGCAAGCACTTCCCGCCCCGTCTCTGCGGTAATCACGAGAACATCACGGACCCGGTTCCGACTATGTGGCGTTCGTCACATGCCGCCCGCAGGTGCCCGGCCCGGTGGGTTTGTCCCCCGGCCGGCTCACCGGTCGAACTCTGCCACATCACAAACCGGGTATGACCTGCGCCGCTCAGGTATCCGTGAGGATCAAGGGCCCTGTAGGTTCTGCGCCATGGAGGAGCTGGACCGACAGATCGTACAGCTGCTCGTCGCGGACGGGCGGATGAGTTACACCGACCTGGGCAAGGCCACGGGCCTGTCCACGTCTGCCGTGCACCAACGGGTGCGCCGACTGGAGCAACGCGGTGTCATCCGCGGCTATGCGGCGGTCGTGGACCCGGAGTCCGTCGGGCTGCCCCTGACGGCCTTCATCTCGGTGAAGCCGTTCGACCCCAGCGCCCCCGACGACATCGCCGAACGCCTCGCCGGCGTGCCCGAGATCGAGGCCTGCCACAGCGTCGCGGGCGACGAGAACTACATCCTCAAGGTGCGGGTCTCGACCCCGCACGAACTGGAGGAACTCCTCGCACGGCTGCGCGGCCTGGCGGGGGTGTCGACCCGGACGACGGTGGTGCTGTCGACGCCGTACGAGGCGCGGCCACCCCGGATCTGACGGACCCCGGCACGGGACCGGTGCCGGCAGGGGCGAAACTGTTCCCCATGAGTGAGAGCACCGCCTCGTCGGACACCGTGCTGCTGCGCGGTGGAGAAGTCCACAGTCCCGCCGATCCCTTCGCCACCGCGATGGTCGTCGAACGCGGGCAGGTCGCCTGGGTCGGTTCGGAAGGCGCGGCCGACGCCTTCGCCGACGGGGTCGACGAGGTCGTGGATCTCGAAGGCGCCCTGGTCACCCCGGCGTTCACCGACGCACACGTGCACACCACCGCCACCGGCCTCGCACTCACCGGCCTGGACCTGTCCGACGCCCCCTCCCTGGAGGCGGCACTCGCCCTCGTACGGGATTTCGCCGCCGCCCGCCCCGCCGACCGGGTCCTGCTCGGGCACGGCTGGGACGCGGCCCGTTGGCCCGGTGGACGCCCTCCTACGCGTACCGAACTCGACGAGGCGACCGGCGGACGTCCGCTGTACCTCTCCCGCATCGACGTGCACTCCGCCGTGGTCACCAGCGCGCTCCTGGACCTCGTGCCGGGGGTCACCGGGCGCGCCGGGTACCAGGACGGTCCGCTGACCCGCGACGCTCACCACGCCGTCCGCGGGGCCGCCCTCGGCGCCATCACCGGGGAGCAGCGCACCCGGGCCCAGCGCGCCGCGCTCGCCCGCGCCGCCTCGCTCGGTATCGGCTCCGTCCACGAGTGCGCGGGCCCGGACATCTCCTCCGAGGACGACTTCACCGGGCTGCTGCGGCTCGCCGCCGAGGAGCCCGGCCCGCGGGTGGTCGGCTACTGGGCCGAGCAGGATGTCGACAAGGCGCGTGCCCTGGGCGCGGTCGGCGCCGCCGGTGACCTGTTCGTGGACGGCTCCCTCGGCTCGTACACCGCCTGTCTGCATCAGCCGTACACAGACGCCGGCCACAGCGGCACCGCCTACCTCGACGCGACGGCCGTCGCCGCCCATGTCGTCACGTGCACCGAGGCGGGCCTCCAGGCGGGCTTCCACGCCATCGGGGACGCCGCCGTGGCCTCCATGGTCGAAGGGGTGCGTTCCGCCGCCGAGAAGGTCGGCCTCGCCCGCGTACGCGCCGCAAGACACCGTGTCGAGCACGCCGAGATGCTCACCCCCGAGACGATCGCGGGCTTCGCCGAACTCGGCCTCACCGCCTCCGTGCAGCCCGCCTTCGACGCGCTGTGGGGCGGCGAGGACGGCATGTACGCCCAGCGCCTGGGCGCCGAGCGGGCCCGCACGCTCAACCCCTTCGCGGCCCTGCTGCGCACCGGCGTGCCGCTCGCCTTCGGCTCCGACAGCCCTGTCACGCCCCTCGACCCTTGGGGCACCGTCCGCGCCGCCGCCTTCCACCGCTCGCCCGAGCACCGGGTGTCGGTGCGCGCCGCGTTCACGGCGCATACGCGCGGTGGATGGCGGGCCGTCGGACGGGACGACGCGGGTGTCCTGGTGCCGGGCGCGCCGGCGGACTACGCCGTGTGGCGCACCGAGGAGCTCGTCGTGCAGACCCCCGACGACCGGGTCGCGCGCTGGTCCACCGATCCTCGCTCAGGCACCCCCGGGCTGCCGGATCTGACCCCCGGGAACGACCTGCCCGTCTGCCTGCGCACCGTGGTGGGCGGTCGGACGGTATTCGTACGGCCTAACGAGTGATGTCCCGGGGTGGCGCGTCTCGGATCACCGCCCGCCGCCCCGTCGCGCGACCTGCGCATCCTCCGCGTTGACCAGGCGTTTGAGGGAGAAAGCGCAGGTCAAACGGCTGTTGACAGTTGGCCGCAGGTGGCGGGTAGGTTCGGCCGGGTCCACCACCGGACGTCCGACCGGGGAACTTCCGCGCGGCCTCGAAGCGCCGCTGGGTCAGGGGCGGTGTGCCGCACCGGCACACCACCACTGGGAGCCAGGCCCAGCACCCACGCAGCGAGAGGCGAGGGAAACGTTCCGACAAGTCGGCAGGTGTGACCCGGGTGGGGCCCGGACGTTCAGTAGACAACGGCTTTCGGTCGACCCGCAGCCAGCGGGTCCCTGGTCGGCCCGAAGGGCGCCGGGCCCCGATCCGCAGCACGCGTGCTGCGCCGGGCGGGTTCAGGTCTTACCCGCCTCTTGGTGAAGCGACACCCCCGTACTACCGCCACGGCGTGGCAGCGCAGGTTGCGGCCACTATGGTGGACTTCTGCGTACGTACTCGAAGGGGCAGCAGTGAACGACGGCGACGGGACCCTGGCGGCGGAAGCCCAGGGGAGACAGTTCGGCCCGCTCGGTACGGCCTTGGTGATCATTCCGACCTACAACGAGGCCGAGAACATCAAGAAGATCGTCGGCCGGGTGCGCATCGCCGTGCCCGAGGTGCACGTTCTCGTGGCGGACGACAACAGCCCCGACGGCACGGGGAAACTCGCCGACGAGCTGGCCGCCGAGGACGAGCAGGTCCAGGTGCTGCACCGCAAGGGCAAGGAAGGCCTCGGCGCCGCCTATCTCGCGGGCTTCCGCTGGGGCATGGAGCACGGCTACGGCGTACTCGTCGAGATGGACGCCGACGGCTCCCACCAGCCCGAGGAGCTGCCCCGTCTGCTGACCGCCCTCAAGGGCGCCGACCTCGTGCTCGGCTCGCGCTGGGTGCCGGGTGGGCGGGTCGTGAACTGGCCCAAGTCCCGCGAGTTCATCTCACGCGGCGGCAGCCTGTACTCCCGCGTCCTGCTCGACGTACCGATCCGTGATGTCACCGGCGGCTACCGGGCCTTCCGCCGCGAGACCCTGGAAGGCCTCGGCCTCACCGAGGTCGCCTCCCAGGGGTACTGCTTCCAGGTCGACCTGGCCCGGCGCGCCGTCAAGGCCGGCTTTCACGTCGTCGAGGTCCCGATCACCTTCGTCGAGCGGGAGCACGGCGACTCCAAGATGAGCCGGGACATTCTCGTCGAGGCCCTGTGGCGGGTCACCACGTGGGGCGTGGGGGAGCGGGTCGGGCGGATCACGGGGCGCAAGTCCCTCTGAGGCTATTCGTCCCGCTGGGGTGATTCGACCGTCGTACGGCTTCTTGCGCCCGCCGGGGCTCTCACAAGTCCCGTTCCCGGTTCACAGGTGCTGTTGATCATCCGCTTATCCCGTACTGAGCCGCCTCCAGGCACACTGGGAACATGACGACTGGCGCTCCGACACCCACGTACCCCGCCCGCCCGCGGCGCTCGCGGCTGCGCACCTTCCTGCCCCTCGGCGTCGCCGTGTGGCTGGTGCTGGAGATCTGGCTGCTGACTGTGGTCGCGGGGGTGGCGAGCGGCTTCACGGTGCTTCTGCTGCTGGTCGCGGCCTTCGTCCTCGGCTCCGTGGTCATCAAGCGGGCCGGGCGCCGTGCCTTCCGCAACCTCAGCGAGACGCTGCAACAGCAGCAGAGCGGGGTGGCGCCCACGGCGGGGACCGGAAAGGGCGACGGCAACGGGCTGATGATGCTCGGCGGCCTTCTCCTGATGATCCCCGGCCTGCTCTCCGACGCCGTCGGCCTCCTTCTCCTGATCCCGCCGGTCCAGAAGGCCCTCAGCCGCTATGTCGAGCGGACCATCGAGCGCAAGATCGCGGCGGCTCCTCCCGGCACGCTGGGCGACGCCTTCCAGCAGGCGCGGATGCACCGCCCCGACGGCAAGGTCGTCCAGGGCGAGGTCATCAGGGACGACACGGGCCGGCAGCAGGATCAGGGCCCGCGCCCGCCGCTGAACGGCTGAGTGGCGGGCCCTGGGCCCCACAGCCCCAGGGCCCCGCACCCCGGCCTGGCGGCCCCGCACCCCCGGCCGGGCCCGAAACCCCCGAAACGCACAAAGCCGCAGACCCCGTACCTGACAGGTACGGTGCCCGCGGCTGCGTGCGTTCGTGTATGCCGCCCAACCCCGGCGGGGGTTACGCGGACTTGCGGCTGTCCCGCGGATGTACCGCGATGTTCATTGCGCCGGAGCGCAGAACCGCCAGACGCTCCTCAAGGACCTCTTCGAGTTCCTCTCGGGTGCGTCGCTCCATCAGCATGTCCCAATGTGTACGCGCGGGCTTGGCCTTCTTTTCCTCAGGGCCGTCGCCGTCCACCAGGAGTGCCTGGGCCCCGCAGACCTTGCACTCCCACTCGGACGGGATCTCCGCCTCGACCGAGAAGGGCATCTCAAAGCGATGTCCCTTCTCGCATGCGTACTCCACGGCCTGGCGCGGGGCCAGGTCGATGCCGCGGTCCGTCTCGTAGCTTGTCACCACGAGGCGCGTACCGCGAAGAGCTCGCTCACTCATGAATCGTGCCTCCCGGGCTTGTCGCCCACAGGACAGGTGTCGCTGTCGTCGTCATCCGGTCAACGTCCGGTCGGCGGTAAAGATTCCCGTTCCGGGTCATGCGTCGCCGTCGTAGCCGCCCCTTGTTGTACCCACCTGCGCCCGCTTTGTCACATCTGAGAGCAGATGTAACCTGGCGTTTCAGTATCTTGACGCGCAGTAACGGTACGCCTGGCAGGCCAAACGCGTACACTACCGGCCTTTGGCCTCCGGCGCTAAATCCTGTCGGGTACGGGATTCCCCGCGTCGCGTATCGCCTGTCGCACCGGCACCCTCGCGAGCAGCACGAACCCGATGACGAAGAAGGCCACCAACGAGATGATCGCGTCCCGATAACTTCCGGTCAGCTGGTAGGTGAGCCCGAACAGCAGTGGGCCCAGCCAGCTCATGCCACGGTCGCTCATCTCGTAGGCGGAGAAGTACTCGGCCTCCTTGCCGCTCGGCACGAGATGCGAGAACAGGGAGCGCGAAAGTGCCTGGCTGCCGCCCAGGACGAGCCCGATGCCGGCGGCCAGGACGAAGAACCCGACGGGCGCGCCGGCGGGCAGGAAATACCCGGCGCAGAGCGTCACGGTCCAGGCGACGAGCGAGCCGAGGATCGTACGTTTCGCGCCGTATCTGCGCGCCAGACGGCCCATGCCCAGGGCGCCCGTCACCGCCAGCACCTGTACCAGCAGGATGGCGACGATCAGTGTCGACTGGCCGAGGCCCAGTTCCTGCGATCCGTAGATCGAGGCCTGGGAGATGACCGTCTGGATGCCGTCGTTGTAGATGAGGTACGCGAACAGGAAGGAGAGGGTGAGGGGTTTGCCGCGCATGTCGCGCACGGTGGCGGCCAGTTGCCGCCATCCGTGCACGGAGGTCGTCCCGGTGGGGGCTGTACGGCGGTCGCGCAGGCGCTTGAGCGGGACGAGGGTGAAGGCGCCCCACCAGATGCCCGCCGAGGCGAGACAGATGCGCACCGCCATCGACTCCGAGAGGCCGAAACTGTCGTGGGCCGTGAACAGGATCAGGTTCGCGACCAGGACCAGTGAGCCCGCCGCGTAACCGAAGGCCCAGCCCCGGGACGAGACCGCGTCACGCTCCGCGGGCGGGGCGATCTGCGGCAGGTAGGAGTTGTAGACGACCATCGACACGGCCACCGAGGCGTTGGCGACGATCAGCAGCAGGCCGCCCAGCAGATAGCGGTCGCCGGCCAGGAAGAACATGCCGGTGGTGGCCGCGGCACCCACATAGGCGGCGGCCGCGAGCAGCGGCTTCTTGCGGCCCGTGCGGTCGGCGGCCGCGCCCGCCATCGGCATCACGAAGATCGACAGGATGACGGACGCCGATACCGCGTACGCGAAGAAGGAACCGGCGCGGATCGGGATCCCCAGGGGATGCACGAAACCGTCCGGGTCCGCCGCCGCCTCGGCGACCGATGTCAGATAGGGGCCGAGGAACACGGTGAGCACGCTCGTCGAGTAGACGGAGCACGCCCAGTCGTACATGTACCAGCCGTGCTGCTCGCGCCGCCGCTCGGCGGCCTCGTCGGCCGCCTCTGCACGCACGGTGTCAGTGTCCACCCGCGCTCCTCGCTTCCCCGTGAACGGACCGCGCGGGGCTCAGACCCAGGTGCCCCGGTCCTCCAGGACGCTGCGCAGCGTGTCGATGTGATCGGTCATGATGCCATCGACTCCCAGGTCCAGGAGCCGGTGCATCCGATCCGTCTCGTTGACCGTCCACACGTGGACCTGTAGCCCGCGCGCGTGGGCGGCACGCAGGAAGCGCCGGTCGACCACCGGCACGCCCGACTGGGACACGGGTACCTGGGCGGCGATCGCCGAGCTGCGCACCGCGGCCGGTATGCCGTACGAGCGCAACCGCAGCCCCAGGACGCCCCGGGTGCCGTACGAGGTGGCCAGGCGTGGTCCGGCCAGACGCTGGGCGCGGAACACGCGCGCCTCGGAGAACGAGCCGACGCAGACGCGGTCCCAGGCGTCGGTGCGGCCGATCAGGTTGAGCAGGGGATGCAGGGCGGGTTCGGCCTTGATGTCGAGGTTCCAGCGCACCTCGGGGAAGGTTTCGAGCAGCTCCTCGAAGAGGGGCACCGGTTCCTTGCCGGCCACGCGCGCGTGGCGCACGTCCTCCCAGGGGAGGTCCGCGATCCGGCCCGCCCCGTCCGTGACCCGGTCCAGGGTCGAGTCGTGGAAGGCGACGAGCTTGCCGTCCGCCGTCGCGTGTACGTCCGTCTCGATGTAGCGGTAGCCCGCCTCCACCGCCCGCCGGAACTGGGCCACGGTGTTCTCCAGACCGTCCGCCGCCCCGCCCCGGTGTGCGAAGGCGATCGGGCCGGGGTGGTCGAGATACGGGTGACGTATGCGCGTGCTCACCGGGGAAGTATGGCGCGCTCCGGTTGCCCGGTGGCAACGACCGTGCTGCCGCCCGGTGCCGTGGGGACGGCGAACACACGCAGGAAGAACTGGGCGAGCGGGCCGATCGCGACCGCGTACAGGGCCGTGCCGACTCCGACCGTGCCGCCGAGGGCGAACCCGGTCACGACGACAGCCCCCTCGATGGCCGTGCGCATCAGGCGGATCGAGCGGCCGGTGAGCTGGTGCAGGCCCGTCATCAGGCCGTCGCGCGGCCCTGGACCCAAGCGCGCGCTGAGGTAGAGGCCGGTCGCCGCGCCGTTCAGCACGATGCCCGCCACGAGAAGGGGAATCCGTACGGCCAGGATGTGGGCGTCGGGCAGGAGGGTGAGTGAGCCGTCCATGGCGATGCCGACCACGAAGACGTTGGAGACCGTGCCCAGGCCCGGGCGCTGGCGCAGCGGGATCCACAGGAGCAGCACCGCCGCGCCCACGAAGATCGACACCATGCCGATCGTCAGACCGGTCAGCTCGGCGAGACCCTGGTGCAGCACGTTCCAGGGCTCCAGTCCGAGACCCGACTCCACGAGCAGGGCCGAGCTCGCGCCGTACAGCGCCAGGCCGGCGTACAGCTGGACGAGCCGGCGCGGGAGGCGTCGGGGGGTAAGGAGTCCGGGTTCCGAGCGGGTGGTGCGCGTGGACAAGTGGAGCCCCCCGTAGTGGTCGTCGTGGCCTGACCCATGTCACTCTGTGGCTTGAGAAGTCATCGCATCCATGGCCAATTCGGGGAAGGTGGACTGGAAATCATGACTCAGTGGACTTCGGCGGTGGGTGCCGCTCAGCTCGCCCGACTGCTCCACTCCCAGCAGGAGCGCCCCGCGGGGCCCGGTTCCCGTCGCCCGCCCGCCTATCGCGCGCTCGCCGACGGCATCCGGCTCCTCGTGCTCGAAGGGCGGGTGCCGGTCGCCGCGCGGCTGCCCGCCGAGCGGGAGCTCGCGCTGTCCCTGTCCGTCAGCCGTACGACGGTCGCCGCGGCCTATGAGGCGCTGCGGTCCGAGGGGTTCCTGGAGTCCCGTCGCGGAGCGGGCAGCTGGACCGCCGTGCCCGCGGGCAATCCGTTGCCCGCGCGCGGACTCGAGCCGCTGCCTCCCGAGGCCCTCGGATCCATGATCGACCTCGGCTGCGCGGCGCTGCCCGCACCCGAGCCATGGCTCACCCGGGCCGTCCAGGGCGCGCTGGAGGAACTGCCGCCCTACGCGCACACCCACGGCGACTATCCCGCCGGACTGCCTGCGCTGCGCTCGATGCTCGCCGAGCGGTACACCGCGCGCGGCATTCCGACCATGCCCGAACAGATCATGGTGACCACCGGGGCGATGGGGGCGATCGATGCGATCTGTCATCTCTTCGCCGGGCGCGGCGAACGGATCGCCGTCGAGTCACCCTCGTACGCCAACATCCTTCAGCTGATGCGCGAGGCCGGGGCCCGGCTGGTGCCCGTCGCCATGGCCGAGGGGCTCGCCGGGTGGGACATGGACCGCTGGCGACAGGTCCTGCGTGACTCGGCGCCCCGGCTCGCGTATGTCGTCGCCGACTTCCACAACCCGACGGGCGCTCTTGCCGACGAGGACCGGCGGCGCGTGCTGGTGGACGCGGCCAGGTCCGCGGGGACCGTGCTCGTCGTGGACGAGACGATGAGCGAACTCCGCCTGGACGTCGACGGATCGGCCATGCCCCGTCCCGTGTGCAGCTTCGACCCCGCCGGGTCCACCGTCATCACGGTCGGATCCGCCAGCAAGGCCTTCTGGGCCGGGATGCGGATCGGGTGGGTGCGGGCCGCTCCCGACGTGATCCGCAGCCTGGTCGCCGCGCGCGCGTACGCCGACCTGGGCACGCCCGTACTGGAGCAACTGGCCGTGAACTGGCTGCTCAGCACCGGTGGCTGGGAGCAGGCGGTGGAGATCCGGCGGACGCAGGCCCGGGAGAACCGGGACGCCCTCGTCGCCGCCGTACGGCGTGAGCTGCCCGAGTGGGAGTTCGCGGTGCCGCGGGGCGGGCTCACCTTGTGGGTACGGACCGGTGGGCTGTCCGGGTCGCGGCTCGCCGAGGTGGGGGAGCGGGTGGGGGTCCGGGTGCCGTCCGGGCCGCGGTTCGGGGTGGACGGCGCCTTCGAGGGGTATGTGCGGTTGCCGTTCACTGTCGGGGGGGCGGTGGCGGATGAGGCGGCGGTGCGGTTGGCTGCGGCGGCGCGGCTGGTGGAGAGCGGCGGTGTCGGGGGGAGTGAGGCGCCTCGGACGTTCGTGGCTTAGGGGTGGGTTTTTCGCCCCCGCCGCCCCTGCCCGTCCCTTGCCTCTGGGGGCTGCCGCTCCCGGACCCCCGCATCGCGCTGAACGCGCTCGTCCTCAAACGCCGGACGGGCTGATCTCGGCCTCCGCCGGGATTGTCCGCTCCGGGAGCAGATCCAGAACCGCCCTGCGGTGGGTCTCGCTGGTCGCGTCGTCGTAGGGGTCCGGGGTTGCCGGGACCTGGAGGCGGAGGACGGGCCCGGTGCCGAGGCGGGCGTAGCCGCGGCCGGGGGGTACGGCGCGGGTGGGGGTGGTGTGCGGGGGTGCGCCGAGCACCGTTTCCAGCTGGGTGGGGGACGCGGGACCGAGCACCACGCGCGCGCGGGTGTGCTGGCGGACGGCGTCGCTGAGGGAGTCGAGGCTCTCGAAGTTCTCGGCCACGACGACCGTGACACCGGCCGCACGGCCATGGCGCAGGGGGATCTGGAGGAGTGACTGGGGGTCGTTGCGGCCGTCGACGGCGGCGAAGTGCCCCAGCGCGCTCGGGCGGTCGAGCAGGATCCACAGCGGGTGCTTGGTGTCGTCCGGCGCGGCCTGGCCCGCCTGCCGGGCGCGGTTCGCGGCGATGAGGCGCCGCTCCGTCTCGTGAGCGGCCCACTCCAGGCTTGCGAGCGCCCCGGCGAGCCCGCACTCGACGGCCAGGACACCCTGGCGGCCGGTCAGGCACGCGTACTCGCCGGTACCCGCGCCCTCGACGATCACGACATCGCCGTACTGGAGGCACTGCAGGGCGATCGAGCGCAGGAGTGTGGTGGTACCGCTGCCCGGTTCGCCCGCGACAAGGAGATGTGGCTCCGTGGAGCGGACCCCGGTGCGCCAGACGACCGGGGGGACGTCACGCTGTTCCTCACCGTAGGTGAGGGGGAGCGTGCGCTGGACGTCGGCGGGGTCGGTGAAGCCGAGGACCGTCTCGCCGGGTGCCGTCACGAACCGCTGGGCGGCGATGTCCGTGGGGAGCGGCGAAAGGACCGTGATCCTCAGCTCGTTGCCCTCCTCGTCCCACTCGAAGTGGTACTCACGGCCGCGGCCGGACTTGGCATGCAGGAGCTGCTCGATCCGGGCGCGGGACTCCGCCTCTCCGTCGGTGAAGTACGCCGGGTAGCGGAGGTGGAGCTGGGAGACGCGTCCGTCGTCGTCGAATTCGTACGACGAGAAGGCCTTCTCCCAGTCGCCGCCGTGGGCATAGAGGGGAGCGGGGTCCTCGGCCGCGGAGAAGTACGGGACCAGGGCCTCGTACAGCGACTGGAGGCGCTGGGTCTGCGAGTCGTCGGGGCCCGTCGGCTCCGGCGCGGCGCGTTCGCGGCCCGCCCAGGCTGCCGCCGCCATCAGTGTGATGACGGCGAGCAGCGGTCCGTACGGCACCAGCGCCACGACCAGGACCACCGAGGCCACCAGGAACAGCAGTGGCCCGCGCCGGTCCTTGGGCGTGTCCGCCCACCTGCGCCGCCCGGCAGCCGCCAGCCGGCGCAGTCCACGAGTGATCGTGATCAGGGGGTGGAGGACGTCGGTGGCGCTGTCGGCTGCCGTCCGGGCCAGATCCCGGCTTCGGGCGATCTGTGCGCTGCCGTTGCTCAGAATGCGGGGGAGAGGGCGCCGGGCCACTGCTGTCTCCTGATGGTGCGTGCGAGAGGGAGGGACGTCAGAACTTGATCCCGCCGAGGAGACCCGCAAGGCTCTCCCCGCCGGCCTTGATGCTCGGAGCGATGGCCGTGCTTGCCAGGTAGAACCCGAACAGCGCGGCCACAAACGCATGCGACCCCTTGAGCCCGTCCTTCTTGAAGAAGAGGAAGACGATGATGCCGAGGAGGACGACGCCTGAGATGGACAGAATCATTTGAGCTCTCCTGGTTCGTGGGGACAGTCACCATGAGTTCTTCCAGGATCACAGCATGTATCCATACGACAAAAGGTGCAATGGGGTGAATGTCTGTAGATTTCACCCGAATGGCGGAGGCGTTCAGGCCGCCTGAGCAGGCCCGTCGCAGCCGGGAATTCCGTTGTGATCTTTGCCGCAGACGGTGCCGGTCATGTGCCGCCGGAGCCAGTACGCTGGCGATTCACCCGAACGGTTGCAGTGAGAGGCGGTCCGGCCGATGAGTGAAGCCCCCGACCCGGATGTCGTGGAGCTGGCGACCAAGATCTTCGATCTGGCGCGCCGTGGTGAGACCGAGGCGCTCGTCGCGTACGTCGACGCGGGCGTTCCTGCCAACCTCACCAACGACCGCGGTGACTCGCT
Source organism: Streptomyces sp. NPDC058470 (assembly GCF_042721055.1). Classification (NCBI taxonomy): domain Bacteria; kingdom Bacillati; phylum Actinomycetota; class Actinomycetes; order Kitasatosporales; family Streptomycetaceae; genus Streptomyces; species Streptomyces sp. NPDC058470. The sequence continues at coordinate 25,424 of NZ_JBHXMF010000062.1, forward strand.
CGTGATGCTCGCCGCCTACCACGGCCACGCCGACGCCGTACGCGCCCTGCTGACGCGGGGCGCCGAGGCGGACCGCATCAACGACCGGGGGCAGACGCCGCTCGCGGGGGCCGTCTTCAAAGGCGAGGAGGCGGTGATCCGGGCGCTCCTGGACGGCGGCGCCGATCCGGCCGCGGGCACGCCCTCGGCCGTCGACACGGCCCGCATGTTCGGCAAGACCGAGCTGCTCGAGTTGTTCGGTACACGATGACTTCAACGCCCTGAACAGGCGAAACGAAGAAAATGGGGGAGGCGGAGCGGGGCCGCCGGAAATGCGGTCGCGGCGGGAAGAACCGCTGGGTCATCATGACGTCGTGATTCACGGACGTGATGGCTGGGCAGGTGTTGCCGCACCGCGCGGGCCGTGACGCGGCCCGCATGGGCCACCGACGAGAGGCAGAGGAAGATGGTCTACAGCAAGCAAGAGACGGCGGGCGCTCCGACGTGTTGTCACGTGGCCAGGTAATGCAGGATCCCGGTTGCGTCGACGCTTGATGTGAGGCTGTTTCCCATGTTCGATCCGGTCATAGCGCCCAGCGGTACGCTGCTCGGCCTGCTTCAGAGGGGTCGCGGCGACGGCACGCTGCACGCGCTCACCGCACCGCGCGCCGAGGCGCTCGCGGCGCTGAACCACTGTGTGCTGCGCGACCCCCGCCACGACTGGCAGGTGGAGAACCGCTCCCTTTACTACGCCCGTCTCTACCTTGACGTGAGCGGTGAGCTCGACGAGATCGAGCGGCACCTCTTCGACGCCGAGGACGTTCTCGACGACTGCGATTCCCGTACCGGGCTCGCGCTGGCGGTGCTGGGGCACCTCGCCTCGTACGGCAGGCGGGACGCGCTCGAACTGCTGCGCAGGTACGCCGCCTCCGGCACCAACTGGGCCTGGGCCCTGGACGAGCTGGCCCTGCGCGACGACGACGCGGGCCTGCGGGCTCTTGCCGCACCCGTGCTCGCCCGCTTCCCGGCCGACGCCGAGGGTGAGGCCGCGCTCGCCGCCACCGTGCGCGACGCGTTCGAGCCGCGGCCCTGGCGGCTGTGGGCCGACGATCCGCGCGAATCCATCGGCACGCGTGTGCGTGCCGCCCAGGAACAGGGCTCCTTCGACCGTTGGCAGCGCCAGATGCGACCGGCCGGGCCCCGCCCGGGGTGGAGCGTGCAGGCCGTCTTCGAGTGGGCCCAGCAGGGCATCGAACGCGGAGCCGCGCTCCATGTCCCGGCCGCCCGCTGCCTCAGCGCCGTCGCAGGCCCCGAGGACCGGCCCGAGATCGTCGAGGCCGCCCGTGGTGGCGACGACGGGGCCCGCTGCACGGCCTTGCGCTATCTCGCCGACAGCAATGACCCGGACGCTCTCGACCTGATCGAGGCCGCCGCGACCGCCGGTTCGCCGGCAGTGGCCGAGGCCGCCGTCGAGGCCTTCGAACGGATGCGGAGTCTCGCCGCCGTCGACCGGGCACGAAACTGGGCCCACCGACCCGATCCCCTGGGGGCCGCCGCGGGCCGGATGCTCGCCTGCCGAGGCGGTACGCAGGACAGCGAGCTGGTGCTGGGCGCGCTGCGCGAAGCCGTACGGGGCGAGGGCCCCGACGCCCCGGCACTGTGCACCCTCGTCGACGGGGCCGGGCGGCTCGGCATCATCTGTGCCGCACCCGTCCTGCGGCACGTGTACCGCGAGACCGCCTCGTCCCATCTGCGCGGGCGCGCCGCCCGCGCGCTCGCCGCCACCGATCCGTCCTTCCCCGCCGGCTTCGCCGTCGAGTGCCTGTGGGACTGCGAGGAGACCACCCGCGAGGTCGCCGCACGGCACGCGGAAACCGGTGACGCACGTGTGGTGGACCAGTTGCGCAGGCTGGCGGCGGATCCGGCCGAGGAGGCCGAAGTGCAGACGGCGGTACGGAGCAGAATCGGGCCGGACATGCCTGCCGTATGAACGTTCGGTGACCCATGGGTCGGGAAGTCGTGGACGCGGACTGACCTGGACGGGTGCGGAGTTCAACGCTCATGGGACGTTCCCCGTACGGAAAGATCCACGTTGACGCGGGCACGTCCAGCGGGGCGACAACACGGGTATGCGTGTCGTCATCGTGACCGAATCCTTTCCCCCCGATGTGAACGGCGTGGCCCACTGCGCGCTTCAGACCGCCCGGCACCTCGTCGATCGCGGTCACGTTCCCCTCGTCGTCGCCCCGGCCACCGCCGCCGGGAGCGGGCCCGACGCCACCGCGCCGTGCCCTGTCGTCCGAATCCCCTCCCTTCCGCTCCCGGGCTACCCCCAGGTCCGCGTCGCTCTCCCCAGCCGACGCGTCGCCGCGGCGATCACCGAACACCGCGCGGACATCGTTCACCTGGCCAGCCCCTTCATCCTCGGCGTCCGCGGCATGGCCGCGGCCGCCCGGCTCGGCATCCCCGCCGTCGCCGTCTACCAGACCGACCTGGCCGGATACGCCCGTACGTACGTGGGTGCCGGCGAGGCCACCGCGTGGCGGCGTATTCGCTCCGTGCACGCCGCCGCGGACCGGACGCTCGCCCCGTCCAGCGTGGCCCTGCACGACCTGGAGTCACACGGTGTGCCCCGGGTACGGCTGTGGGCGCGTGGCGTGGACACCGACCGTTTCCGTCCCGACCGGCGGGACGAGGCGATGCGCCGGGAGCTGGCGCCGGGCGGTGAGCTGATCGTCGGTTACGTCGGCCGGCTCGCCCCCGAGAAGCAGGTCGAACTGCTCTCCGGGGTATGCGGCCTGGACGGCGTGCGTCTCGTGATCGTGGGCGACGGACCGAGTCAGGCCGGCCTCACCGAGCAGCTGCCCGGCGCCGTCTTCCTAGGGCGTCGCACGGGTGACGAACTCGCCCGGATCTTCGCCTCGCTGGACGTCTTCGCGCACACCGGCCCCTTCGAGACCTTCTGCCAGACCGTGCAGGAGGCCATGGCCAGTGGGGTGCCCGTCGTCGCGCCGGCCGCGGGCGGACCGCTCGACCTGGTGGCCCACGGGCGTACCGGGCTGCTGGTGCCACCGCGCGACGCCACCGCCGTACGCGACGCCGTGTGGGCCCTGGCCGCCGATCCGGAACTGCGGGCCGCCTACGGCGCCGCGGGACGGAACATGGTCGAGGGCCGCACCTGGGCCGCCGTCGGCGATCAGCTCATCGGGCACTACAGCGACGTGCTCTCCGCACGGACGGCGGTGGCGGCATGAGCCTGCGCATCGTACGGCTCGCCAACTTCGTCGCCCCCGCCTCCGGTGGCCTGCGCACCGCGCTGCGCGAGCTGGGCACCGGCTACCTGGCCGCGGGACACGAGCCGGTGCTCATCGTCCCCGGTGAGCGCGCCACGGACCGGGAGACCGAACAGGGGCGCGTCATCACGCTGCCCGGGCCGGTGCTGCCCGGCACCGGCGGCTATCGCGTGCTCACGGACAAGCGGCGGGTCGCTCGGCTCCTGGAGTCGCTCGCACCCGACCGTCTGGAGGTGTCCGACCGGACCACCCTGCGCTGGACCGGCGTCTGGGCGCGGCGGGCCCGGGTGCCCGCCGTGATGGTCTCCCACGAGACCGCTGACGGCGTGCTGCGGACCTGGGGGCTCCCTGAGGGGATGGCCCGGCGCACTGCCGACGCCCTCAACGTGCGTACCGCACACACCTATTCGCGTGTCGTGTGCACCACAGAATTCGCCGAGCGCGAGTTCGTCCGGATCGGCGCCCGCAATGTCGTACGCGCCCCCCTGGGCGTCGATCTGGTGGGCCGCGACCCCTCGCTCCGGGATCCCGCGGTCCGTGCCCGCTACGCGCGCGTGGACCAGGCTCTGCTGATGATGTGCTCCAGGCTGTCCGTCGAAAAGCGGCCCGGTACGGCGCTGGACGGTCTTGAGGCGCTGCTGCGGCGCGGACAGCGTGCTGTCCTCGTCGTCGCCGGGGACGGACCGCTGCGGGCCCGGCTCGAACAGCGCGCCCGGGAGCGGAGGCTGCCCGTCACCTTCCTCGGACACCTCGCGGACCGCGCCGCGCTCGGCGCGCTCCAGGCCTCCGCCGACGTCTGCCTGGCCCCCGGGCCCGCCGAGACGTTCGGGCTCGCCGCCCTGGAGGCGATGGCCTGCGGTACGCCGGTGGCGGCGAGCTCCCTGTCCGCCCTGCCGGAGGTCATCGGGTCCGCCGGGGCCACCGCCGCGGACAACGGGGACTCTTTCGCGGACGCGGTGCGGCTGCTGCTGGGGCGTCCCGAGGGTGAGCGCAGGCAGGCGGCACGCGCGCGTGCCGAGTGTTTCGGATGGAGCACGGCCGTAGAGGGCTTCCTCGCCGCGCACGACGCGGTGGTCGAGGTGCGGCCGCGCCTTCAGGAGGGCGTGGGATGAGACCGCTTCGTTTCGTGGCCCTCGGGGACTCGCTGACGGAAGGGGTGGGCGACCCCGTCGGCGGGGCATGGCGGGGGTGGGCCGCACTGCTCGCGCAGGGGCTCGCTCCGGCGGACGTACCCGTGGAGTTCGTCAACCTGGCGGTCAGCGGCGCCCAGACGCGGGACGTCCTGGAGCGTCAGACGCCCGAGGCGACGGCCCTGGGCCCGGACGTGGTCTCCGTCGTCATAGGGGTCAACGACACCCTGCGGTACACCTTCGACATCCACTCCGTGGCCGCCCGGCTCGACAGGGTGTACTCGGCGTTCCGGGCCCAGGGAGCGGTGGTGATGACGGCCTGTCTCCCGGATCCCGGCTACATGCTCGGGCTGCCGGGTGCGTTGGCGCGGCCGTTGGCCCGGCGGCAACGGGCCGTCAACGCGGTCGTGCACGCCCTGTCCGAGCGGCACGGGGCGCTGCATCTGCACGCCGCCGAGGAGGACTGGCTGAAGGACCCCGCGATGTGGAGCGCGGACAAACTGCACCCGGGGGAGCAGGGACACCGGGCGCTCGCGCTCCGGTTCCACGCGCTGCTCGCGGAGCAGGGCATCGCCACCGGTGTCCAGCCCTCTGCCGAGGCCGAGTTCCCCGCGCCCACGCGGTCGGCGAGCCTCTGGTGGCTGGCCACCGCCGGAACCGGGTGGGTCGCCCGGCGGTGCGCGGACCTGCTGCCGCAGTTGCTCACGCTCGCCGCCGCCGAAGTACGTCACAAGGCGCGCGGTACCAGCGCACGCCTCGACCTGAGCGCCTCGCACGCCGTGGCCGCCGCCCTGGCCGCCCTGTCGGTGACCGAACACCAGCCGGACCCGGCGTGACGGCTCGGCTTCCCTTCAGGCCGCTTCAACGCCGGCGTACGGCCACGAAGCGGACCGGCGTGCCGGGGACGGCCTGAGCGGCCGCCGGGAGGTCGGCCGGGCGGACGACAGCGATCACCGGGTACCCGCCGGTGGTCGGATGGTCGGCCAGGAAGACGACGGGCCTGCCGTCGGGCGGTACCTGGACGGCCCCCAGGACCATGCCCTCACTGGGGAGTTCGCCGGGAACGGCCCTCTCCAGTGAGGGCCCTTCCGTACGCAGGCCGATGCGGTTGCTCGCCGACGACACCCGGTAGACCCGGGTGGTCAGGGTGCGCAGGGCCGACGCCGTGAACCAGTCCTCGCGCGGGCCCTGCGTCACCCGTAGGACCAGTTCGGACGGCGGCGCCGGGTGCGGAATCACGTCCACGCGCGCGTGCAGGGCTTCGGGGCGGCCCAGGGGCAGCACCGTGCCGTCCGTCAGGGGCGGGGGACCCAGGTCCGAGAGGAGGTCCGTGGAGCGGCTGCCGAGGACCGGGTCCACGGCGACCCCACCGGAGACGGCCACGTAGCTGCGCAGTCCCGCGTGCGCGGGACCGACGTCAAGGAGCGCGCCCGCGGCTACGCGTACAGCCGCTCCCCAGGGCGCTGGACGGCCGTCCACGGTGACCGGGCAGGGCGCGCCCGCCACTGCCACGGTGACCGGCGAACGCGGGCGAAGAGCACACCCGTTGAGCGTCGTCTCCAGGACGGCCGCTTCGGCGGGGTTCCCGACGAGCCGGTTGGCCAGCGCCGCCGCGGGCCCGTCGAGCGCACCGGAGCGCGGTACACCGAGGTGGGCGTGGCCGGGGCGTCCCTGGTCCTGGACGGTGGTCAGGGCCCCGGAGCGTACGACGGAGAGGGCCCGGTCTGTCATGAGCGCCTCGTCGGTACGAAACGGACCCGGGTGCCCGGAGCCAACAGCGCGGCCGGCACGCGCGCGTGGTCCCACAGCACCGCGTCCGTCGTCCCGATCAGCTGCCAGCCACCCGGCGAGGAACGCGGGTACACGCCGGTGTACGGGCCCGCGAGCGCCACGGAACCCGCCGGAACCGTCGTACGCGGAGTCGCCCGGCGGGGAACGTCGTACTCCGAGGGCAGGCCCGTGAGGTAGCCGAAGCCGGGCGCGAACCCGCAGAAGGCGACACGGAACTCGGCCGCCGCGTGGATCTCTTGCACCCGGTGCGCCGGCACGCCCCACAGAGCCGCTACGTCCGCCAGGTCGGGACCGTCGTACCGTACGGGGATCTCGATCGCCTGCTCCGCGCGCGCGGCCAGTGCAGGAATGTCCCAGGAGGCGAGGCGGGCCGCCAGGCGCACGGGGTCGTCCAGGCCGTCCAGGAGGACCGTACGGGCCGCGGGAACGATTTCCGTGACCGACAGGGAGCCGTCCGCGCGGCGGCGCAGCAGTTCGGCGTGCAGGGCCTGTGCCTCGTCGCCGGAGGAGACCTCGACGAGCAGGGCACGGTCACCGACCGGCAGTGCCCTCATGAGAACGCCTCCACGCGGATGCCCGAGGACTCGAGCCCGGCGCGGACCCGGCGGGCCATGTCCACCGCGCCCGGGGTGTCCCCGTGCAGGCACAGCGAGCGGGCGCGGACTTGGACGCGCTCCCCGGAGTGCGAGGTCACGACGCCGAAACGGGCCAGGCCCAGCGAGCGTTCGAGGACGGTGTCGGGGTCCGTGATCACTGCGCCGTCCTGGGTACGTGGCACCAGGGTGCCCTCCTCGGTGTACGCGCGGTCCGCGAACGCCTCGGTGACGGTGGGCAGCCCCGCCCGCTCGGCCAGCTTCAGGAAGCGGGAGGACGGGAGACCGAGGACGGGCAGGGAGGCGTCCGCGAGCAGTACGCCGTCGACCACCGCCCCCGCCTGCTCCTCGTCGTGCACGACGCGGTTGTAGAGCGCGCCGTGCGGCTTCACGTAGGACACGCGCGAGCCCGCCGCACGCGCGAAGACCTCCAGGGCGCCGATCTGGTAGGCCACTTCGGCCGTCAGTTCGTCGGACGGCACATCCATCGTGCGCCGCCCGAAACCCGCCAGGTCGCGGTAGGAGACCTGAGCGCCGATCCGTACACCGCGCTCGACCGCCAGTTCGCACACCCGCCGCATGGTGGTCGCGTCCCCGGCGTGGAAACCGCAGGCCACATTGGCGCTGGTGACGACGGACAGCAACTGTTCGTCATCGGTCAGGTGCCAGCGGCCGAAGCCCTCGCCGAGGTCGGCGTTGAGATCGATCGGTGTCATCAGGTGCTGTCTCTCCTCTTCAGGCCACGCGGTACTGCTCGTCACGAGTGTCCGTGACGAACATCTGGCCGGGCGCGTGGGTGATGGCGAACGGCGGGCGGGACGCCATCACGGCAGCCTGGGGTGTCACTCCGCAGGCCCAGAACACCGGGATGTCGCCCGGCTCGGCGTCCACCCGGTCGCCGAAGTCGGGGTGCGCGAGATCCCCGATGCCCAGCCCCGACGGCTCACCGCAGTGCACCGGACTTCCATGCACGGCGGGCAGCAGACTGCTCTCCCGGATGGCCGCGGCCAGATGCTCGGGCGGGACCGGGCGCATCGAGACCACCATGGGGCCGTGCAGCCGCCCGGCCGGACGGCACTGGCGGCCCGTCACGTACATGGAGACGTTGCGGCCCTGTTCGAGGTGGCGCATCGGGACACCGGCCTCGCTCAGCGCCCACTCGAAGGTGAAGCTGCACCCGATGAGGAACGAGACCAGATCGCCCCTCCAGTGACCGACCACGTCCGTGGGCTCGGCCACCAACTCGCCGTGTTCCCACACCCGGTAACGCGGCAGGTCGGTGCGCAGGTCCGCGCCCTCGGCAAGCGGAGTGGTCCAGGAACCGGCGTCGGTGACGTCGAGGACCGGGCAGGGCTTCGGGTTGCGCTGGCAGAACAGCAGCATGTCGTACGCCCAGTCGGCGGGCACCGAGATCAGGTTCGCCTGGGTGTGGCCCGCGGCGACTCCGGCGGTGGGACCCGACACGCCCGAACGGAAGCGGGCACGCGCCTTCTTGGGGGTCCACGCGTGCGCGTGGCTGTCGAGGAGGCTCAACGGGCGGTCCTGGGGGGTGCGGATCACAGCGGACGTGGCGGTCACAGGAGTTCCTTTCCGCGCGTCTCGGGGAGCCCGATCAGTGCAAGGGCCGCGAGGGCGTATCCGATGGCGCCGAAGACCAGCGCACCGCCCACGCCCCAACTGTCGGCCAGGAAGCCGACCGTGGTGGGGAAGACGGCGCCCACGGCGCGCCCGGTGTTGTACGTGAAGCCCTGCCCCGTGCCGCGCACCGCCGTGGGGTACAGCTCGCTGAGGAAGGAGCCGAAGCCGCTGAAGATGGCCGACATGCAGAAGCCGAGCGGGAAACCGAGTACCAGGACAAGGGTGTTGGCGCCGCTCGGGATGTTGGCGTACGCGAGGATGCACACCGCCGAGAGGATCGCGAAGAGCAGGATGTTGCGCTTGCGGCCCAGTCTGTCGGTGAGGTAGCCGCCGGTGAGGTAGCCGATGAAGGCCCCGGAGATCAGGAACGTGAGGTAGCCGCCGGTGCCGACGACGGACAGTCCGCGCTCCGTCTTGAGGTAGGTGGGCACCCAGGTGGCCAGCGTGTAATAGCCGCCCTGGACACCCGTTGACAGCAGGACCGCGAAGAACGTGGTGCGCAGGAGACCGGGGCCGTCGGCCGTGGCGGGCTTGAAGATCACCGTGAACGAGCCCTTCTGGGCGCTCTTCTTACGTTCGGCGGCCGCCTCGGGAGCGTCCTGCACCCGGCGCCGCACCCAGACGACGAGCAGCGCGGGCAGCGCGCCGGTCCAGAACATCACGCGCCAGGCGAGGTCGTCGCCGAGGAACTGGAAGACCAACGTGTAGACGATCACGGCCAGTCCCCAGCCGACGGCCCACGAACTCTGGACCGCGCCGAGCGTGCGACCACGGTGCTTGGGGCTCGCGTACTCGGCGACCAGGATCGCGCCGACCGCCCACTCGCCGCCGAAACCGAGCCCCTGAAGAGCGCGGAAAACCAGCAGCGTCTCGTAGTTGGGCGCGAAACCGCAGGCCACGGTGAACACCGCGTACGTGATCACGGTGATCATCAGGGCCTTGACGCGCCCGACCCGGTCCGCGACCACGCCCGCGATGGCGCCGCCGACCGCCGAGATGACCAGCGTGACGGTGGTGAACAGGCCGGTCTGGCCGCTGTCCAGGCCGAAGTACGCCGCCAGCGCGACCATGGTCAGCGGCAGTGTGAAGTAGTCGTACGAGTCGAGGCCGTAGCCGCCGAACGCGCCGGCGAAGGCACGGCGGCCGCGTGGACCGAGAGCGTGCAGCCAGGCGAAGGGGCCGTCCTGGGTGGTGGGTTCAGCCGGTTCGGAGCGGTCTCCGGCGGTCAGGGCCTGGGGTGGAGGGGTCGTGCTCATGGGCACCTCGCAATGAGGGACGGAGGGTGCTTGGACTGAGCCGTGCCGTGCGGGAAGCGCGTGGCGCCGTGTTTTCGCGGCCATGCGACAGGCGCCTGACCGACAAGGTAGAGGATCGTTGAACAATCCTTCAATACCTATGTTGTTTCGTTCTTGTATCTGCGATTGAATTCCGGACATGGCAGAGCTGACCGGACTGGCCGACGATCGCGCCCTGCTGGGGCGCACCAGCACCGCCGAGCGGGTCGCGGACATCCTCAGGAGTCGCATCGCCGAGGGGTACTTCCCGCCCGGCACCCGGCTGTCCGAGGACAGCATCGGCGGAGCGCTCGGCGTCTCACGCAACACACTGCGCGAGGCATTCCGGCTGCTCACACACGAGCGGCTGCTCGTCCACGAGCTCAATCGCGGGGTGTTCGTGCGGGTCCTGACCGTCGAGGACGTTGTGGACATCTACCGCACCCGCACGCTCGTCGAGTGTGCCGTGGTCCGGGGCCTCGGCGAGCCGCCGTACGCCGTGGACGGCCTCGCGAAAGCAGTGGCGAACGGGCAACGGGCGGCGCGCGAGGGCGAGTGGACGGGCGTCTCGACGGCCAACATCCACTTCCACCGGGAGCTCGTGGCGCTCGCCGGGAGCGCCCGCACCGACGAGCTGATGCGCAGCGTCTTCGCCGAACTGCGCCTCGCGTTCCACGTGGTGGACGATCCGCGACGACTGCACGAGCCGTATCTCGCGCGCAACCGCGAGATCCTCCAGATCCTCCAGAAGGGGGACCGGGAAGGGGCCGAGCGGCTGCTCGCGGTCTATCTCGACGACTCGCGTGAGGGGCTCGTCGCGGTGTACGGGCGGCGGGTGGCCGACGGGGTGCAGGGGGTCGGCTGAGAGCGGTGGGGGCGGGCGGTGCGGCTGTTGCGACGATGATCGCCTCCAAGCTGTGTTGCGGCTGCTGAGACGGTGATCTGTTCTATGTCGTTCGGGCTGCTGTGACGGTGATCCCCTCTACGCCGATACGGCTGTTGGCGACGGTCGCTTCTGCGTGGTCACGGCTGTGACGGTGATTGCCTCTGCGTGGTCACGGGTGTTGTGACGGTGATTGCTTGTGCGTGGGTTCGGTTGATGTGGCGGCGGTCGCTTCTGCGTCGTTTCGACCGTTGTCAGACCGAGGACCTAGTCTGTGCAGCGTGACTTCGCCTGCATCGACGGACAGTGTTCCGCCCCAGCTCAGCGCGGGGCCGCGCCCCGCTCCGGGCCCGGCTGCCGACGAGGGTCTGGCGCGGCGGCTGCGCGCGCTCGCCTGCACCGCGCCGCTGCACGATCTCGACGTACGCAAAGCGAATCTCGCCGGCGAGTACTCGGTCTACGGGATGGCGGAGGTGGCCCTCGCCGCCATCGACCTCGTCACGCTCAACATGGACTTCGACACGGGCGCGGACCACGACCAGATAGTGGCCAGGCTCATCCCGCGCATCGCCGCCCAGGCCCCGCAGCGGCCGGTGGCCGAGCACGAGCGCGTCGCCCGCTGGGTCCTGGAGAACCTGATCAACGTCGGCAGCGTCGACCGCGGCTTCCGGGCCGTATACGGCACGTTCGCGCCGGACGGCTCCTATGTACGCCGGGACTACGACTTCAAGCTGATCGAGGAAGTGCCCGGATACGGCGGAAGCGTGTATCTCCGTACGACGGATGAAGCGGTCAACGTGCTAGTCGGCGCCCTCGACACCGACGTCACCAGTGCGCAGATCGCCGCCGAGGTCAAGCTGGAGGTGCTGATCAGCCGCGGTCGGCTCGCCGACGCCCAACTCGCCGCCGAGCAGGCCAGATACCGGACCGTGCAGTTCGCGGAGACGCTCCGCAGGGCGCTGGACGCGACTCGGCGCAATGTGCGGGCCGTGGACTGGCTGCAGGCCGTCCCCGACATGATCGCGGAGGCTCTCGACCACGTCGCTGACCGGTACCGCCACGAGAACGCGATCCTCACCAACATCCGCAAGGCCCGCGACGAGTCCGAGGACCCCGAACAGAAGCGGCGTGCCGCCGAGCTCGTCGACATCGTCAAGGACTGCATCCGCCGGCATACGCAGTTGCAGTCCCGGCTCCTGGAGGCCGGGCCCCTGTTCCGCGCCGAGCAGGACCGGCAGGCCTTCGCCACACCCATGACAACCTCGGGGATAGATCTCTACGGTCATCTCGTCGCGCCCGTGCTGCCGTTGCCGGTCGAGCAGGCGCTGAGGGTGACGGATGCGTTCTTCGCCCGCGGGACAGGGCTGCGTACGCCGGTGTCCGTGCGGGTCGGTGACCTTGTCGACATATTGCTGACGCCTCCCATGGAGCGGGAGCATCTGGGTGCGGAGATGCCTGAGCCGGATCTGATCGCCACGCCTGACGACAGTCGGTTCAGCGAGGAGCAGTTGGCGAGCGCCATGGAACTCCTCGACCTGCCTGCCGACGCGCCGCGGCGGCTGTCCGGGCTGCTTGCGGACGCCCGGCGGCGGGACCCTGAACTGCCCTACCTCGTCGCGCTGTTGGCTGTGCACGCGGCCAGCCCGCCGGTCGGGACGGCTTACCGGCAGGGTGAGCAGAAGCTGTTGTTCGCCGTGGACGACGGGACGGAGCTGGACGATCCGGAGTTCGGTGGGGCCGATCTCATCGTTGGCATGGCCTTGCTGGATGCGGTGGGGATGGCGGCCGGCAGGTCGGAGGCGGCGTGATGTTGTTCGGGTCGTCATTCGGCTGCGGACCGGCCGTGGCTGGTCGCGCCCACGCGGCGGAGCCGCTTGATGTCACGCCCCGCGCCCCTTACTCAGCCGCCCTCGCCCTCGTTTATCAGACCAAGGAGTCTCACCTGTGACTGAGCACGTCGAGTGGAGCGAGCCGGAGGCCGTCGCCGCCCCGGTGAGCGCCGCCGTCACGCCCGCCGACGCCGCCGATGCCGCGCGGCTCGTCGCCTTCGGGCTGCAGCCCAAGCTGCAGCCCGCGCGCGACCAGGAGTATGCGGAGCTGCTGCGGCGGTACCGAGAGGATCCGCCGTTCGCGCGGCTCGCGGACGCCGTGGCCGCCGGGCTGGGACTGGTCGTCCTGGAGGTGTCCCCGCGCGCGGGGATGGCCGTGACCGCCGCCGAGGACTCCGTGTTCGCCGTCCGCATGGGCGACTACGCGCGTCGGGCGTCGACCGACTCGGGAGACCGGTTCCTGCACGGTCTCGCCCATCTGGCCGTCGCCGCCATGTCGTTCCCGCGTCCCGAGGACCTCGCGGACGACGGGTACATCGGGCGGGTCTCGGTCAACGGAGTCGACGCGTTCGTACGACAGGCCTGCCGTCGGCTGGAGGAGCGGGCCGAGGAGCAGGGGGAGAACAGTGATCCGGCGACGGACGCGCCGGGACTGGAGGCGGCCTGGCGGATCTGGACGCGGCGCAGCTCCACCGGGGCCACCAAGGACGCGCGAAGACTGGCCGGTTCCACCACCGGAATCATCGGCAAGGCCGTCGCGTTCCTCACCGACTCCGGGTTTCTGCAGCGCACCGGGGACGACTCCGGAGGGACGTACCGGACGACGGCCCGCTATCAGCTCCAGGTCCGTGACATGGCCGGGAGCGCCGCCATGGCCGAGCTCCTTGAACTGGGCATCGTCCCGGTGACCGACGGCACCGCGAGTCTGCTGCCCGCTGCGGACACCGACGACGTGGAGCTGGCGGTCGGCGCCGGACTGCCCTTCCACTCCTGACCGAGCCGCTCGACAACCGACCAAGTCAGTACCGCCCGAGCGCCACACCTCCCTTTACGACTACGAGAGTCCGCCGCCATGTACGAGCTGTCCAGGGTCCGCCTCTACTCCATCGGTCCTGCCGGTGCGCGCTACGCCGACACCGTGCTTGACCTGCGAGGAGTGGGTCAGCCGGTGCCCGACCCCGCGCCCACCCAGGCGGAGTTCTTCGCGGAGGAACCCGTCGGGCCGCCGCGTCGCCCGGCGCCCGCGGGTGTGCTCTTCCTGGAGAACGGCGGCGGGAAGTCGGTGCTGCTCAAGCTGATCTTCTCGGTGATGCTGCCGGGGCACCGGAACACGCTGGGCGGCGCCAGTTCCGGTGTGCTGCGCAAGTTCCTGCTCGCCGACGACTGCGGGCATGTGGCTCTGGAGTGGCAGCACACGCTGACCGGTGAGTGCGTGGTCGTCGGCAAGGTGAGCGAGTGGCGGGGGCGGCAGGTCTCCAACGACCCGCGGAAGTTCGCCGAGGCCTGGTACTCGTTCCGGCCCGGTCCTGGGCTGAGCCTGGACAATCTGCCGGTCGCCGAGGCCACCGCCGTACGGCCGCCCGTGGAGGGCGCGTCCGGGGCGCAGGGGCGACGGCGCACCATGAAGGGCTTCCGGGACGCGATCACCGAGGCGGGCAAGGCGTATCCGCACCTCGAAGTGCACTGGGAGGAGATCCACGACCGCTGGAACGAACACCTCGGAGACCTGGGCCTGGACCCCGAACTCTTCCGCTACCAGCGGGAGATGAACGCCGACGAGGGTGAGGCCGCCGGTCTCTTCGCGGTCAAGAAGGACTCCGACTTCACGGATCTGCTGCTGCGTGCGGTCACCGACACCCGGGACACCGACGGACTCGCCGACCTGGTCGGCGGTTTCGGCAACAAGCTGGGACGGCGCGCCGAACTCATCGCCGAACGGGACTTCACGGCGGGGTCCGTGGACCTGCTCGGGCGGATCGTCGAAGCCGCCGAGGCACGGGCACGCGCGCGTGACATCCACGCGGGCGCCGAGCGGCGTACGAGGACCCTGTCCAGGCGCCTGTCCGCGCGGGCCGTGCGGGAGAGGGGCCGGGCAGGCGAGTTGGCGCAAGGGGTCACCGGCGCCGCGCACACGGTCACCGAGGCTGAGAGCGCCCGCTCGACTAGCTCGCTGATCTCGGCGGAACTGGCTTACCGGCACGCCTCGTTGGCGCTCGCCGGGGCCGAGAAGGCCGCGGCCGCGCAGAAGCGGGAGCTTGCCGACGCGCGCACGCTGCACTCCGCCTGGCAGGCCGCGGAGGCCGTGCTGCGCCATCGCTCGGCCGCCGACCGCTCCGCGCGCGTGGCCGCCGCGATCCGCGAGGCCGAGCGGGATGCCGCACCGGCGCTCGCCGCGCGGGCCAAGGCCGCCGTCGACCTCGTACGGGCCCTGCACCGCGCCGCCGACGGTGCCGAGGCGCTCGCCAACGAGGAGGAGGAGCGGTCCGCCGGGCTCCAGGAGGTCGGCGAAACCGCCCACGCGGACGCGACCGCCGCCGCCACCGCCGCGCAGCGCGCCCGCAGTGAGGTCGGGCATCTGCGTCAGCGCCTGGGCGAGGTCGAGCAGGAGACCGCCGAGGCGGTGCGGGCCGGGTGGCTCGACGACAGCGCCCCCGACGCCGACCCGGCGCGCGCCGCGCTCGCCGCCAGCGACGCCGAGAAGACGGCCGTAGCCGCCTGGGACACCGCCCGGGAGGCCTCGCGGCGCGCCTCGGAGCACGCTCGCGAAGCGGCTTCCGAGGCGTCCCGCGCGGAGCTGACGGCAGCCCGTGCGGCGGATGCGGCGACGGCGGCCGAGCGGTCGTACGAGGCCGAGCGAGGCACCGCGGAGGGGCTGGCGGGGGAGGAGCGACTGGCGGAGTTGCTGAGCCTGCCCGGTGCTTCCGGTGCTTCCGGTGCTTCCGGTGCCTCTGGCGGTGGGCGCGGTGGGGTGCCGGTGCCCCGGGCCGGAGCGGACGGTTCCGCGGGACGCGGGGCGGCCGGCAGTGACTCCGATCGTGTCGGCGACGACACGGGCGGTACGGCGCGTAGGCGCCCCGGCGCGGGTGACAGCGCAGCGGCGCTCCGGGGACCGGGCGCTCCTGACACGCACAGCGGGGACGGGGGCACGGCGGCTGCCCGCTCCGGTCGCGCGGCCGGTGGGTCGGGCAAGGTTCTCACCGAGGCGTGGCCTGCGGAAGAACGCGCCCTTGCCCCCGAGCAGTTGGACCACTACGCCGACGAACTGCGTGAGCTGTTCGACGAGGGTGTCGCCTCCGCCGAGCGTCAGCTGTTCGACCTGCGCACCGCCGCGGCCGACGACGCGCGGATCCTCGGGGCGCTCGGCGACGGGGGGCTGCTGCCGCCAGGCCCGGATGTCCTCGCCACCGTCGAGTTCCTCGGGGAGCACGGGATCCCGGCGCTGCCGGGCTGGCGCTACCTCGCGCAGGCAGTCGACCCCGTCGACCACGCGCGCGTGCTGGCCGCCCGGCCCGAACTCGTCGACGGCGTGATCATCACGGACCCGGCCACCCACGCCCGGGCCCGCGAGGCGCTCGGTGACGCCGCCCTGCTGCCGAGGTCCGCGGTGGCCGTCGGTACCGCCGCCGCGCTGCTCGCCCCGACTCCGGCGCCCGACGCGGGCGACGGTGACGTCTTCCTCGTACCGCCGAACCCGGCCATGCACGACGAGCACGCCGCCGACGAGGAGCGCCAGGCGCTGCGCACGCGTGCGACGCGACGGGACGAGGAGATCCGCGAGCTGGCAGGGCGGCTCGCCAAGGACCGTGAGCTGGCCGCGCGGCTCGCGTCCTGGCGCACCGGGTGCCCGGCGGGGCGGCTCGTCGAGCTCGCCGCGACCGCCCGCGACGCGCGCGCGTTCGCCGAGGAGGCCGAGGCCGAGCTGGCCGAGGCACGTACCGTGCGGGCCGAGGCCGACGAGGCCGCGGCCGAGGCCGCCCTGGTACGGGACGAGCGGCAGGAGGCCGCCCAGCGCGCCCGGCGCGCCGCCGACGCCCTCGCCGGGCTCGCGTTCCGACTGCGCGAGCGGGCCGGCTGGCAGGTCAAGGTGCGCGAACTCGCCGACGAGGCAACGGAGTCGGAGACCCGCGCCCAGGTCTGCCTGGAGCGCGCCCGCGCCGCCGATGAGGACCGCCGCGCCACCCAGCGCGCCGCTGACGACGCCCGCCGCACGGCCCGCGCACTGCGCGCCGAGCGCGCGGAGATCGCGGGCGCCCCCGACGACGTGGCGGAAGACGAGTCGACGACCGCGAAGTCGTCCCTGCCTGCCCTGCGTGAGGCGTACCGGGCTGCATCGCAGCTGTACGAGAAGGTCGGCGTCGGCGCCGATCTGCGGGCCGAGCAGGCGCGGGCCGAGAGCGAGGAGAGCGCGGCGCTGGCCGAGTGGGACCGGCTCAGCAACAAGGTGCGTACGCGCGCGGGGCAGCTCCTGGAGTCGACGGACGGTTCCGACGGGCCGTCCCGGCAGGCCGCGGCCGCCCGCGCCGAGGAGCTCGTGCAGCTCCTGGAGACCCGGATGTCGACCGCGAGCGAGCAGCTCGGGCGGCTGCGCGGCGAGGCCGAGCGGCACGCGCCCTCGGACGGCGAGGCCCACACCGAGCTGTCGGAGGAGCTGGTCCCGCGTGATGCCGAGCACGCACAGCTGCTGCTGCGCACGGCCACCGGTGAACTCGCCTCCCGCACCGAGGCGTTGAGCCGGGCGCGCGAAGCCCACGCCGAACTGCTCGCCGCCCACCGGACCGCCGAGGACGCGGGTGGAGGCTTCGACGAGACCGCCGCCCTGCTCAGGGACCTGCTGCGCGAGCACTCCGACGAGGAGCACGAGGAGACCGAGCCCTACCCCGGCAGCCTCGAAGAGGCACGGCACTCCGCCGCCGAGGCCCGTCGCTCCCTGCGCGGCTGCGCCGCCGACCTCTCCGCCGCCGAGGCGGCCGTGCGCGAGGCCTCCGACATCCTCGTACGGCATGCCAACTCCACACGGTACGAGCAGGTGCGCACCCCGGCGCGGCAGCAGATCCGCGAGCTGCCCGCGTCCGCGCTGCCGGAGCACGCCCAGAAGTGGGGGGACGCCTTCGCACCCCGACTGCGGGTCCTGACGGACGAGTTGGAGCAGTTGGAGCGCAACCGGGACTCGATCGTGGACCGGCTGCGCGGGCTCGTCGAGTCGGCGCTCGCCACCCTGCGGTCCGCGCAGCGGCTGTCCCGGCTTCCGGAGGGGCTCGGCGAGTGGTCCGGGCAGGAGTTCCTGCGCATCCGGTTCGAGGAGCCCGACCAGGCGACGCTCGCCGACCGGCTCGGCGAGGTCGTCGACGAGGCCACCCGCGCGGCCGTCAAGAAGAACTCGGACATGCGCCGCGACGGCATGTCGCTGTTGCTGCGCGGGGTCGGCGCCGCGCTTCAGCCGAAGGGCATCGCCGTCGAGATCCTCAAGCCGGACGCGGTACTGCGCGCCGAGCGTGTCCCCGTCGGACAGATGGGCGACGTGTTCTCCGGTGGCCAGCTGCTCACCGCCGCCATCGCGCTGTACTGCACGATGGCGGCGCTGCGCAGCAACGACCGGGGCCGCGACAAGCACCGGCACGCGGGCACGCTGTTCCTGGACAACCCCATCGGGCGCGCCAACGCGACGTACCTGCTGGAGCTCCAGCGTGCCGTGTCGGACGCGCTCGGAGTCCAACTCCTCTACACCACCGGCCTGTTCGACACGACGGCGCTCGCCGAGTTCCCGCTCGTCATCCGGCTCCGCAACGACGCCGACCTGCGCGCCGGGCTGAAGTACATCAGCGTGGAGGAACACCTCCGGCCGGGTCTGCCTCAGCAGACTCCGGCCGGTGAGGGGGAGACGGTGCACAGCGAGATCACGGCGACGCGCATGTTCAAGCGGCCGTCACCGCAGGGAGGGTGACCAGCGGTCCTCGCGTGTGACTAGCAGTCCTCGCGCGTGACTTAGCGGTCCTCCTTCAGCATGTCCGCGCACTTCTCGCCGATCATCATCGTCGTGATGCACGGATTGACGGAGATGAGGTCCGGCATCGCCGATCCGTCCGCGACCCGCAGACCCTCGATCCCCTTGACGCGCAGACGGGCGTCGAGCGGGGCCGAGGTGTCGTCGTCGGCGCCCATCTTCACCGTGCAGGACGGGTGGTAGACGGTGTTGTGGGTCTTGTGGATGTAGTCGAGCAGCTCGTCGTCCGTGCGGACATCGGGTCCGGGTGCCAGTTCCGCGCCCGCCCAGCCGCTCAGCGCGGGCTGCGACGCGATCTTCCGTGCCAGCTTCAGGCCGTACGTCATCACGCGCGCGTCGTGCTCGTGCGTGAAGTAGCGCGGGTCGACCACGGGCTTGTCCCGGTAGTCGCGGGTGCGCAGCCGCACGGTGCCGCGCGACTTGGCGCGGGTCACGTTCGGGGTGAGGCAGAAGGCGTTCTCCGACGTCGGGTAGCCCCAGCGCAGGGTGTTCATGTCGAACGGCACCGAGCCGTAGTGGAACATCAGGTCCGGTCGGTCCAGGCCCGGTTCGGTGTCGTAGAAGATGCCCGCCTCCCACCACTGGCTGGAGGTGGTGGTCATCGGCTGTTTGGCGTCCCACATGATGAGGCCCTCGGGGTGGTCCTGGAGGTTCTCGCCGACGCCCGCCGAGTCCACCACCACCTCGACCCCGACCTCGCGCAACTGTTCGGCGGGCCCGATGCCCGACAGCATGAGCAGCTTGGGTGTGTCGATGGATCCGCAGGACACGATGACCTCGCGGCGGGCGCGTACCGCCCGGGTGTGGATCAGGTCCGGGTCCAGGTACTCGGCGCCGACGCAGCGACGGCCGTCGAGCAGGAGTTTCTTGGCCCGGACCCCGGTGCGTACCTCCAGGTTGGGCCGTTTCCCGATGATGGGGTGGAGGTAGGCGACCGACGAGGACTGTCGGATGTTGTTCTCGTCGGAGTTGATCTGGAACCAGTTGGCGCCGCGGACCACGGTCTGGCCGGTATTGAAACCGGTGGTGGGAATGCCCGCCTGCGCGCACGCCTCCAACAGGGCTGTGCCGCAAGGGTCCTCGCCCTTCAGCGTGCGCAGCTTCACCGGGCCGGTGCGGCCGTGATGGTCGCCGGGAGCGTCGTTCGACTCCAACCGCCGGTAGAGCGGGAAGAGTTCGGCCGCGCTCCACCCCGTACAGCCCGCTGCCGCCCAGTCGTCCAGGTCCTCGGCGGGTGCCCAGAAGGCGATACAGGAGTTGTGCGAGGAACAGCCGCCCAGCACCTTGGCGCGGGCGTGCCGCATAAAGCTGTTGCCGCTGGCCTGCGGCTCGATCGGATAGTCCCAGTCGTAGCCGGACTCAAGGAGGCCCATCCAGCGCTCCAGTTTCATGACGTCGTCGTCGCCGACGTCGCTGGGCCCCGCTTCCAGCACGCACACCGTGACGGACGGGTCCTCGGAGAGCCTGGCCGCGACCACGTTGCCGGCGGTGCCGCCACCGACCACGACGTAGTCGAACTCATCTGCGTTCATGGGGAGTTGACCTCCTTGAGTCAGACGCTTACTAGATCGCTGTTGTCTTCGGGGCGCTTACTCGGCTGCCGTCGCGGCCTCGGGCGGGACGGACGGGGCCTGCTGGAACTGGTGCTCGGCGAGCACCCCGGTCCGGTGCCGCTGCACGAACCAGTAATAGGCGAAGCCGCCTCCCATCACGATGCCGACGAAGAGAAGCGCACCCCACTTCAGATACCAGTGGAACGGGGCGGTCGCGTTGTAGACGGCGGCGCGCGGCCAGATCAGGTTGACCGTCATGGCCGTGCCCCACAGCACCGCGCCGATGTTGACGAGCAGGCCCCAGCGGCCGAGCGAGAACTTCCCGTCGCCCGCGGGCTGCCACTTGCCGCGCAACCTGGCGACCAGCATGGGTACCGTGACCCCCAGATACGCGAGGTAGATCATGATGATGCCGATGCTGGTGACCACGGTGAAGATCTGCGGCTGGCGGATGTTGACCACCAGGATCGCCAGCGCCAGGACGCCGATGATGACTGCGGGCAGGACCGGGGTCTGGAACCGCGGATTGACCTTGGCCAGCTTGGACGCGGCGGGCAGGTTGTTGTCGCGGGCCATCGCGAAGGCCAGCCGGATCGCCGCCGTGTGGACGGCCAGGGCGCACACCGTGACCGCGATGAACACGCACCACAGCATGGCCTTGCCCGCGTCCTCACCGAGCACGTTGAGGACGATGTACTGCAGGCCGTCCGTGGACAGTTGCTCGCCCTTCAGGCTGGAGACGCTCATCAGGGCGAACAGCAGGACGAGTCCGCCGAGCACGAACGAGGCGATGATGGCGCGGAGGATGGCGCGCGGCGCGTTGCGCGAGGGGTCGCGGGACTCCTCACCGAGCGACGCGGCCGTGTCGAAGCCGTACATCACGTACGCGGACGCGAGCGAGGCGACCAGGAACGCGCCGAGGTAACCGCCGGGCATGCCCGCTCCCGTGCCGTTCGTCTCCAGCACGACCTGCGGACCGCGCGTGATGTGCACCGCGAACAGCACGATCAGGACGACGGTCGCGACCAACTCGATGAAGACGCCCGCCGTGTTGATCCTGGCCATCAGCTTCACGCCGAGGGCATTCACCAGGGTGGTGAAGACAATGAGTACGGAGGCAAGCAGCACGGCGTTGGTGGCGACGTCGTACTTGCCCGTGCCGTCGCCCACGAACTGGAACACGGAAGAGATCTGAGGAAGCGTCAGCTGATAAGCAAGGGCCACGGCGGCGATCGATACGACCGAGGCGAGCAGCATGGTCCAGCCCGCGAGCCAGCCCACGTGCGGATTGCCCACCTTCTTCGACCAGTTGTAGACGGAGCCGGCCACGGGATAGCGGGCGGCGAGCTCGGCGAAGCACAGGGCGACCATGAACTGGCCGACGAAGACCATCGGCCAGGACCACCAGTAGGCGGGCCCGCCGCTGCCGTAGCCGAAGTAGAAGAGCTGGAAGGTACCGGTGAGGATGGAGATGTAACTGATGCCGGCGGCAAAGGTGTGAAAGTTACCAAGCGTGCGCTTCAGCTCGGGCTTGTAACCGAACTCGTTGAGTTCCGAGTCGTCGTGACTGTGTTTCTCGGGTGGTTGAGCCGTGGTGGTCATGAGCGGCCTCCTGGAAAGGGGGAAGTTCTCCCGGGCGGGAGGGGGAGTGCGGCTCGTGCGGGGTCGAAGGTGTGTGCGGGTGCTGGATCATAGGGCTGATCCGCGGCTGCCGGGTCATCCTGCGGATCCGTTGGCTGCCGGAGTTCACCTCTCCGAAGGGCCGAACCGGTCGAATCGGAGGACAGAGCGGATCGGATCAATCGAACCAGCCCTGCGGACTCGGATTCGTCGTACGCCAGATGTGTTTCGTCTCCCGGTATTCGGCGAGACCGGCAGGCCCGAGCTCCCGCCCGAACCCGGACTGCTTGTAACCTCCCCACTCGGCCTGGGGTACGTACGGGTGGTAGTCGTTGATCCATACGGTGCCGATGCGCAGCGCGGACGCGACCCGCTGGGCCTTCGCCTCGTCGGAGGTGAAGATCCCGCCCGCGAGACCGTAGATGGTGGCGTTGGCCAGCCGTACGGCTTCCGCCTCGTCGGTGAACCGCTCGACGGTCAGTACGGGACCGAAGGACTCCTCCTGGACGACAGACATCCCGCCGGAGCACTCGTCCAGCACGGTCGGCGGATAGTAGAAGCCCTCCGGGTGCGGAGGATCAGCCGGCCGCTCGCCGCCGCAGCGCAGTACCGCGCCCTCCTCCAGGCCCTTGGCGACGTAGGCCTCGACCTTCGCCCGGTGCGCCGCCGAGATCAGCGGACCGGTCTGTGCCTGCTCGTCGAACGGCCCGCCCAGCCTGATCAGTTGGGCCCGGCGTACGACCTCGTCGACGAAGCGGTCGTGCAGTGAGTCCTCGACCAGCAGTCGGGCGCCTGCCGAACACACCTGCCCGGAGTGCAGGAAGACGGCGGTCAGCGCCATGTCGACGGCCGTGTCGAAATCGGCGTCCGCGAAGACGATGTTCGGATTCTTGCCGCCGAGTTCGAGCGCGACCTTCTTCACCGTCCCGGCCGCCGCGGCCATCAGCCTGCGGCCGGTCTGAAGACCGCCGGTGAAGGACACCAGGTCCACGTCGGGATGCTCGCCCAGCGGTGCGCCGGCCTCGGGCCCCGCGCCGAGGATCAGATTCCCCGCGCCGGCGGGCAGCCCGGCCTCCTCCAGGAGGCGCATCAGATGGATCGCGGTGTGCGGGGTCAGTTCGCTCGGCTTGAGGACGAAGGTGTTGCCCGCCGCGATCGCCGGGGCGACCTTCCAGGCCGTCTGGAGCAGCGGATAGTTCCACGGGGTGATCAGCGCGCAGACACCGACCGGTTCGTATACGACCCGGCTGTCGACGCCCGCCGAACCCGTCTCCACGACCCGGCCGGACTCGTTCGTCACGAGCTTCCCGAAGTAGCGGAAGCAGTTCGCGATGTCGTCGATGTCGTACTCGCTCTCCACCAGGCGTTTGCCGGTGTCGAGCGACTCCGCGCGGGCGAGTGCGTCCTTGTCGCGTACGAGGAGATCGGCGACCCGCAGCAGCAGGTCGCCGCGCTCGTTCGCGGACGTGTGGGGCCAGGGGCCCTCGTCGAAGGCGCGGCGCGCGGCCGCGATCGCGTCGACCGTGTCCTGGCCGCCCGCCTCGTCCACCTCGGCCACCAGCGAGCCGTCCGCCGGACACCGGATCTCGCGGGTCCGTTTCTCCCGGGCACTCGTCCATGCGCCGTCGATATAAAGATCAGCCATCCATGCCTCCCAGCATGCCTATGAGCCACTCGTGGAAGATCCCGATGTGGTGCTCGGTGGGCACCAGAACCCCGCCCCGCCGGTAGGCGCGGGACGCCATCGCGGGCTGCGTACGTTCGCAGGCCTCGAAGTCCTGAGCGTTGACCCGGTGGAAGAGTTCCACGGACTTCGACACATCGGCGCCCGACGCCACGACCTCTGGAGCGTAGAGCCAGTCGCACTCCACGACCGTGCGGTCCTCGGCGAGGGGGAACATGCGGTGCAGGATGACATGGTCCGGTACGAGATTGATGAATACGGTCGGTTTGACGGTTATCGCATAGTAACGACGGTCCTGATCCTCCGCTACCGCGGGCAGCTTGGTGAATCCCTCGCTGCCGTCGACCGTGAATCCCTTGATCTCCTCGCCGAACTCGGCGCCGTGTCCGACGTAGTACTGGGCGGCGTAACCCTCCGCGAACTCCGGGAGTACGTCGGTGAGCTCGGGGTGGATCGTGGCGCAGTGGTAGCACTCCATGAAGTTCTCGACGATCAGCTTCCAGTTCGCCTTCACGTCGTAGGTGATGCGTTTTCCCAGGGCGAGATTCTCCGTTCCGTAGTGCTCGATGGCCGCCGCGTTGCCGAGCCGCTCGACGGCCGCGCCCATCACCGTCTCCTCGAAGGAGGGCGGCTCTTCGGCCACGCATACCCAGGCGTAGCCGAGCCATTCCCGCAGGGCGACCTTGACCAGGCCGTATTCGACGCGGTCGATGTCCGGCATCTTGATCAGGTTCGGCGCCGCGACCAGCTTGCCGTCGAGGTCGTACGTCCAGGCGTGGTACGGGCACTGGATATTGCGGCGGACCTCGCCTGCCTCCTCCGTGCACAGCCGGGCCCCGCGGTGGCGGCAGATGTTGAGGAACGCGCGCAGTTCACCGGTGCGCGAACGGGTGATCAGGACGCTCTCGCGGCCGACCTGGACCGTGCGGAAGGCGCCGGGCTTGACGAGATCGGCGGAACGCACGGCACAGAACCACATCGACTCGAAGAGCTGCTCCTGTTCCGCGCGGAAGATCTCCGGATCGGTGTAGTAGCGCCCGGGGAGGGTGGCGATCAGGCTGGGGGAGACGGGGCTCGGGGAGATGGGGGTCGTCGTCACGTGCGTACTCCTCAGGCGGGCGCGGCGGCGAGGCGCTGGGGGGCGAAGAGGTCGATCGGGTGTTCGGTGGTTCCGTTCAGGGCCAGGTCGGCGAGGATCTCGCCGACGACCGGCACGAACTTGAAGCCGTGCCCGGAGAACCCGCAGGCCACCGTGACGGACTCCGGGTGCGCGGGGTGCCGGGCGATCACGAAGTGCTCGTCGGGAGTGTTGGAGTACATGCAGGTGGCGGCCTTGAGGAAGGTGCCGGGCAGGTCGGGGATGCAGCGGGACATGTGGTCCGCCATGGCCCCGATCTCGTCCTCGTGCACGGTCCGGTCGATGTTCTCCGGGGTGCACTCGACGCCCTTGCGGAAGAAGGCGACCTTGGCGCCGAGGTCCGGCCCGTCGATCGAGGGGAAGCCGTAGACCTGTACTCCGGCCGCGTCCTCCCAGATGTAGATGGGGTGGTCGGCGGAGAGGAACGGCTGGACGCCGGCCTTCGGCTGGAACCAGTACATGACCTGCCGCTCGATCGTGAACGGCACCCCCAGATCGGTGAGCAGCTGCGGCGCCCACGCCCCCGGGCAGATCACCAACTGGCCTGCCGTGTAGGTGTTTTCGGCCGTGTGAACCCGTACACCGTCCTTGTACGGCTCCCAGCGCGTCATCGGCTCGTCGAAGTGCAGGTCGGCGCCCTGACGGGTGGCGAGCTGGAGGTGTGCGGCGACGGTGTTCTCGGGCCGGACGAACCCCGCGCGGGGTTCGTAGAGCCCGATCTCGTCGTTGTTCGGGTTGAGAGTGGGGAAGCGGCGGCGGATCTCGGCGGCGTCCAGGATCTCGTGGGGCAGGTCCCACTGTGTGGCGGAGCGCAGCGAGCCGGAGAAGGTCAGCGAGTCGGGCGGGCCGATCATCACGCCGCCGCAGAGCGTCGCGATGTCCCGCCCGGTGGCCCGCTCCACCTCGTCGTACAGCTCGTAAGCGCGCAACAGCAGGGGTACGTACGCCGGGTCCTCGAAGTAGGACTGGCGCGTGATCCGCGAACCGCCGTGACTGGAACCGCGGTTGTGCACCGGGCCGAACTTCTCCAGGCCGAGCACACGGGCGCCGCGCGCGGAGAGGTGGTGAGCGGCGGCGCTGCCCATACCGCCGAGACCGATCACGATCACGTCGTAGGTCGGGGACACAGTAAGCCTCCTGAGGGGTGTGTCAACGGCAGGTGTGTCAGCGGCGGATGCGGGTCATCTTCGGGTCGAAGAGCGGCTCGTCGGCGACGGTCGCGGGGACCTTCTCGCCGAAGTACTCGATGTGCACGCCCGTGCCGCTCGCTAGCGTCGGCAGCCAGGCATATGCGACGCAGCGGCCCAGCGTGTAGCCGTACGAGGCGCTGGTCACGTAACCGGCTGGGGCGCCGTCGACGTACACCGGCTCCTTGCCGAGGACGACGGCGGCCGGGTCGTCGAGGAGGAGCGGGGTGAGCCTGCGCGTCGGCTCGGCCTGAGCGAGTCCTTGTAGTGCCTCCTGGCCGACGAAGCCGTCCTTGTCCATGCGGACGGCGAAACCGACGCCCGCCTCGTACGGGTTGTGCTCGTCGGTCATGTCGACGCCCCAGGCGCGGTAACCCTTCTCCAGGCGGAGGGAGTTGAAGGCGGAGCGACCGGCCGCGATCACGCCGTGCTCCCGGCCCGCCGCCCACAGCGTGTCCCAGAGCCTGAGCCCGAGGTCGGCGCTGGTGTACAACTCCCAGCCCAGCTCGCCTACATACGACAGGCGCATCGCCGTCACCGGGACATGCCCGAGGTAGGTCTCCTTCGCGCGGAAGTAGCCGAAGCCCTCGTGCGAGAAGTCGTCGCGGGCCAGCGGCTGCACGAGGTCGCGGGCGAGCGGGCCCCAGACGCCGATGCAGCAGGTGCCGGAGGTGATGTCGCGGATGTGTACGTCGGTGGGTGCGTGCCGGGTCAACCAGTCAAGGTCGGCGGGGGAGTTGGCGCCTACCTGGAAGCGGTCGACGGCGAGGCGCGCGACGGTGAGGTCGGAGCGGACGCCGCCCGTCTCGTCCAGGAGCAGGGTGTACGTGACCGCTCCGGGTTTCTTGCGGAGGTTGTTGGTGGTCATGCGCTGGAGGAAGGCGAGGGCGCCGGGGCCGGTGACTTCGAGGCGGCGCAGCGGGGTCATGTCGTACAGCGCGACCTTCTCGCGGGTCGCCTTCGCCTCCGCGGCCGCGATGGGCGACCAGTAGCGGGCCGACCAGGGGTCGCGCTCGGGGAGGGGCCCGAGGGTGTCGACGAGCGGGGCGTTCGCCTCGTACCAGTGCGGGCGTTCCCAGCCGCCGCCCTCAAGGAACCGGGCGCCGAGTTCCTGCTGCCGGGCGTAGAAGGGGCTGACGCGCAGTGGACGGGGCTGTTCCATCGGCTGGAGCGGGTGCAGGACGTCGTACACCTCGACGAACTGCTGTGAACCGCGCTCACGGACGTACGACGGTGAACGCTGCGCATCCTCGAAACGCGTGAGGTCGCACTCGTGCAGGTCGATGGAGGCGCGTCCGTCGACCATCCACTCGGCGACCGCCTTCGCGACCCCCGCGGAGTGGGTGACCCAGACGGCCTCGGCCAGCCAGAAGCCGCGGAGTTTCCGTGACTCGCCGAGAACCGGCATGCCGTCGGGCGTGAACGAGAAGACGCCGTTGAAACCCTCCTCGATCTCCGTCTCACGCAGGGCGGGCATCAGCTGGCGGCAGTCCTCCCAACTCGGCGCCCAGTCCTCCTCGGTGAAGGGGAACGAGGACGGCATCTCCATGTCGTTCGCCCGCGCCTCGTCGTAGGGGAGGATCGCGAACGGGTCGACGGGGAGCGGTTTGTGGGCGTAACTGCCGATACCGATACGGTCGTTGTGCTCGCGGAAGTAGAGGTCGCGGTCCTGGAAGCGGAGGATGGGCTTGGAGGCTTCCGTCTGCGCGTCGGCCAGCTCGGGGAGTTGCCTCGTCTTCGCGTACTGGTGCGCGAGTGGTTGCAGCGGGATCTCGACTCCGGCCATACGGCCGATGACCGGGCCCCAGAAACCGGCGGCGGAGACGACGTGGTCTGCGGGGAAGGTGCCGCGGTCGGTGACGACGGCGGTGACCCGGCCGTCCTCCTGCTCGATGCCGGTGACCGTGTGGCGGTCCAGGAAGCGGGCGCCCCTTTCGGTGGCCCGTGCCAGCTGGGCGCGGGACGCGAGCACGGCGCGGGCCAGGCCGTCGTCGGGCGTGTGAAAGCCGCCGAGGAAGGTCGACTCGTCGATGAGCGGCCAGAGTTCCTTGCAACGGGTCGCGCTGACGACCTCGCCGCGCACGCCCCAGGCGGCGGCGTAACCGGCCTTGCGGTGCAGGTCGGCCAGCCGCTCCGGTGTGGTCGCCAGTTCCAGACCGCCGACCTGGTTGAAGCAGGAAACCCCGTCCACCTGGAGGGAGTTGAACTTCTCGACCGTGTAGCGGGCGAACGCCGTGAGCGTCTTGGACGGGCTCGTCTGGAACACCAGACCTGGCGCGTGCGAGGTGGAGCCGCCCGGGGCGGGCAGCGGCCCCTGTTCGAGGACGGTGACGTCGGTCCAGCCGCGGGCGGTCAGCTCGTCGGCGAGTGAGCAGCCGACGATGCCGGCGCCCACGATGACCACTCGGGGATGGGTTTCGGGCGTACTGGACATGCCCCTCCTTGCCGGGGTGGGGAGCGAACGCGCTCAGGGCGTGGGGACGTTGGGCCGCTCGGCGGCGACGGTGGTGTCCTCGCCGTGTCCGGTGCGGACGACCGTGTTGCCGGGGAGGTTGAGGAGCCGGTTGCGGAGGGAGGCGTCGACGGTGGGTCGGTCGGAATACGAGCTGCCGGTCGCATTGGTGAGACCGGTGGCCGCGTCGATGCGGCTCTGTCCAGTGCAGTCCGTGGTCACAGGACCACCACCGAACGCAGCACCTCGCCCCGGTGCATCTTCGCGAACGCCTCCTCGACCTGATCGAGCGAGATGGTCTCGCTGACGAAGGCGTTGAGGTCCAGCAGACCGTAGAGGTACTGGTCGATGAGGAACGGGAAGTCGCGGCTCGGCAGGCAGTCGCCGTACCAGGATGACTTCAGGGCGCCGCCGCGCGAGAACAGGTCGATCAGCGGGATCTCGATCTTCATCTCAGGGTCGGGGACGCCGACCTGGACGAGCACCCCGGCGTGGTCGCGCATGTAGAAGGCCTGTTTGTACGTCTCCGGCCGGCCCACCGCGTCGATGGCGATGTCGACCCCGAAACCGTCGGTGAGCGCGCGTACCGCCTCCACGGGATCCGTGCCCCGGGAGTTGACCGTGTGCGTCGCGCCGAACTTCTCGGCCTGGTCGAGCTTCTTGTCGTCGATGTCGATGGCGATGACCTTCATGGCGCCGTTGAGGCAGGCGCCCGCGATCGCCGCGTTGCCGACACCGCCGCAGCCGATGACGGCGACCGTGTCACCCCGGCCGACGTTGCCGGTGTTGGCGGCGGCGCCGTACCCCGCCATCACCCCGCAGCCGATGAGGCCCGCGGCCTCGGGACGGGCGGCCGGGTCGATCTTCACCGCCTGTCCGGCGGCGACCAGGGTCTTCTCGGCGAAGGCGCCGATGCCGAGCGCGTTGCTGAGCGGGGTGCCGTCGAGGAGCGTCATCGGCTGGGTGGCGTTGCGGGAGTCGAAGCAGTACCAGGGGCGGCCGCGGCGACAGGAGCGACAGCTTCCGCAGGGCGCGCGCCAGGCGAGGACGACGTAGTCGCCGGGGACCAGGTCGGTGACACCCGCGCCGACCGCCTCGATCGTGCCGGCCGCCTCATGGCCCAGCAGGAAGGGGAAGTCGTCGGTGATCGCGCCCTCCCGGTAGTGCAGGTCCGTGTGGCAGACCCCGCATGCCTGTACGGCGACGAGCACCTCACCCGGGCCGGGATCGGGGACGAGGATCGTCTGCACCTCGACGGGTGCGCCCTTCTTGACGGCGACTACGGCACGGACCTCGTGTGGCACGACAAGCTCCTCTGCTGTTGCGCAATGCACGATGGGTTGCGCTATGAGGAACATAGTGAGAACGCCGTCATGGGGTCGTCAAGAGGCGGGGGTTAACCCTTGGCAAAAGGAACGGACGGCACGAAACCTGCCCGACACACAGAGGCGGGGGGGGGGGGGGGTGTGGGGGCCCCGGCCCGGC